>JAEUOG010000056.1 GCA_016790815.1 Dechloromonas sp.
GACGTGTGCCAAAAGCTCTACAAGTGCTACATGGACACCGACGCCTCGCTGGTCGAGATCAACCCCCTGAACCGCGATAGCAAGGGCAACATCATCGCCCTGGACTCCAAGTTCAACTTCGACTCCAACGCCCTGTTCCGCCACCCCGAAATCGTGGCCCTGCGCGATCTGGACGAAGAAGACCCCGCCGAAGTGGAAGCTTCCAAGTTCGACCTGGCCTACATCAGCCTGGACGGCAACATCGGCTGCCTGGTCAACGGTGCCGGTCTGGCCATGGCCACCATGGACACCATCAAGCTCTTCGGCGCCGAGCCCGCCAACTTCCTCGACGTGGGCGGCGGCGCCACCCCCGAGAAGGTCACCGAAGCCTTCAAGATCATGCTCAAGAACCCCAAGGTCAAGGGCATCCTGGTCAACATCTTCGGCGGCATCATGAAGTGCGACACCATCGCCACCGGCGTGGTAGCGGCGGCTCGTGAAACCCATCTGTCCGTGCCGCTGGTCGTGCGCATGAAGGGTACCAACGAAGATCTGGGCAAGAAGATTCTGAAGGAATCCGGCCTGCCGATCATCTCTGCCGATTCCATGGCCGAAGCCGCCACCCAGATCGTTGCTGCGGTCAAGTAAGGAGCTACTGAATGTCCATTTTCATCAATAAGAACTCCCGCATCATCACCCAGGGCATCACCGGCAAGACCGGTCAGTTCCATACGGAAAAGTGCCAGGAATACGCAAACGGCAAAGAGTGCTTCGTTGCCGGTGTGAACCCGAAGAAGGCTGGCGAGTCCATCTTCAATATTCCTATCTACGCCTCCGTCAAGGAAGCAGCGGCTGAAACCGGCGCCACCGTTTCCGTCATCTACGTGCCGCCCCCGGGTGCTGCTGCCGCGATCTGGGAAGCTGTTGAAGCCGACCTCGATCTGGCCATCTGCATCACCGAAGGCATTCCTGTTCGCGACATGTTGATCCTGCGCAACAAGATGAAGGAAAAGGAAGCGAAGGGCGGTAAGAAGACCCTGCTGCTCGGCCCGAACTGTCCTGGCCTGATCACTCCGGACGAAGTGAAGATCGGCATCATGCCGGGTCACATCCACAAGAAGGGTCGTATTGGTGTGGTTTCCCGCTCCGGCACCCTGACCTACGAAGCCGTTGGCCAGCTGACCGAAATCGGTCTGGGCCAGTCGTCTGCCGTCGGTATTGGTGGTGACCCGATCAACGGTCTGAAGCACATCGACGTCATGAAGGCTTTCAACGATGATCCGGATACCGACGCCGTCATCATGATTGGCGAAATCGGTGGTCCTGACGAAGCCGAAGCAGCCATGTGGTGCAAGGAAAACATGAAGAAGCCGATCGTCGGCTTCATCGCCGGTGTTACCGCCCCGGCCGGCAAGCGCATGGGTCACGCTGGTGCGTTGATTTCCGGCGGTGCCGACACGGCTGATGCCAAGCTGGAAATCATGGAAGCCTGTGGTTTCACCGTGACGCGTAACCCGTCCGAAATGGCCAAGCTGCTCAAGGGTCTGCTGTAGTATTCGAGCCTAGCTCAACCAAAAAAGGCGGGCCGCGTGTCCGCCTTTTTTACGCCTGGTTTTTATGGAACTTGATCTAACTTCAGCTGTTTTCTGGGTCGCTGTCGGCCAGATCATTCTGATCGATATCGTGCTCTCCGGCGACAACGCCGTGGTCATCGCACTGGCGGTTCGCAATCTGTCGCCAGAGCAACGCAAGACGGGCATTTTCTGGGGTGTCGCCGGCGCCATCGGCCTGCGCGTCGTGCTCACGGTGTTTGCCGCATTGGTCATGAATTTGCCTTGGCTCAAGCTCGTTGGCGGCTTGCTGCTGCTGTGGATCGCCATCAAGCTCATGTTGCCGGAAGACGAGGTCGGGCATGACATCGAGTCGTCTTCGAATTTATGGGGTGCAGTAAAAACCATCGTCGTTGCCGATTTCGTGATGAGCCTGGACAACGTCATCGCGGTTGCCGGTGCCGCGCATGGCAGCCTGGCCTTGCTGCTTTTTGGGCTGGCCGTCAGCATTCCGCTGATTGTCTGGTCCAGCCAATTGATCCTGCACTGGATGGAGCGTTATCCGTCCATCGTTTTGATTGGCGCGGCTTTGCTCGGCTATGTCGCCGGCCAGATGATTTTTTCTGATCACGGCGTCACTGCTATTCTCACGCAGTTGCCAGATTGGTCAGCCAAAGCAGCCGGGGTTGTCGGCGCGCTGATAGTTGTGACCGTCGGTCGCTGGTTAGAAAAACGGATTCTCGCCCGGCAGGACGTCACCATCGTTTAGGGGAAAAGCATGGCCTTGTTTCTTTCGGAAAATGACGTAAAAAGCCTGTTGACCGCAGAAATGGCGTTGGAGGCGGTGGCGTCGGCGCATCGCGACCTGGCCAATGGTCTGGCCATCGATACCCCGCGGGCGCGTAGCCGTCTGCCCCAGACCGTGCTGCATGTATTGCAGGGAGCGCTTCCGGCGCAAGGGGTCATTGGCTACAAGGCGTATACCAGCAACAAGAGTGGGAACCGTTTTCTGGTTCATTTGTTCGATGCTGCAACGGGTCAGCTCAAGGCAGTCATCGAGGCTGATTATCTGGGCATGATCCGCACTGGTGCTGCGAGCGGTGTCGCGGCCCGCTGGCTGGCGCGGTCTGACTCGCGGATCGCCGGGGTGTTTGGTTCCGGCTGGCAGGCGGAGGGGCACGTTCGGGCGCTCTGCGCCGCATTGCCGCTGGAGCAGGTGAAAGTCTTTGGTCGCAAGGCCGACAAGTTGCGGGATTTTTGCCGGCGCATGAAAGAACTGACGGGCGTTGCTGTCGAGCCCGCTGCCAGCGCAGAAGAGACGGTGCGGAACAGCGATGTCATTGGGACGGTGACGACAGCAGCGCAGCCGCTGTTTGAGGCAGACTGGCTTGAGCCTGGTGTGCATATTAATGCGGCTGGTTCCAATTCGCTGATTCGTCAGGAGTTGTCGGAGGCAAGCGTCAGGCGCTGTGATCTGATTGCCGTCGATTCGCAGCCCACGGCCCTGGCCGAGGCGGGCGATCTGCTGCCCTTGCTGGAAAAGGGGCGTTTGCACACGCGACAGCTGGTGGAGCTCGGTGATGTCATGGTCGGTCGCCATGCTGGGCGGACATCTGCGGCTCAGATCACGCTGTTTGAGTCACAAGGAATGGCCATTCAGGATCTTGCAGTGGCGCGCCGGGTTCTTGAGCTGGCCGAAGCCAATGGCATAGGCCAGCCTATTCCCATGAAGTGACGTTTGACCGAATCGCTCCGACAGGTAAGAATGTGACGGTTGTGTGTCCCGAAAACGCTTGGGGCGCAGCCATCGGCGGGGGAGAGATGTTGCGGGCGGTATTGGGATGGGCTGTTCATGATTGCGGGATGCGCGGCTTCCCGCTGATGGCACTCGTCGAGAGATTCGCCGTGGGCCGCTGTGCTCGGACAGGGGCTAACCGGTGAGGCTGGCTGATGCTCTGGAAATGGCGATGCGCACAGATCCGGGCATGATCCGATCGCACAACGAAGACGCCATTTTTGCTGACCCGGGCCTTGGTGTAGCCATACTTGCTGACGGTATGGGGGGCTACAATGCCGGCGAGGTAGCCAGCGGCTTGGCAACGACCCGCTTGGCCGAGGATATCGCTGGGGTGATCAACTCACCGGCAGTCCTAAAACGGGGCATCTGCGATTCAGCAACGATTGACAGCCATATCATCAACGAAGTGAAGGCAGCCAATCTGGCTATCTTCAATGCTGCGCAGGGATGCTCCCAATATTCCGGCATGGGAACCACGCTCGTTCTGGCCTGGTTTTACGACAATCGGATGAGTGTGGCGCATGTAGGCGATTCGCGACTGTACCGTTTGCGTGGTGCGCGCCTGGAACAACTGACTCGTGATCATTCCCTTTTACAGGAGCAGCTTGATAGTGGCATCATCACTGCGGAACAGGCGCGCTATGCGGAAAACCGGAATCTGGTGACCCGAGCACTCGGGGTAGACCCCGATGTTGAGGTCGAGGTCCGTGATTTCGACGTACGCCCAGGGGATATCGTCATGCTTTGCTCCGATGGCCTGAATGACATGGTCGACGATGAGGATATTGCGGTAACCCTGCAGACGTTGAGTTCAAATCTGGCACTGGCGGCGGATCATCTGATTCACCTGACCAATGCAAATGGTGGGCGCGACAACGTGTCGGTGATTTTGGTCAAGGTTCTGGGCGATTTTTCCTCGCCCAGGGGCTGGTGGCAGCGGCTACTGGCCCGATTGCAGTGATATGAGGAAGGCGAGATGGCAAAACTGATCCTCTCTATGGATGGCTTGGTGCTCAAGGAAATTCAGCTCAATCAGGAGCGTTTGACCATCGGGCGCAAGCCGCAGAACGATATCCAGATCGACAATCTGGCGATATCCGGCGAGCACGCCGTGGTCGTGACGATTCTCGCCGATTCATTCCTCGAAGACCTCAATAGCACCAACGGCACCCTGGTCAATGGACAGCCGATCAAAAAACACTTTCTGCGCAACAACGACATTATCGAGTTGGGAAAGTACAAGCTGAAGTACATGGCCGACTTGCAGGCGGGGGCTGCTGCAAGCGACTTCGAAAAGAATGCGGCAATTCGTTCAGGCTCGCTGAGATTGCCTTCAGAACTGCAACTGGCACCGACAGACAACGGGATTCGTTCCGGAATCGGCATGGCATCGCAACCAAAGGGGCCTGTGCCAGGCATTGCGGCGGCCATTCAGCTTCTGAATGGCGCCAATGTCGGCAAGGAGCTGGAGCTCACGAAAACCCTCACAACCTTGGGGAAGCCCGGCCTGCAGGTGGCTGTGATAGCCAAGCGGCCGCATGGCTATTTCCTTACGCATGTGGAGGGGCGTCAGTTCCCCATTGTCAACGGCAAGGAACTGGACGCACAGGCGGTACCGCTAGCGGACCACGACGTTATCGAAATCGCAGGCATCAAGATGGCGTTTTTCCTCAAGCACTGAGCACGCTGTTTTTTTGTCCCAAGCTGGGCGGCTTGGGCGGCCGGGGGTTACAATTCCACGAGGCTGGCCATCAGGGAACCCCGAAGGCGGCCTCACTTTTCGGCAGGCCCAACAAGCATGAAGCTTCGCGTACTCGGTTGTAGTGGCGGCATCGGTGGACGGCACCAGCGAACCACTTCTTTTCTCGTTGACCACGATATCCTGATCGATGCCGGTACGGGCGTCACCGAGTTGTCCATCGCCGAGTTGGCGGCGATTGATCACGTTTTCCTCACGCATAGCCACCTCGATCACATTGCTGCGTTGCCAATGATGATCGACTCCGTAGCCGATTTTCGCGACAAGCCACTTATCGTTTACGGCACGAAATCAGTGCTCGACAGCCTGCGCCAGCATATTTTCAACTGGGCAATCTGGCCGGATTTCTCCGTTGTGCCTTCTGCCGATCAGCCTTTCATGCGGTTTCAAAGTATCGATGTGTTTGAGCAAGTATCACTGGCTGGGCGATGTATTTCCGCCTTGCCGGCAGAGCACACCGTCCCGGCTGTCGGTTATCGGCTAGATTCCGGATCTGGCAGCGTAGTGTTTTCGGGAGACACGGGGCCCTGCGAGGCTTTCTGGGGCGCGGTCAACGCTATTCCAAACCTCAAACATCTGATCGTCGAATGTGCATTTCCGAACCGTGAGCGTCGCCTGGCCGAACTTTCCAGGCATTACTGGCCGGATATGCTGGCAGTGGAGCTAAAGAAATTGACGCGCCCCTGCCGGATTTACATCACCCACCTGAAGCCTGGGCAAATCGAGGCTACCATGGAGGAGATCAACACCTGCCTCCAGGATTTCTCACCTGAGATGCTGCAAAACAATCAGATTCTGGAATTCTGATCGAGCCTGCCCACCATGGAAAACGCGGACGACCTGTTTAGTCGCCTCGAGCAGCTCAATGAGATCGGTACAGCCTTGTCTGTCGAAAGCCAGCTCCCTGTTCTGTTCGAGAAAATCGTCGTGGCCGCCAAGCGCATCACCCACGCGGATGCGGGAACTTTATACCTTGTTTCGGATGATCGGCGTCGGCTGCAGTTTGAAATAGTCCGCACCGATAGCCTGGCCATCGCCCTGGGGGGCACAGGCGCGCCCATGCCGCGCGACAAGCTCCCGGATTTGCCACTCTTTCTGGACGATGGTTCACCCAATCATGCCATGGTGGCTGTCCATGCTGCGGTTACCGGACAGACCGTCAACATTGCCGACGCCTATCGTGCCGAGGGCTTCGATTTTTCCGGTACGCGGGAGTTCGACCTCCGCAATGGTTACCGATCATGCTCCTTCCTGACCGTCCCCATGAAGGACCACGAGGGTGAGGTTATCGGCATTCTCCAGTTGATCAACGCCATCGATCAGCGTACTGGTCAGCTTGGCTTCTTCTCGCAAGCTGACCAGCGCCTCGCCGAATCGCTCGCCTCGCAGGCCGCCATTGCCCTTAGCAACCGACAGCTCATCCAGCAACTCGAGGCGCTCTTCGAATCCTTCATCAAACTTATCAATCTGGCTATCGACGAAAAGTCGCCCTACACCGGCGGTCATTGCCAGCGTGTTCCTGAACTGACCATGATGCTCGCCGAGGCGGCCGACGCTGCAACCGAAGGCCCACTCGCCGACTTCAAGCTAACTGACAAGGATCGTTACGAACTGCGTATCGCTGCGCTTCTGCACGATTGCGGCAAGATCACCACGCCGGTCCACATCGTGGACAAGGCTACCAAGCTGCAAACCATTTTCGATCGCATCCACCTGATCGACGCGCGTTTCGAGGTCGTCATGCGTGACGCTGAAATTCGCAAATGGAAAAGCATCGCCGAAGGGAACGCGCCAGCCGAGGCCGAGCGGGCCCATGTCGATTTTTGCCAAAAAGTAACGGTCGACCGCAGCATTCTGCACCGCGCCAATCTTGGCAGTGAAAAAATGGCCGATGAAGACGTCGAGCATATCCATCGAATAGCCAGCGAGTATCGCTGGACAAACAGCGACGGCCTGGAGTCGCCATTCCTTAGCGATGATGAAATCGAGAACCTGACCATCCGCGCAGGCACGCTGACGGCTGGCGAGCGCGAGACTATCAACCATCACATTGTCGCCACCATCAGGATGCTCGAGCAACTACCATGGCCGCGACACCTCAAAAACGTTCCCGAATACGCCGGTGGCCACCATGAGCGCATGGACGGCAAAGGCTACCCCAAAGGCCTGAAGCGCGAAGAGATGAGCTGGCAGGCCCGGATAATGGGGATCGCTGACATCTTCGAAGCGCTCACGGCCAAAGACCGGCCATACAAGGACGGCATGAAGCTTTCGCAAGCGCTGGCGATTCTGCAGCGCTTCAGCCTCAATGGGCACATCGATCCGGCGCTGCACGACGTCTTCGTCACCAGTGAGGTGTACCGCCGATACGCTAGCGCCTTCCTGAAAACCCATCAGGTTGACCGCTGAATCTTCGTCGGGCTATCCGGCTGGTGCTGTATTTGCCAATTTCAATGTCTGAAATCGCTGGGCCTGCCACATTGCGTCCACTCTGGGTGACGGAAATTGTCATGTTGTTCGACTCGGCTGGATGGCACGTTTTTTAATGGCCAGCAGAAAAGGTCTCCAACTACATGATTAAAAAAGGTGTTTTGAGGTGCGGTGGGTCAATTTGCGTTGCTGCGCCATGAGCTGGCACGGAAACTGTTATAGGTTACCCAGCGGCTTTCCCGCCTTGTCACTAAAAGGAGATTCAAATGAAGAACGTGCAAAAAGGTTTCACCCTGATCGAACTGATGATCGTTGTCGCCATTATTGGTATTCTGGCTGCCGTTGCGCTGCCGGCGTATCGTGACTATACCCAGAATGCAGCTAACGGCGCCTGCTTGAAAGAGGCCACTGCTTACGTTTCGGCGACTGCTGGCCTTGCGGCTGACCCGAATGTTACGGTCATTCCTCCGTTTGTGGCTTCTGCCTGTACGTCGGGTGCCAATATGGATGTGACAGCCTACAATGCTAACTCCAACTTGGCCTACGTTACACCGACAAAAGGCAATGTTGCGAAGATCAAGCATCCTCAGTGTGCGGCATCTACTGGCAAGTGCACGAACTCGTAAAACCTGAGGAAGCGCATTTGGCCGACAGGACTTGAGGCTGAATGAACTTCAATAAGAAAAGCGCCGCAAGGCGCTTTTTTTTCAGGCGCGATTCCCGATCTTGTCACTTTGTGCCTCCCGGGGATGATGCAAATTGTCATGTTGTTGGGCGTGTTGGGGCGTCAGGGGTTTTTTGGTTGCTACTAAAGATTGCCAAAGTCTTGAATAACAAGGGCGTTGAAAATACTTTGGTGGTCTCCACGCGGCATTGCTGAAGCCGGGCATAGATATTGATTTGGGAAATCAGCGATTTCCACACCATGGTACAAAAAAGGGGATTCAATTGAAGAGCGTCCAAGAGGGTTTTACCCTGATCGAACTGATGATCGTTGTCGCCATTATCGGTATTCTGGCCGCCGTTGCGCTTCCTGCGTATCGTGACTATACCCAGAACTCAGCTAACGGCGCCTGCTTGAAAGAAGCCAAGGCTTACGTGAGTGCGGCTGCTGGCCTTGCGGCTGACCCGAATCTTCCAGTCATACCAGTTTTTTTGGGAAGCGCGTGCACCGCTGGCACAAGTATGACCGCGGCCCTCTACAATGCAGATGCTGACATGGTCTTCACTACCGAGACAAAAGGAAATGCTGCTGTGAAGAAAAACCCAACGTGTAAGGCATCTTCAGCAAGCTGCTCGCTCTCATAGAGCAAGAGGAAGGCCGTTTGGCTTACCCGAGGGGGGCTGAAATATATCCTGTTAGAAAAGGACGCAGGCGACTTTCTTTTTTTGCTGCGGCGATGCTTCCTGTTTCGCTTGTGACGGTTCGTGATTTCGAGTGAAGAATGAAAATATTGTATGAATAGCCGTTCGCTTACGTTTCGCCACAGCTTGGTGTTGCTCGGCTCCGGGGTTGTAGCGGTCATGTTGGGTCTTATGATCTGGGTGCCGCATCCTGATCTCACTTGGCACGACCAGCAGCGGCTGGGGCAAATTGCCATCTCGATCCTCACATTTTTTGGGATTTGGTTGTTGCGCTCCTCCATGGGCATGCTTGCAAACCCTGTCTGGCTCTGGCCTGCCGTCGGTGTTCTGTCGCTGGGTGCATTGTCTGCGTTCTTTGCCTCGCATCCTTGGTGGGCTGCATCAGAGCTCGCCTTGCTGGTCGGCAGTGCAGGCATAGGTGTTTTTGTGTTTTGCCTCATGCGCGAATTTGAAGATGCAGCAGATCTTGTTTTGGGCGCATTTTTGCGTGTCCTTCTGGCGGGAATGGTCCTTCAGTTCTATGCGTACTTTGTTTCGGCACTGGCTCATGCAGATCTTTACTTCACCCCCTGGAACCTGCTCGACGGGTTTTCCAACGTGCGCTTTCAGGGGCAGTTTCTGACCATCGTGGTGCCGCTATTGGGGGCCAGGTTGTTTCTTCCCGTGGGAACAAGTATTCGTTATCCGCGCGGACTGGACATGTTCCTGATGGTATCTCTGGCTGGCATGGTCTTCGTGGCAGGTACCCGGGGAACGATAGCGGCCTGGGTGGCGGTTTCTGTCCTGTTCTTGGGCCTGAAAGGGGGGGGCAGAGAAACCGCAATGCGTATGTTGCTGGTGATGGCTGCTGGCTTCGTGCTTGCGTGGTTGGTTTTGCATACGAGCGCCTGGGTGACGGGGCAGGCAGCGGATAATCGCTTTGCTGGGGAGCAGGTTTTTGGCTTGTCATTAAGGGAGACTCTCTGGAGTCATGCCTGGGCCAAGATTGTCGAGTTTCCCTGGCTAGGTATCGGGCCGATGCATTTTGCTTCGTTGAAGAATCCGGTTGGTACTCACCCGCATCAGGCGCTGTTGCAAATAGCCAGCGAGTGGGGGCTGCCAGTGCTTTTCATGATGCTGGCTATCGTGACGCTCTGGCTGGTAAAAGTCTTTGGCGCGGTCAGGTCCGGCGATGGCAAGGCGGGTGCAGATCTCAGGTGGGCCCTGTTTTTCGCCGTGTTGTCGTCCATGGTTCAAAGCATGGTGGATGGTGTCCTCGTGATGCCCTATCCTCAACTTTGGTTGGCTATCACCGTCGGCTGGTGTTCGGCGCGCTGCCTTCCCGGTTTTAAGGGCGAAGGGGTTCATGTGCCAAGTTGGCTTCCGCGATTGGTTTGGGGCGCGGCTAACGTGATGTTGATTGCCGTGGCGGTGGTGAGTTACCCCGATCTCGTTGGTGCGGGGGAGTATTGCGGTGGCGGACCTCGATTCTGGTGCCACGGTCGAATATAGGTCGCGGGTCAGGTTTGGCTTCTGTCAAATCTATTTGCCACGGTCAACCAGGAAAAATGGCCAAAATCCATACAGCAAAGCACGGGCGTGGATCAGCCACTCGGTGTCCTGTGCGCCAACCACGTTTGCAGTGCCTCGGGCAACTCGCTGACCAGCAAGGCATGCCGTCCTGATATCCAGCCATGGACTGGTCCTGAGGGGCGGCCTTTAAGGGCTTCGGCAATCAGTGTTTCTGCGGTGACATGGTCGTTGATCAGACCGAGCTCATCCTGTAACTGCGAAAGCGTAGCGACATAGGGGCGAAGCTTTCGCTGTGGCTTCAGAGGGGCGAAGAAATCCAATGTGTATCGCAGTTTTTTGAAAGCGATGCGCATTTTGTGGCGCTCCTCAGGCGATAGTTCGGCGTTTCTGCTGGCCAATCGTCGCGCTTTTTTTGCGTGGCTGTTGATTTGCTGCCGCGCGAAATCGACTATCGGCATCGGTAGCGTATCCCCCAGCGTGTAAACGGCCGCGGTGAACTCGAGGAGCAGGCGGGGGTATTCCTTCACGGCCAGTATGCCGACGACGGATTTTCGGGCGCTTTGTGCGCGACGTTGGCCTGCTTTGCGCAGGCGCTTGATGTCACGGCTTTCCGGGAAGGCTTCAGCGATGGGGGGGAGCGTTTCTTCGAGGAAGACATCCCAGTTTCGTGTGTCACCCAGAGCGCCGGCCAGCGTCTTCCACGTTTGTCCGTATGCGGCGACGAACTCCGGAGGCAGTGCGGGGGCGAAAAGCTTGATTGCAGAACGCAGACGGCGCAAGGCGACGCGGGCCTGGTGGATGAATTCCGAATCGCCGCCGGTCAGCAGGCCTTTTTCATTGCGCTGAAAATGCTCCAGGCAACCTAGTGCGATGGTGCGAAAGGCTTCGACAGGGGTTTGTTGTTCGCTAATCGGCACTGGCTTGCTTTTGAATGGCCGTAACGGTTCCTTGAGAAACAGGGCGTAGCCCCGTTCGGCTTTGCTGGCGATGGCCGGGAATAGATCAAGGTCTTTTTGAAGCTGCCGGGTGAGATTGAAAATGTCCTCAATCGCCCCGGAGAGCAATTCAAGTTCGATTTCGCAGATCGGCGTCCGTCGACCGCAGCTTTCGATCTGTCCTCTGTCTATGGCGAGTTCGATCAGCGATCCGCCGAATGGCACATTCCAGACCTGACGACGAAAATCGGTGGTGAAAATGGGCTCGAAACGATCAACGCGTTGTTCGAGATAGTCACGGAAATCAGTAGCGTCAACATGGCTGAAGTCGAAGGTGCCCGGCGTGGCTGGCGCCTCCCATTCGCTGCGCATGGCCAGTCCGCCACTGGCCGGCTCAGCCGATTTGACTGTGCACAGCCATTGCCAGCCCTTTTTGCGGAAGCGCAAGGCTACGCGCCGGGCATGGAGCTCCAGGGCAGGTGTGTCGAAATAGGTATTGAGCAAATGCTGCTTCTGCGGCTGAATGCTGGCGAGCAGCGGATGGTCGGCCAGTTTCCTTGCCGCTTTCGGGCTTAGTTGAAGCTTTAGTTCAATTTCGGTGCTCATTTCAGCTCCTCGGGACTGCGGGGCCGGTAGCACCATCGAAGCCGAGTTCGGGCAGGATGGCCAGCTCCTCGGCGGTCTGGACGCCTTCAGCGATGACGGTCAAGCCAATATTGTGCGCGATGCTGCACAGGCCCTTGATGAAGGCCTGGTTACCAGTCTGGGTGTCGATGGCGCGGATGAAGCTGCCGTCGACCTTGAGATAATCGAGGCCGATGCCGTGCAGACGGCCGATTTCGCTGAACTGGCGGCCGAAGTGCTCAATGCCGAGGCGACAGCCGAGGGGGCGCAGGGCGTCACAAAACGCATGGAATTCATCAAAATGCTGGAAGGCGCCGATTTCAGATACTTCAAGCCAGAGGCGAGGCGCCAGATCCTTGCGTGCGGCGATCAGCGCGAACAGCCGGGCGCGGAACGACGCTTCCAGAATCGACTCGCCCGACAGGTTGACCGCAACAGCGGGGGCGCCGGCCGCCACGCGCTCCAATGCAAGACGGGCGGCGGCGAGGTCGAGTTCGGTGGTCATCGAGAGGCGCGAGGCCATCGGCATGAAGCTTCCGGCAGTCAGCCACTCGCCATCCTCGGTGGTTTGCAGGCGCAGCGGGCATTCGAAGTGGAGCAGCTGTCCGGCATTGCCAGCAACCGGGAAGTCGATCAGGCGCAGGCGCTGGGTCTGGATAGCGCCTTCGAGCAGTTTCTTCCAATCAGCGTTCGACGTGGCATGCTGGTCGCTATCGCTTTCTGCTCGGCACCACGCAAGTCCGCTTTGCCCCTCGGCGGATGCCAGCGCCGTGTCGACGCGTGACAAGAGGCTGCCGATCGACTGCCCGTGCAGATACACCCCGCTGGCAAGGTGGCCGATGCGCTCGCCGTCGATGAGGCCAGCGGCAGCGAGGTCGTTCAGCGCGTGGAGCAATATTTCTGCGTAGGGCGCGGGGTCCTGAACGCCGGGCAGCAGCAGCGCAAAGTCGGCACCATTCAGGCGCGCTGATGCAGCGTTGGGTTTTTCTGCAGTTAGGCCGTTCAGCGTACCCCCGATGCGGTACAACAGCTCATCCGCTATCTCCCGCCCGGCACGCTTGTTGATTCCGGCGAGGTCGGCCAGACGCAGAAGGAGCAGCGAGCCTGACGCAGGCGCGTCATCGTCGCTGAGTGCGGCTGCCAACTGATTCATGAAAAAAGCGCGATTGGCCAAGCCGGTCAGGCTGTCCAGATTCGCTTCGCGGCGCACCTGTTCAAGGCGGGCGGCTTCCTCGGCAAACATCGCCTTTAGCCGGTCAACCATGGTATTCATCGCGCTGGCCAGGCTTTTTAGCTCGGGAGTGGCGGGTTCGCTGATGGTTGTGAAACGCCTTTCGCTGATCGCTTGCGCCTGTCCGACCACAGCGTCCAGTGGCCGCCGGATGCTGCCCAGGAAGTGCATGCCGAACACCCCCATCAACCCACCTCCGATGGCAAACCAGCCAAGAAGTTTCAAAGCGCCGCTCCAAAGCTCCGTGTAGGCAAAATGGCTGTGGCTGATCAGCTCTATTGTTCCGAATTGATTCCAGCCCGACGTTACCTGGGCTTGGCCTGGCAGCGAATCAATCGGGAAGATACGAATGAACCAGTCTGGAACATTTCCGACAGCCTGTACGCTGGTTTTTTGAATCATCACCTTGCCGTTCGGGTCGATCATTCGAACAGCGGAGTACTGACCGCTGTCGAAAACGGCCGCAACTTGGAGTTCGATGGTTACAGGGTCTTTGTCCAGTTGTGACATCGAGAGCGCCAGCGTGGCCGCGTTGTCATTGTTTTTGATGGCCAGCTGACGTTCCAGATAGTGGCGTGCCGTCAGCGTGCTGACGATGAAGCTGCCGGCGAACGCAATAACCGTGCTGGCAATGACCGCGAGCCAGAGTTGTCGGAATAAAGACATGTCAATTACCTCACTGGAAGCCTTCAGCGCGTGCCCGGGACAGCAAATCCTGCCAGCGTGACAGATTGCTCTTGCTGGCGTTATTGCCGGTGCCCTGCCACAGCCCCGCGCTGTTGAAACTGAAAATGGGAGAAAGATCGCTGCGCTGGGAAGCAGGCAGAATCTGAGGGTTCAGGTTGTCGAGGACCAGTGGGTCGGCGGTTGGCGTAGCGTAGTAAGCCAGCACCATGTGCGCCTGGAGGAAAGTGCCAGCCGGGCCAGTTTGCACCGCCTTGACATAAACCAGACGAAGCTTGTTGACCGGTATGCCGAGATCAATCAGCGAGTAATACTTGGCAATGGAAAAATCTTCACAGTCTCCACGGCCCTGCCCGATGACTTCGACCGGGGTCGCCCAATAATCGTTCTGGCCCCAAACCGACGCGTCGTCGTCGAACGCAATCCGACGATTGATGAAATCGTTTACACGTCGCAGCTTGTCCGGTTCCTGAGCCTTCTGCCCCTCGCCAAGCATGCGTTTCCATTCAAGCAGCAACGGGATACGATCGCTTCCAAAACGCCCAAGCAGCACCTGCTGCAGGCGGTCAAAGTCCACACCTAGCGCGAAGGGCAGGCCGCTCAACGAAAGCGTGCCTACCAGCACGATTGTGGCCAAGCAGCGAAACAGCGCAGGTTGATTGGGCAATGAACGTGTCAAGTCGTTGAATTATCGGGTTGTAAACGTCGTAAATTTCACGTTTTTCGAGAGGCGAGTGTCTATAATCCAGCCAAATCCACGGAGATTATCCCCCATGAAAACGAAAAAAATCCTTTCCATGCTGGTAAGCCTTGCAATTCCTGTCCTTGCCAATTCCGCAGACTCGATTCCGCGCGGTATTTCAACCCCTGTGACCCTGAAAGAAGTAGCTCAGCGCGCGGTGCTGAACAGTCCGGAAGTGACGGCGAAGTGGCACGCCTACCGCGCTGCAGACGAAGAGATTGGCGTTGCCCGTGGCGGCTACTTCCCGCGTGTCGACCTCACTGCCGGCAGCGGTCGCGAAAGCCTCCGCCAGCCGAGTGCCGCCGACCGCGACTACACCCGTACCGGCGTCCTGCTCAGCCTCAATCAGATGATCTTCGACGGCTTCGCCACGAGGAACGAGGTTCGCCGCCTCGACAAAGCCCGAATTGTCCGCTACTACGAGCTCCTCGACGCATCCGAAAACATCGCTCTCGAAGCAGGTCGTGCCTACCTCGACGTCCTGCGCTACCGCCACCTCGTCGACCTCGCCAAAGACAACTACATCCAGCACAAAGCTACCTACGACCAGATCGAGCGGCGTACCCAAAGCGGCGTCGGCCGTCGCGTCGACTTCGAACAAGCCGGCAGCCGTCTGGCGCTGGCTGAAATCAACCTCATCACCGAAACGGCCAACCTCCACGACGTCAGCGCCCGCTACCAGCGCCTTATCGGCGCCCAACCCGCCGACGCCATCACGCCCCCGGCGGAACTCAACAACGCCATCCCGGCCCAGGCCAAAGTCGCGCTCGACACCTTGCACCGCAAAAACCCGGCGCTCCTCGCTGCTACCGAAAACATCGAAGCCAGCCAATACGAAATTAACAACCGCCGCGCCGCCTACTCCCCCAAACTCGACTTCCGCGCCCGCACCGACAACACCCGCAACTACCTCGGCGACACCGGCGATCGCCACCACAACGTCGCCGAACTCGTCGTCAGCTGGAACCTCTTCAACGGCGGCTCCGACCGCGCCCGCGAAAAGCAGTACATCGAACGCAAGAACCTCGCCCTCGACCTCCGCGAAAAAGCCTGCCGCGACACCCGCCAGACCCTGCTCATCGCCTACAACGACGTGGCCCGCCTGCGCGAACAAAGCGGTCTGCTCGCCCAGCAAGTCAGCCTCCTCGAAAAGACCCTGGCCGCCTACCGCGACCAGTACAACGTCGGCCAGCGCACCCTGCTCGATCTCCTCGACACCGAAAACGAACTCCTCAGCGCCCGCCGCAACGCCGTCAACGCCGACGCCGACCTCAGCCTCGCCTACCTGCGCACCTACGCCGGTATGGGCACCCTGCTCGAAGTCCTCGGCCTGCAACGACTCGACAGCAGCACCCCGGACCGGAGCGAACTCGCCGAAGTCGATAACAAGGAACTCTGCCCGAACGACCCCGTTGCCCTCAACCCGAGTGACCGCGAAGCCCTCAACGCCCGAGCCATGGCCCTGCTCGACAGCAAGCCGGCCCCCGTTCCGCTGGCCGTTCCGCAAGCGGCGCCAGCCAGCGGCCCTGACAGCGACATCACCCGTCAGGTCAAAGGCTGGGCGGCCGCCTGGGCATCCAAGGACTACGCCGCCTACAGCGCCTTCTACGCCAAGACCTTCACGCCTGACGGCGGACTCAACCTGGAAGACTGGGCACAACTGCGGCGCAGCCGGATCGCGACGCGTGACTCGATCAGCGTCGATGTGCAGGAAATTCAGGTGAAGATGGAAAGTCCCGAGCGGGCGCGCGTAGAATTCCAGCAGACCTACCGCTCGAATATCTACAGCGACACGACCCACAAGACCCTGGAGATGATCCGGGTTGCCGGCCAGTGGCTGATCAATCGCGAAACTTCCGTGCCTTGTGCCGGGAATACCGTGGGCTGCAAAGGAGTCATCAAGTAATGCACCGGATTCTTCTCGCTCTATGTCTTGCCGGCGTGTTTGGCTTGGCAGGTGCTCAGGAGGCCGAGCTTGGCCCTACCTTGAAGCGCATAGCCCGAGAGGGCACGATTCAGCGGGGTCACCGCGAGGCGGCAGTTCCCTTTTCCTATGTCCTGCCTGACAAGCAGACACCGACCGGTTTTTCCTGGGAACTCTGCGGTCGCGTTGTCAATGCCGTCAAGGCTCGACTGGGCAAGGAGATCAAGGTCGTTCCCGTCGTCGCGACATCGACGGCGCGTCTAATGATGGTCAAGGTAGGCATGGCCGACATCGAGTGTGGAGCAACGACCAATACGGTCAGCCGCCAGAGTCAGGCCGATTTTTCCAATACCTTCTTTGTTTCCGAGGTCAAGGTCATGGTGCGCGCGGATAGCGGCATCAAATCCTTTGCCGATCTGGGCGGCAAAAGGATACTGACTACGAATGGCACGAGCGCCGACCGTCTGGTCAAAATGGCGGCGATCAGGCTCAACCAGGCCGTTCTGGAGGTAAGCGGGCGCAGCTACGAGGAATCGATGGCGATGCTGGAGCGTGGCGATGCCGATGCCTATGTCGCGGATGACGCTATCCTGCTCGGCAAGCGGGCTGGCGCAGCCAACCCGGAAGATTATGTGCTGTTGCCCGAGGGGCTCTCCATCGAGCCTTACGGACTCGCCCTGCCGAAAGACGACACGGTCTTTAAAAAGCTGGTAGATGAAGTC
>JAEUOG010000023.1 GCA_016790815.1 Dechloromonas sp.
AGGTCTTGGTGATGGCCGACAGGGTGTCGGCGAGGATCGTCTTGGTGTCGTAAAGGAGACGCCCGATCAGGGTGCTCTTACCGTCGTCGACACTGCCGCAGGTAAGGAAGCGCAGCAGGCCGTAATCTTCGATTTTTTCCAAGGTGGACATCAGAAGTACCCCTCCTTCTTGAGTTGTTCCATCGAGGCTTCGCTGGTCTGGTCGTCCAGGCGGGTGGCGCCGCGCTCGGTAATGGTGGTGGTGGCGGTTTCAAGCACGATCCTGGCGACGGTGTCGGCGTCGGACTCGACCGGCGCCGTGCAGGAGATGTCGCCGACGGTGCGGAAGCGCACGGTCTTTTCGATGATCGCCTCGCCCGCTTTGGGCAGGTTGGTCAGTTCGCCGGAAGCCAGCGGCACGCTGACCGGCACGATGGCGCCCTGGCGCATGACGACCGGGCGGGTGTGGGCGAAGTAAATCGACGGCAGTTCGAGCTTTTCGCGCTCGATATATTGCCAGACGTCCATTTCCGTCCAGTTCGAGATCGGGAACGCGCGGATGTTTTCGCCCTTGTGGCTGCGCGCGTTGTACAGGCTCCACAGTTCTGGGCGCTGGTTTTTCGGGTCCCATTGGCCGAATTCGTCGCGGAAGCTGAAGATGCGTTCCTTGGCGCGGGCCTTTTCCTCGTCGCGACGGGCGCCGCCGATGCAGGCGTCAAAGCCAAATTCCTCGATGGCTTCGAGCAACGTCACCGACTGGTGCTTGTTGCGCGATTCGCCTTCATGCTTGAGGACGACGGTGCCGCGCTTCATCGAGTCTTCGACGGAACGGACGATCAGCCGCTCGCCCAGTTCGGCCGCGCGCTTGTCGCGGAAGGCGACGACTTCCTGGTAATTGTGGCCGGTGTCGATATGCATTAGCGGGAAGGGGAACTTGCCCGGGCGGAAAGCCTTTTCAGCCAGGCGCAGCATGCAGATCGAGTCCTTGCCACCGGAGAAGAGCAGAACCGGGTTTGAACACTGGCCGGCCACTTCGCGCATGATGTGGATGGCTTCGGCTTCGAGCCAGTCGAGGTGACTAAGCGTGGTGCCTTGAGTTGTCTGGGTCATTGCAGGTGAATCCGCGTGGATTGTCGAATGGGCGCCATTGTAGCAAAGCGCTTAATATTCTTTTAATAACAAGTGCGCATCTTGTTATTTCTAATTGTTATAAAGTTTGATGTGGAAGGTGTAGACGCTGGCGCGTGCTGTTCGACCCTGAATGGCTGCGCCGGGGGCGTTCGTTTTTGGCTATTTTTTCCGTTGACCGCAGAAGCCCTGGAAGCAGGATGAATCCCCATAAGCTGGCCGGACCAATCGTACCGGCCGGAACCAACGGGCATTCGGCGCGGGCAGAATTCACCAAGCCGTCAATTGGCGTCAATAAACGGCGAATCGTTCAGGCAATACCTCGTGGGCAAAAGGCTTCAGAAACACATCAGCAGCCAATGACCTTGAATTCGACACGACGATCCAGCGCATCGCTGGCGTCGTCGCGACCGTTGCCGACCATCGTTTGCCGCGAGCCGACCCCGTTGGCGATCATCCGCTTCTCCAGTCCCGACGAATTTTGGGCGAGGCGTGACTTGATGGCCTCGGCCCGGAGCAGCGACAGTCGTTCGTTCAAGGGTTCCGGGCCGGTCGGGCTGGTATGGCCGGTGATTTCCAGACACTTGCTGCTCTCGCCGGTTTGTTTTGCGATGGCCTTCAGCCAGCCGGGGTAGGGTGCGCTGAGCGCCGGATTGGCCATGAAAGCTGTCGAACCGGGACGGAACAGGAACTTGACGGCCAACCGCTGGTGTTTGAGACCATAGTCGACGACCTTGGCAAAAGCGGCTTCGGCCGGCTGTCGGCGGCCGAGTTTCCAGTTCGCAAGATAGATCCCGTTGTGCACGCGAAACTGGTCACCGCTCGGCATGGCCAAGGCGCTGGTGTAAAAATCGAGTGCTTCGCGGTAGCGCCCCGCCTCATAGGCTTCGATGCCTTCGGCCACCACCGAGGCGGCCAGAATGCGGTCGAGGTAGAGCGGGTTGATCGGGTCACCTGCCTTGGTACCCTGACAAGTCTTGATGTAGCCCTCGGTCGCCGGATCCTCGGACCAGGCCGGAGCATCGCGGAAGAAGGCCAGCGGTGTCGGGTCCACGCCATCCGGCAATGCGAAGGCCAGGCCCTTGCTGAGCAGCTTGCCGCTGCGCAGGTCAGCCAGCGCAAGACAAATCCGGTAAGCCGAGCGCGGACCGGCCGTCTTGCGCTCGGCGTTGACGCCGGTGAAGGTGCCGATCAGCACCAGCGGGCTCTTGGCAACGTTGGCTGCCGAAAACGCTTTCACGTCAAACTGCGGATATTGCTCACGCATCATGTTCGCCAACCTGACGCCCATCGCCTGCGTGGCGACCGATTGCGCCCCGGTCATGCCGTCGATCAGCGGGTCGATAACCACTGGGTACTTGGCCTGCGCCGGCATTCCCTCGGCCGGTAGCCTGGCATTCTTGAACAAGGCGGTGGCCGCACTCAATACGGCCTTGTCGTAAGCCTGGATCGGTGGCGGGCTGGCAGGCGGCGTGGAAGCAGCAGGCGTAGTGGTCGGTATGGTGGCGGCCGGCGTTGCCGGCTTTTCCTGCAGGCTGTCGCAGCCCGTGACAAGCAGGGAGAGGCAGAGGGCCGCGAGGCAGACCCCGGCGGCGCCTGTTTTTCGAAATACGGTCGTCATTTCTGACACTCCTTCTGGAATACGGCCTGCGCCTCATAGGACAGTGATTCGCCCAACTGAACCCGGGCCAGAAGATCGGCGCAACGGTTATTGGCCGGGCGCGCGGTTTCGGCGCTCTTCAAGGGTTTTCCGCCCAGCACATCCTTGACCTTCGGCCTTTCAACGACCGGGGCTGGCTCCTCTGCCGCTACGGTTGGTGGCTTTTTGAGGGTGATTGCAGGAGGGCGGAGTTTTTCTTTTTGCGGTTCGGGTGTCGCGACGGGAAGCTGAACCGAAGCAGGCGACGAGCGGCCGAAGTAAACACCGCCGCCAGCAGCAAGCAGCAAGGCACTTGCTACGGCAATGATCGCCATGCGGTGGCGTGGCCACCAATCGTTTTTTGTCTGGCGAATCGCCAGATCGCTCGGGTCGTAGTGTGGGCGGCCCTGATTGACGGCTGTTCCCGGACTTTCAGCCACCGCTTGTGCCGGCTTGCCGAGCAAATTTTCCAGATCGTCGAGCAACATGCGCAGGCCGTCAAACTCGACCGAACCGTCCCAGCCGGTCAGATCGGCAGCCTGAATCTCGCGGAAGCCGGCTGGTGGACGCACGTTCTCGATCATCACCGGCACCAGCTTGCCCTGTCGGCGCCCTTCGCTGGCCTCTTCGCAAACCCACTCGCTTTCAACAGACCTGGCCGACCACAAGACCACCATGCAGCGCATGTCTTCCAGCGCATGCTCAAGCACACTGCGCCAGGTTTCCCCGGCCGGAATTCGCCGGTCCCACCAGACGCTCCAGCCGGCCGAGCCAAGCACTTCGGCAACCCGACGTGCCGTCTCGCGGTCACGCTCGGTATAGCTCAGGAATATATCGGTCATTCATTCCCCCTGGTTAGACCAGAAAAACCGGAGGTGCACAGCTTTGCCAACTCCGCCCAATCGGCGGGTGAGTGATTCCCATCGACGCCAGCAGGCCAGCCAACCTGATTTTATCGACCGTGGAAATATTATTCCGTTCAATTAATCTGCGTGGTGGTGTATCAGCTCAACAGGGGGAGGCAATACAGGGCGCATTCTCGGTGCTTGGTTGGCGCGCCTGGTTTAGATTTGCGGGCTCTGGTCAGACGGGAGGTCCATCACAATTGCTTTCCCTGTATGGTGCGCTGCTAGATACAATTGCGGGACAGGATCAGTGTCGTCCTGACATCGGGAGCGAAGGTTGAAATCTGTCTTGCCAAGGCTTGTTTTGCCAGGGCTGCACGAAGCGCTGTGCGAAAGCGATTTTCGAGAGCGCGTGAAATGAGTCGAAGATCGCTGCACTTGATGACGGCGTTGTTGTTGTGCTGCGGGCTGGCGCTTGCCGCTTATTTCGCGGAAAAAATCAATCACGAGCAATACGAGTCGGATGAGCGCGCCAAGGTGCTGTACCGCCTGACCATGCTTCGCGACGCGCTTGACGGCAATCTCACCAGCGATATCCAGCTTGTTCGCGGAATGATCGGGGTGGTAGCGCTGGCACCGGATCTCGATCAGCGGCAGTTCGATATCGCCGTTCAGCCGCTTTTTGCCGGGCGCACCCAGCTTCGCAACATTGCTGCCGCACCGGACATGGTTGTCCGTTGGGTATATCCGATCAAGGGAAACGAGCAGGCGGTGGGGCTGGATTACCGCTCGACGCCGGCGCAGTTTGCGGCGGTCGAAAAGGCCCGGCTGTCGCACGAGATTGTCGTGGCCGGGCCATTGAACCTCGTTCAAGGGGGTGTCGGTCTGGTCGCCCGCCTGCCGATCTATCTGCCTGATCGCACTGGTGGCGAGTATTTCTGGGGAATCGTCAGTGCGGTCATCGACGTCGAGAAGCTGTTTTCCAGCAGCGGTCTGTATGACGACAAGCTCACGCTAGACGTTGCCATTCGCGGCAAGGATGCTACCGGCGCCGATGGGGAGGTGTTCTTTGGTCGTCCCGAGGTGTTTACCGCCAATCCCGTGCTGGCGAGCATTCATTTGCCACAAGGGTCCTGGCTGATTGCTGCAACGCCGCGTGGCGGCTGGAGGGCCGAGCCGACCAATTTATGGTCATTGCGCCTTGGTTTTGCGTTGGTTGCCCTTATGGTGACTGGGGCCTTCCTTGCGCTCAATCGCGCTTTTGCGCTGGCGTCGAACGCAAAGGAGCGTGCCGAGGCATCCCGCCGCCAGCTGTGGGCCTGCCTTGACAATACGCCCAACGTGGCCGTTCAGTGGTTCGATACCGAGGGGCGGGTCATTTACTGGAATCCGGCGTCGGAGGTGCTTTACGGCTGGTCAGCCGATGAGGCAAAAGGGAAGACACTGGATCAGTTGATTTTCTGTGATGACGAGGCGGCCCGTTGCCACACGGCGCTGGCGGAGATCGTGCTTACCGGGGAGTCGCACGGGCCGAGCGAGTACGCCACCCGAACGCGTAGCGGTGAGCTGCGCTGGGTGGAGTCGACCGCCTTTCTGATTCCCGGGGCCGTTGATTCCGACAAAATTCTGGTCTGCATGGATGTAGACATCACCGGACGCAAGCAGGCCGAAAAAAAGGTGGCCGATTTCAATCGCGACTTTGAGGCATTCCTCAATCAGACAACTGATTTCATGTATTTCAAGGATGCGGAAAGCCGGTTCCGCTTCTGTAGCCAGACCCTCGCTAACATAACCGGGCATGCCAGGTGGCAGGACATGGTCGGCAAGCATGATCGCGACGTATTTCCCAAGGAGACTGCCAAGGTTTACGAGCGGGAGGAAATGTCTGTATTCAGGGAGGGGAAACCCCTTCTCGCCCAGATTGATCCCTATTTTGACGCGGATGGCCAGCTTGGCTACGTGGAAACCAACAAATGGCCCTTGTTCGACGAGCAGCGCAGGGTAGTAGGCCTGTTTGGCATCAGTCGCGATATTACGGGGCGTGTGCAGAGCGAGAACGAACTAAAGAGCTATCGCCTGCATCTTGAAGAACTCGTTGCCCGGCGCACCGAAGAACTGGCTGTTGCCAAGGAAGCAGCCGAGGCCGCGAATGTGGCGAAGAGCGAGTTCCTGGCCAATATGTCGCACGAGATTCGTACGCCGCTCAATGCTATCACCGGGATGGCTCATCTGATCCGGCGCAGCGGCCTGGAGGCAGAACAGATGGCGCGCCTTGACCGGCTGGAAATGGCCGGCGAGCACCTGCTGGAAATCATCAACGCCATCCTTGACCTGTCGAAGATCGAAGCTGGGAAATTTTCCCTCGAAGAGACCCCGTTCAAGGTCGAGAGCATTCTGCGCAATGTGACTTCGATGTTGCATGATCGAGCCCAAGCCAAGCACCTGTTCCTGAACGCCGAACCCGTGCCGCAGTTACCGATGGTCCTGGGGGACCAGACCCGTCTGCAACAGGCATTGCTCAACTACGTGACCAATGCGATCAAGTTTACCGAGAATGGTGGCATCACTCTGCGCGCCAGTCTGCTTGATGAGGATGCCTCCAGCGTTCTCCTGCGTTTCGAGGTCGAGGATACCGGCATTGGTATTGCCGAGAGCGAGCTTCCGAGATTGTTCGGCGCCTTCGAGCAGGCTGACAATTCGACTACGCGAAAATACGGTGGCAC
Source organism: Dechloromonas sp. (assembly GCA_016790815.1). Taxonomy (GTDB): domain Bacteria; phylum Pseudomonadota; class Gammaproteobacteria; order Burkholderiales; family Rhodocyclaceae; genus Azonexus. The sequence goes on from JAEUOG010000023.1 coordinate 6,315, forward strand.
CGGGCTTGGCCTGGCCATCACCCGCAAATTTGCCCGGCTCATGGGGGGCGATGCAGGTGCAATCGGCGGCGCTGGGCAGGGAAGCACCTTCTGGCTGACCGCACGCCTGAAGCGTGGCGGGGTTTCAGATCCGGGTGGCGCCAACGAATCGTGCGAGGATGCCGCCGATTCCTTGCGAAAAAACTATCCGGGGGCACGCATCCTGCTGGTCGAAGATGAGCCGATCAATCAGGAAATCGCCCTGGCGATACTCGATGATGTCGGGCTGGTTGTTGATGTTGCCGACGACGGGCAGGCGGCCATAGAGATGCTTGCGCGCGAGAATTTCGACCTGATCCTGATGGACATGCAGATGCCACGGATGGACGGCCTGACGGCAACGCGAAAACTTCGCGCCATGCCAGGTTGGGGTGGCGTACCTGTACTGGCCATGACGGCCAATGCCTTTGCCGAGGACAGGGCGCGTTGCCTTGATGTCGGCATGAACGACTTCATCGCCAAGCCGGTCGATCCTGCTCACCTCTACACAATGGTGCTGAAGTGGTTGCGCCGGGGTGAAGGTTAGGCGGCTGCAAACACCGCCCGCCGGATTTCATTTTTGGCCGTTTTGGCCGGTCGACCGCAGCAACGGCCATTTTCCTCAGGAGAGGGTGGCGTGTGCTGTTGCGTATTCCTTGAGCAGTCGCTGGTGCAGCGTGGCCGGGTGACTCCAGCCCGAAGATGCGCACATCGCCGTCGAGCATGGCTACTGCCTGATCCAGCATTTCTTCGTTGTAGAGACTGAATAACGGTAGCCGTTGGCGATATCGGCTTCACGATGACGGCCCACCCTCGCGATGACCGGAGGGCCTGGGTTTTTCCGATGGATGGCACGGAGGTTTGGCCACGTACCAGCCCCGGCGGAAAGCCGGCGGTTTACGCCACCCATGACGGTGGCGAAACCTGGCAGCGTCAGGACGCCGGCATGCCTGGGCAGCAGGCGTGGTGGACGGTCAAGCGGCAGGCGATGTGTTGCGATAGCCGCGATCCGGTCGGTCTTTACTTCGGCACGACGAGCGGCGAGCTATGGATGAGCCGCGACGAGGGAGCGCATTGGGAATGCATAGCCCGGCACCTGCCGGAAATATACGCCGTCGAAGCGGCTGTTCTGTAACGCGGCGGCGCCATGAAAGTCCTGATTCCCAGCGCCTTGAATTCTTACACCGGAGGTGGCCGGGCGGAGGCCCGCGGCGCGACCCTCGGTGAGGTGCTGGCTGATTTGGACCGGCAGTACCCCGGTATCCGCTTTCGCATCATTGACGAGCAGTCCCGGGTCCGTCGCCACATTCGAATCTTCGTCAACGGTATCGCAGCGGAAGCTTTGTCGCAGGAGATGCAGCCGGATGACGATGTGGTCATTGTCCAGGCGCTGAGTGGCGGCTAAGGCAGATGTCCGGCAGCCTCGCCGGGCAATGAGATGGCCGCATTTCAATTTCCGGAGCTGGTAGGAACGGGCCAGGCTCCGCCATTGCCCGTTCCTACCAGTCCTCAAGCGTCCTGACGACAAGGGCGCGGCGCGCTTTGTCCTTGCCGTCGGTCATCGTTCTGACAACGTCCCTGTCGTTAACACGGTGCAGGCGAATGCTCTTGACGGCCGTTTTCTCCGGGCGGGTTTCGTCGACGTCCCAGAAGCGCCCCCGCCCGCGGCTGATCGTCTGGACTGCATCAAGAGGCGATTCGAATTCGATTTCACCGTAGCCGTTGAATCGATCCTGCGGCTTGGCCAATGTGCTTTCGGGATACCAGCCCTGCCAGTGGTAGAGAATCTTCTGTTCAGCCCTGTCCACGCGCGCAACCTGACTGCGCCAGTGCGCCATCAGGGTGCCATCGGCATCATAGGAAATGCCCTGCAGTTCGACGGTATCGTTGCTTTCGTCCACGTCGATCTGCAGGAAACTCAGGCTGTGCTTGCCGTCTACGGTGATGCGCTCCCACCATGCACCCTTGACGCGGTCAATGAAGGCCCGATTGGCAGCCTGGGCAGAACGGACTTCCGGGCTGAGCTTGTGACGGGAGCCCAGCGTGACGATCCGCTCCGCGATCAGGGTGCATTTGGCGCTCAGTGCCGACTTGAGGTCGCCGTCGTCGGGGCGCTTGAAGCTGGCCGAGTGGAGTCCGAGCAGGTCAGTAGGCAGTTTCAGGTCGGGCCTGTCTTCCTGCACCAGATAACAGCGTTCGCGCCCGAGGGCGCCCATGAACAGGCCGAGTTCGAAGATCACGTTATCGCGTGGCGAGAGCTTTTGTTTCTTGCGGCTCGTCGTCACGTCATCCGGCGTCAGGACGAGGATGGCGAAATCGGACTCGTCGGCTGTCTTCTCCAGAGACTCGATATAGGTCGCACTGAGTTCGAAGGCGAGGGTCCACGGTTCGATGTCGGCCACTTGATCGAGTTCGTCCTGCAGGAATTGGCGAACGATGCCGACCACTTCCAGCCCCTCCGATGAGGAGGCAATGAACACTTTCGATCGGACAGGCATCAGCATCTCCATGGACTAGAACGCGCCCGCCAGGGCAAGTCGGCATGCGATAAAGCTAGCATATCGCTCTTGGGCTGGATAGCGCACCTGGTGGTAAAGCGCGGCTACATTGCCGCATACTGCCTGCCTGACGAACACGAGGAGACCCCCATGGAAATCGACATGCCGCCGCTGGAGGTCGAAACCGCCGCCCATCCCGAGTACGCGGTGATCTGGCTGCACGGCCTGGGTGCCGACGGCTCGGATTTCGTGCCGATTGTCCCCGAGCTCGGTCTGGCCGCGTCGCCGGCCGTCCGTTTCATCTTCCCCCACGCGCCCTACATGGCGGTTACCTGCAATGGCGGCTACGTCATGCGCGCCTGGTACGACATCATTTCGCTCGATAGCACGAGTCGGCGCATTGACGAAGCGGGGATCGTTACCTCACGCGAAACCGTGCGGCACCTGATCGAACGTGAAAAAGGCCGTGGAATTCCGGTCGACCGCATCTTTCTAGCCGGTTTTTCGCAAGGCGGCGCGGTCGCCTACACGACGGCGCTGACCCACCCGGAAAAGCTCGCCGGGCTCGTAGCCCTGTCGACCTACATTCCGTCGCCGGCGCTGCTTGATGAAGACTCTGCGGGCGCCAATCGCAACATCCCGATCTTTGCCGCGCACGGTACAGCCGACGATGTCGTTTCGCCCATGCTCGGTCTGGCTGCCCGGGATCTGCTGCTCGAACGCGGTTACGACATCGCGTGGCACGATTACCCGATGCCGCATTCGGTCTGTCTGGAGGAGGTCTGGGCTATCGGCGGTTGGCTTGGTGAGCAGATGCGTAAAACCGGGGCAATCTAGCTACCGCTGCGTCGTGGCTTACGTGGACCGGCTACGCCTTGGTTTGTCGGTGTCGGCGATCGAATGCGCTTCTTCGTCCGCCGCCTGGAGTAGCCAGATCAGGTCGCTGCCCTGCACGGGCATCGGGACCATCTGGTTCCAGCGCCAGCGAAACACCGGGCCGTAAGGGACATAGCGCGCAAGCACGTCGCCCCGTTCGCTCACGCCAAAAAATGGCAGCGGTGACGTTATGAGTGATTTCAACTGTTCATTGGTCATGATGCGATTCCTCACCGAGAATCGAGGCTTTCGTGTTCAGGGCCTCATCACGCCCATTCTAAGCTCAAGGCATCCAGAATTTGGACTGCTCCGTGACAGCCACCTTGGGATCGGCCATGTCCGCAACACTGAACGTGATCGATGCAGCACCCGGTGAGACTGCGCCCGGTTCAGCGCTGACAATCGCTGTCTGTATGCCGATCTCGCCGCCTGGAACGGTGACTTCGCTGTCGCTGGTCAGTCGAACACCCTCGACCCCGCCGATGCTGATCCTGAATGTCCGGGTCTGGTCGCCGGTATTCATGATCTGCAGGCGATAGGCGTTCTCGATGGAACCATCATCGGCTTCCCGCGAGAGCACGTTGCGATCCTTGAGTACATTGACCTTCAGGGGAATGCGGGAAGCCAGAGACCACGCCGTGGCGGCAGTCAGTGCGACCAGGATTGCCGTGTAAATGATGACCCGTGGCCGGGCGGCGCGACGAATGATTTCCATCGTCGTATAGCGCATCGTGACGGCGTTTTCAGTCGAATAGCGGATCAGGCCGCGTGGGTAGCTCATTTTGTCCATGACCTGATCGCAGGCGTCGATGCAGGCGGCGCAGCCTATGCACTCGTTCTGCAGCCCGTTTCGGATGTCGATGCCGGTCGGGCAGACCTGGACGCAGATGCCGCAATCGACGCAATCACCGAGGCCCAGCGTTTTCGGGTCGGCGCCCTTGGCTCTCGGTCCGCGTGCATCACCTCGCGCTGTGTCGTAGGCGATGATCAAGGTGTCGGGGTCGAACATCACGAACTGAAAGCGCGCGTAGGGACAAATCTGCCGGCACATCTGATCGCGCAGGAAGCCGGCGTTCCCGTAGGTGGCAAAGGCATAGAAAACGACCCAGAAGGCGGACCAGGCACCGGGCGACAAGGTGAGGATATCGTTGACCAGATCGTGGATCGGCATGAAATAGCCGACAAAGGTGATGCCGGTCCACAGTGAAAAGAGCAACCACGTCGCGTGCTTGGCGCTCTTGATGGCAATTTTTCGCGCCGTCCAGGGCGCGGCATCGAGCTTGATGCGTTGCGGTCGTTCGCCCTCGATCATCTTCTCGAACCAAAGGAATATCTCGGTATAGACCGTCTGCGGGCAGGTGTAGCCGCACCACAATCGACCGGCTACGGCGGTGAACAGGAAAAGCGTGAAGGCGCCGAGAATCATCAAGATTACGAGATAAATCGTGTCCTGCGGCCAGAGCACCAAATCGAAGAAGTAGAACTTGCGGGTGTCGATATCGAACAGGACGGCCTGCCGACCATGCCAGGGCAGCCAGCACAGGCCGTAGAAAATGATCTGGGTCAGCCAAACGAAGATCCAGCGCCAGCGGGTGAAAGGACCACTGATCGAACGCGGGTAAACCTTGCCCTCGCCATCGGCGACGGGTTTGATTTCGATGATTTTGCGAGGGGATGGCTTGGCCATTGCTGTTCCGGGCACAAACATGCGAACGGGTTGCGCCGCAGGCAGGCATAAGATATAAATAAAATGAATCTTGATGCTACCAATCAAATTCCGCGTAAGCAATATTTGGAATATATCTATAAATGGCCATGCGCCTGAGTGCATTTTGCGACTACACCCTCCGCGTTCTGATGTATCTCGGCGTACGGAAGGACCGACTGGTGACCATTGCCGAGATTGCAGCTGCCCACGACATCTCGAAAAGCCACCTGATGAAAGTGGTGCACCACTTGGGTTTGAATGGCTACATCGAGACCGTCCGCGGAAAAGGTGGCGGCATACGTTTGGCCAGGGCACCGCGGCAGATTGTTGTCGGCGACGTAATCCGTCAATCGGAAAGCGACTTCGCAATGGCGGAATGCTTTGCCGGCCATGCGACTTGCCGGATTCAGGGGGCATGCTGTCTGCCTGGCATCCTTGACGAGGCCCTGAGGGCGATGTTCCTCGTGCTTGATCGCTACACGCTGGCCGATTTGTTGCGGGCGCCAAATGGGTTGGTGCCGGGTGCGGTCGATTTTTCCGGCGCGCTCGGGTGAGTGCGGGCATCTGCCTGTCAGGCAGGCCGGAACCCCAAGCCGGAACCCCAGGCCGATCGAGCTTGAAACTACTGAAGTCCAGACAAGAAAATGGCCGGACTGGCCGGCCATCCTCTGTAGCCCCGGATCAATGCCGGCTCTGGATTTCCTCGATGTAGCCAAGCATCCCGGTCTGGATGTTGCCGGCGTTGCCTTCGTCGGTGTCGATGTGCATGGCCAGGCGGAAGGCAGGATTTACGCGGACGACGACGTCGCCGAAGATCAGCTGGCGTTCGCCTTCGATCCGGACGCGAACGACATAGTTGTCGCGCACGTGGAAACGCATGGCATCTTCCGGTGTCATGTGGATATGCCGCTGAGCGCAGATGACGCCGCGCTCGATCACCGAGGTACCGTACGGACCTTCGAGCGTCACGCCCGGTGTGCCAGTGAGATCGCCGGACTGGCGGATGGGTGGCTGGATGCCGAGCTTGAATTGTTCGGTCATGGCGATCTCGACCTGCGTTTCCTTGCGGGTTGGACCGAGCACACGAACCTTGGCGATCCTGCCCTTGGGGCCGACAAGGTGAACCTGTTCCTGGCAGGCAAACTGGCCGGGCTGTGACAGTTCGTGCATCGGTGTCAGCTGGTGGCCCGGGCCGAACAGCTTTTCGACATCGGCTTGCGAGAGGTGAGCGTGGTGGGCCGAGATTTCCACCGGAATTGGTAGCTCTTCGGTGTTGGCGGCCAGCAGCAAAGCGTTGCGCTCGATGGCGCGCAGGGTTTCCCAGGCGACGAGGCGCTCGTCGTCGTTGGCTACAACGATGATGGTGACCGGAGAGTCTTCCGCTGAAATGATGGCGAAATTGTCGACACTGCCGGTATTCCGGTTCTTTTCCTCGTCGAGTTTGATGCCCATGTAGCCGAGGCCCTGGCAGGCGAGGCTGCGAACCGTGGCACTCGTTTCACCGACATCACCGGTGAAGGCCAGGACGTCGATGCCGCCCATCGCGGCAACGTAGGCGCCAATGTTCTTGCGCACCTGGTAGCAATAGGCCTTGTGGGCGAGCAAGGCGCGGTGATGGCCGTCGGCGGCGGCTTCCTCGATTTCGTGAATGTCGCTCGAAATGCCGGAGATGCCCTTCATTCCGCTCTCGGTGTTGATCAATGTCGACAGCTGCTCAGGCGACATGTGATGCTTTTCCATGAGGTGGATCATTACGGCCGGGTCGATGCTGCCGGCGCGGCTCGGCATGATCAGGCCGTCGGATGGCGTCATGCCCATCGTCGTGTCGATCGAGCGGCCATGGTCGATGGCGCACAGCGAAGCGCCGATGCCAAGGTGGCAGGAAACGATTTCCAGCTCGCCGAGCGGGCGCTTTAGCACTTCGGCCGACTTCAGCGAAACGTAGCGGTGCGAGGTGCCGTGGAAGCCATAGCGGCGGATGCCGTGCTGCTTGTAGAGGTCGTAGGGCAGGCCGTAGAGGTAGGCGTAGGGTGCCAGCGTCTGGTGGAAGGCGGTGTCGAAGACGGCAACCTGCGGGACGTTCGGGAACTGCTTGATGGCAACGCGGATGCCGGCCACATTGACCGGATTGTGCAACGGCGCGAAGACCGAGAGTTCCTCGATGTCGGCAATGACCGACGGCGTGATGACGACCGAGCTGGAGAACTTGTTGCCGCCATGCACGACGCGATGGCCTACGGCGCTGACGTCTTCGGGGTGGAAAGTGAAATGCTCGCCAAGCAGTGCGGTGGCCTCCTGCATGACTTTGAACAGATCTGAAAGCTTGAATGGCGCGTGTTCGATGGTTTGCTGCTGGGTGCCGACCTTGACTGTAATCCGGGTGACCTGCTGGTCGGCGTGGTCGATGATGCCGTGCACATCGGCGCCGCTCTCTTCGGTGTCGTAGATGCCGAAGTGAATCTGGCTGATGCCGACATTGAGGACGAGCACCTTGCCAGGTTCATTGGTCGTCAGGGAGAGTGCATACGGGTCGCTGGAGTGGACGACGGCGTTGGTCTGGGCAGTGACCAGATCGACCGACATGGCGCGGGTACGGTCGGCGAGAAGGCGCGACAGGTAGCCCACGGCCTTCGGGTTGGTCAGGATATGCGTGTTGAAGACATCCTGCGGGATCATCAGCACGAAACAGCGGTTGCCGGCGATGACATCGGCGACGATGGGGTCACCAGTGAGCAGTGACATGACGCCGAAAACATCACCAACACCAAGCTGGGTAATGACGGCGCGGGTGCCCGTGTTGTCGGTCATCGAAATCTCGGCATGGCCGCTGATCATGACGCCGATGGAACGACCTTCATCGCCAGTTTCGAGAATGGCCTCGTTGCCTTCGTAGGTTGCCAGTCGGGATTTGATGACGATTTCCTCGACCTTGTCGGCCGGGAAACTTTCGAACAGGCGCACCTGCTCAAGGAAGAAGCGCTTCAGATCGATTTCACTCATGCTGTTTTTCCTTGCCCTGGAGGCTATATTTTATGAGTGCAAGACTACCATTTTGTTGCGCTGCAGCAAAGGGTTTGACGAGGGCTGGCAGCGAACTGTTGCGAAGCTGGTATTTTGTTTTGCGGGTCGGTTTTCGGCAGCATTTATTTAAGAATGCCGGCGCCAATGTTTGCTAAAATTGCACGATTCATAAAAAACAACAAGGAAGCTTTGGGGTGGCCGAAGTACGTTTCCAGTTGCGACTAGGCGAACTGCCGTCGACGGTGGCTGTTGGCGATGGCGTTTTTTCCTTGTTGGGTTACGCAGCCGACGACTTTGTCAGCGGAAAAGTTTCTCTGAGCCAGCGCTTTCATGCGGATGACCGGGATATCGCTGATGCGCTCTTCGGCACGTTCGTGCCGGAAGGCGAGCAGATCTTCAACGCGCGCATCCGCAATGTGGGTGGCCGGGTGGTTTGTGTGCGAGGGAGGTACACCAAGGTCGCTTCGGCATCGGGGCTGATACTCGATCTGGCGCTCGAAGACGCACGACTTTTGTTTGAGCACAAGCAAAATGAGCCGATGATGGCCAATTTCGTGGCCATGATGGAGAACACCGACGACTTCATCTATTTCAAGGACCGGAACCACGTATTTACTGGTGCCAGCCAGACACTGGTGGCGATTACCCATCCCGCCGAACACTGGGCAGATCTGCTCGGAAAAACCGATTACGATGTTTTCCCGGAGGCCTACGCCGACATTTACTATAGGCTTGAGAAGCTGGTCTTCTCGGGAATTGACGTCGCCCATGAGGTGCAGGGCTATGTGACTGCCGACGGGCGAAAGGGCTGGGTCGACAATCGCAAGCATCCGCTGCGCGATGCGCAGGGCAAAGTCACCGGTCTTTTCGGAATTGCCCGCGACGTCACGGAAAAAATCCTTGCCGAGCAGGCCTTGCAGCGCGAACGCGAGAGTCTCCAACTGATTCTGGATTACGCCCCGATCGGTATCTGGCTGCAGAACGGCAATGGCAGGATGAGTTTCGTCAACCGGGCGTTCTGTGAGGCGACCGGCATTCCCGAATCGCGTTTTCTTGCGGTCGACCACTATGGTGAGCTGATTCCCGAGGCGTTTCGAGATCAATGCCTGGGCTCCGATGCCAAAGCGCTGGCCAGTTCAGGGGTCAGCATCACGCATCAGCGCCTTCCATTCGTTGATGGAAAAATCCACGATTTGCGCGTGATCAAGGCGGTCAAGCGGGATGAGTCGGGAGAGCCGGTGGCCCTGGTCGGACTCAGTCTGGACATTACCGAGGAATTGCGCCGGGAAGAGTTGTTGCGGTGGGAGCGGGATTACAGCAGCAATCTGCTGAACACGGTGGAGGCGATGATCGTGGCCCTGGATCTTGACGGTCGGGTCATGTCGATCAATCGCAAGGCAGGCGAAGTCCTTGGCTATTCGTCGCAGGAACTGGTCGGTCTGGACTGGTTTGAAACGTGCCTGTTGCCCAGCCAGAATCCGGAACGCCGACGCGCTGTTTTCTACGATGCGGTGGTATTGGCAGAGAGCCGAACCGAGTATTTCGAGTATCCCGTCAGGACGCGCGGGGGCGATGTCCGCCTGATTGGCTGGCATGCCTGTCCGATCCGCGATGAACACGGCAAGATCATCGGTGGTCTGGGTGCTGGCGAGGACATCACCGAGCGGCGACGCGCCGAAGCCTCTGCCGAGGCGGCTCTCAAGCTATCGCAACAGCGTTTTGCCACGGCCTTCAATGCCAGTCCGATCGCTGCATCGATCGCCAGGGCGGACGATGGGCGCATCCTCGAAGTCAATCGCAACTATGAACGGGATTTTGGCTGGGCACCAGCCGACCTTATCGGCCATACCTCTCTCGATCTCGGATTGTGGCCCGATGAGGAGAGTCGAGCGGCATGGGTCAGTGTGCTTTTGCGAGACGGCCGGGTGGTCGACTGGGAAACAACGTGGCTGCATAAAAACGGTGAGCGTCGGGCGGTCAGCATTTCGGCCGAGGTTACCGATCTGAATGGCGAAACCTGCATTCTTGCCTTTGTTGCCGATGTGACCGAACGCCGCGAAGCCGAGCGCATCCTGCGCGATCACCACGCTGAGCTGGAAATCGAGGTACGGGAGCGCACGGTAGAACTGGCCGATGCAAAGGAAGCAGCGGAAAAGGCCAGCCTTGCCAAGAGCGCCTTCCTGGCCAACATGTCACACGAAATCCGGACGCCGCTCAATGCGATTGCCGGGATGGCCCACCTGATCAGGCGCAATGGACTGAGCGAAGAGCAGGCGCAGCGGCTCGACAAGCTGGAGATGGCCAGCGCCCATCTGCTGAGCACAATCAATGCCGTTCTGGAGCTTTCCAAGATCGAGGCTGGCAAGTTTGCGCTCGAGGAGAATGATCTTGATATGGGCGAATTGCTGGACGGCACCCTGACCATTTTCCGCGACCGAGCCGCCGACAAGGGTCTGTCGCTTGTGCTCGAGGCGGGGACGCCCGTGTTTTCGCTGGTTGGTGATGCGACCCGGTTGAGTCAGGCCCTGGTCAATTATGTTGGCAACGCCATCAAGTTCACCGATTCCGGCAGGATAAGCCTGCGTGTCCGGTGTCTCGCCGAAGATGATGATGCAGTGGTGTTGCGCTTCGAGGTTTCGGATACCGGGGTTGGTATACCGAACGAGGCTATCGGGCGTTTGTTTTCCGCGTTTGAGCAGGCCGACAATTCGACTACCCGCCGCTATGGTGGAACCGGCTTGGGACTCGCAATCACCCAGAAACTGGCCCAGATGATGGGCGGCGAGGTCGGTGTGGAGAGTAGGGAGGGCGAGGGCAGCACTTTCTGGTTCTCGGCTCGTCTCAAAAAGGCAGATCAACGTCTCGGGAAGGTGCCGGGAAGAACTGCCGAAACGGCCGAAGCCGTGCTGATGAGGGATCATGCCGGGCGTCGCATCCTGCTTGTCGATGACGAACCGATCAACCAGGAAGTAGCGCGGGTCATTCTCGAGGATGTTGGCCTGCAGGTGGCGTGGGCGGCCGACGGTCGCGAGGCGGTCGACATGGTCGAGCGCGCGGCCTTCGACCTGGTCCTGATGGACATGCAGATGCCGGTCATGGATGGCCTTGAGGCAACCCTGCGCATACGCGGGATGCCGGGCCGGACAACGCTGCCCATTCTGGCTATGACCGCGAATGCCTTTGCAGAGGATCGGGCGCGTTGCCTGGCGGCTGGCATGAACGATTTCATTGCCAAGCCGATCAGTCCGGATCAACTCTATTCGATGGTTCTGCGCTGGCTGAAATAGCGCGGCTGACAGGCTTCAATGGCACCATTCCCCTGGCGCCATTTCCTGCTATCTGGTTCCAGATGCAGGAATTCGGTCATTTCATTTCTGCCCGTTTTTTCGGGTTGACCGCAGCAGGTACGTTTGAACGCTAAGCGCCGCTTTTTTCGGCGGTGCCTGCCTTGCATTTGCCCTCGGCAGCGGGACGATCTGCGATCAATGGTCGCAAGGCCGGTTCCATTTCCTTCATGATCTGCACCGGCAGCGCCGAGGTGAAATCGTAGCCAGCCGCTTTCGAGCCGGGAACGAAGGCAGTGACGACGCCGTAAAAACGATCACCAATGTAGAACGCGAAGGTGGCAGCGCGGTTCATGACCTTGGCGCTACGCACGCCACCATCCGAGCCGATGACCTTGGAGCGGTGGTCGCCCGTGCCCGTCTTGCCGCCCATGGCCAGCGGTTCTTCCGCATTGTCGCGGTAAGTGTCCTTGATGCGCCGTGCCGTGCCGCTGTTGACCACGCGAAGCAGGGCGCGCCGGGTCACTTGGGCCACTTCGGCCGGCATGACGCGCTCGCCGGCTTCGGTCTCGTGCTGCAGGCGGGTTTCGAAGGGCGTGTTGGTCGCGAAATGCAGTTCGTCGATACGGACCGTCGGCCGACGGATGCCGTCATTGACCACGATGCCCATCAGCTCGGCCAGCGCAGCCGGTCGGTCGGCCGAACTGCCGATCGAGGTGGCAAGCGACGGCACAAGATGGTCGAAGGGATAGCCCAGACGGCGCCATTCCTCGGCAATGCGCTCGAAGGCGGCGACTTCGACGACGATGTCGATGCGCACCTGCTGGGCATGCTTGAAGCGTGTGGAAAACAGCCATTTCGACGCATCGCGGCGGGCTTCGACGCTGGCCGGCACGATGTCCTTGAGCGTTGCCTTCGGCTCGCTTTGCAAATGGCGGACCAGCCACAGTTCAAGCGGATGGACGCGCGCCAGATAGCCCTGGTCGGCCAGGTTGTACTGGCGCTCGGCATGGGTGTCGAACAGGCGGCGCAGGCTGGTGTCGCTGCCAGCATTCTCGCCAAGCTGTTTGCGCATGAAGGCGGCAAAGCTCTCGAAATCGCTCTTCGGCAGCACGCTCAGGTAGGCGGCGGCCTGCGGTACGGGGCGGGATGGGACGGAGTCGCTCAGCACTTCAAGGCGATCGGCCGGGGCTACGTCGCGGTACTTGTGCCAGTAGGTGCGCAGGAAACCCAGGCCCTCGCGTTCGGCAAAGCGGTTGAGGAAGGCCTGGCGGGTGTCGTCGTCATCCTTGTCGCGCAGTCCGCGAGCCGGGGCGTCGACGGCTTCGTATGCGTGGTAATGCACGACGTCGTGCATGATGCGCACAAACGAAAGATTGACCGACTGCTCGAGGGCTTCAGCGACGGTGGGCACCTTGCCGTCGTCTTCGTGCTTGAAGTTGCCGAAACGGTGAATGCCGCCGCCGGTGAAAAAAGTGGTGCCGGGGTCGGCCGAATAGCGGCGTTCCATGGCGGCTTCAAGGAGTGCTTCAAGCGTCGTTTCCGGCTTGGCGCGCAGGATGTCGATGGCCCAGTTGCTCAGACGGTCAGCCGGGTGGCGGGGCAGCTTGGCCAGTTCTTCCGGTGGCATCTTGGCGTAACGCTTGTGCAGGTCGGAAACGACCAGCAGGTACGACACCAGGGTGCGGAACTTGGCGCTGGAGCCGAGATCGAGCTTGGTGCCGGCGTTGATGTCGAGCGGCTGGTCGAGGTTGTCGGCCTGGATACGCAGGACATTGGCGGTCGGCGTGCGCTCGTAGAGCGTCAGGCTGTAATTGACCTGTTTCGGGTCACCCTTGGCCAGCAGCCGGGTTTCCAAGAGGCCGGCGCAGCCCAGAAACTCCGGGTCGGCCAGCTGGTTGAGGACGCGGGTTACCGCTTGCTGGGCCGGGCCGTCGAGCGTGCTATGGACGATCAGGTCATAGCGGTCGAGGGCATAGAGGTTTTCGACCTTGAGCAGGTCGCCCAGTGTGCCGCGGATTTCATTGACCGCCTTGCGTTCGACGAATGACACCTCCTCGCTGCGTCTGGCCTGACGTGCCGGGCTGATCTGCACCTGCAGGGCTGCTTCGCGCAGATCGGCCGGGATCAGGTGATCGTCGGCGAGCAGGCGGATATAGCTGTCGGTCAGCGTGTTGAGGCGCCCCGTTGTGTCGCCGAGCAGGCCGGACGGCCGACGCTGTGCAACGAAAAGCGAGAGGGCCTGCTTGAAAGCCCTGGCTTTTTCCGTGAGGTCGGCCAGTGGGTCGGCCAGCAGTTTGTTGATCCGGCCGAAATCCTGGCCGTACCAGGCCCACAGCCCATCGCCCAGGCCATTAACCTCGCCATAGCCGGGAATGCCGCCGAGCGGCACGGAATTGACGAAATCGAGCACGATGCGGCGGCGAGCCGGCAGGTTTTCCTCGCCGTCCTGGTAGGCGCGCAGGGCGGCCGACATCATCTGGTGATACTTGTCCTTGCTGTCATGCGTGCGGCCGCCGGGCGAGTGGCGAAACTTCTCGATCTGCGTCGCCAGCGTGCTGCCGCCGGCACGTCCGCCACCGAGCCCGACCTGGCGCGCCGCCTGGCCGGCCGCGACGCGGGTCAGCCGGCCCCAGTCGACCGCCGGGTTGTGTTTCGGCGAGTCTGCATCAAGCAAATCGCGGTTTTCGATGAACAGCAGCGCCTCGACCAGCACCGGCGGAATGGCCTCAAAGTCCGCGTATTGCAGGCGCGGGTACTGGCTGTTGTAGAGCGGCTGGTCGTTGCGATCAAGGATGGTCAGGCCGGCCTGAGATTTTTCCCGGTAAATGGGGAAATGACCTTTTCCGACAATGGCGCGGAAGCCTTCGCTTTGTCGGGCCTGCGCAGCAATGCTGAAACCGGCGCTGGCCAGATCGGGCAGAAATGAGCTGAGCTGCGCGTAACCGAGCCGCTGATCGTAGGGGCCTGTGCTGGGCAGCCAGATATCCTTGTCCGCGCCGGATTCCACCGACCAGGTCGAGGCTTTGGCCTGCTCAGCAAAGTGGCTGGCCTGGAGGAAAGATTCTTCCATTTCCATCCAGGCAATGCCAACTGCAGAGGAGCCGAGAACGATGATGCCAAGGATGGTTTGGAGCTTCCAGCGCTTGGGCTGGAGCAGGTAGCTTTGTTGCGGATCGAAGCGGGCCATGAGTCAGGGGCAATTACTTTATGAATCTGTCAGGCGAAAACCTCGCCCAGTGCAGACCTTCTGTTATTGGAGATACGGTGTAATCGTAACCCGTTTGTGCGGCCGTGCAATAACTGCCTCAGGGTAAATCTTCAGCAACCTGAAATGCTTTACGCATCCGGGGGGGCACTATCGAAGCTACGTCCATTGCCGTGTCGGATGGCGGCTGCACCTGCGAGCGGGAAAGGTGCGGGCACAAGGAGGTCAATTTCGCCTGTTTTTTGCGGTTGACCGTAGCAAAGGCAGTGCGCCGTAGAGAAGTGTTCAGGGATTGTCCAAACCGGACGGCCGTCGCAAAAGGATCAGCGGCATCAGCGCAAATAGAATGAGCATGGCCAGATAGACCGAACCGGAGAGCGGATCCCGGCTGGCGATATAGTCGCCCAGAGAGCGATCCTGCAGTGCCACGGCGAGCAGGAGCTCGGCCGCAACCAGCAAACCCAGCGCTATCAAGCCGGTGCCAAGGCGAACGAGCGAGCGCGCCGGCAAAGCGAAGCGCCTGATGACGAAGCGGGCGGCCAGCACGATGACAACCAGCATGAACGGCATTTCGATGAGTTCCGCGATCCGTTCGCCAAGGCGCGGCACCAGAAACGGCACGCGTATCATGCCCATGACGAAGCCAGCGCCAAATGCCAGGGCGAAGTAGCTCGTTCCGGCTTTGATGGTGCGCATGCCGAGGGTCAGACAGCGCCCGTATACTCGCCCCGCGCCGGGTAATCCTTGGCGATCGCGAAATCGATGGCGCCGATAAGATCCTGGAATTGCGGCCTGGCGAACGGCATGGTCTGAACCGCGCCGTAATACAGCGTGCCATCCGGCCGGACAAGGAAAACGCCAGGCTCGCTGAACAGCGCTGGCTCCTCGATACCTATCGAAGTCTTGCCCCGCGACGCGCTGATGTACAGGCCCCATTGCTGTGCCGAACGAAGGCTCAGGCCATAGCCGAAGCGAATGCCGGAAGCCTTGACCTTGTCGCTCATCTCCTGGCCGCGAGTCTCGTCGTCGCTGCTGACCGCCACGACCTGGACGCCTCTGGTATTGAACTCCGGCGCCAGCCTTTCGAGTTCCAGCAAATACTTGGCGCAGATAGGGCAATGCAGGCCGCGATAAAAAACGATGAGATCAAACCGCTCGCCGGGGTTGGCGCCCAGAGCGAAACGTCCGCCGCCAACCAGCGGCACGTTGAGAGAAGGCACCGGATAACGCGGCAGCAAAGCACTGGGCATGGCAAAGGCTCTCAAAAAGTTGACAGGCGGGGTGCCGGCAGATGGCAGAAATGGCTACTTCGCCGCTTTGACAATCCTGCGCAATTCCCGTTGCATCGATTGCTGTTCCTTGATCGAACCCGTCAGGCGCTTGTCTGCCTCATTGGCGATGTCGCGCAGCAGCTTGGCGTCCGGGTCCTTCCAGTTACCCCCGGCAGCTTGCGCCATGTAGGCAACACCACGCGAGAAATCAGCCAGCGACAGCTCGGCACTACCGCCGCGCGCCGGCATGCCGCGAACGCCAACCCAGGCATGCGCCGTCAAAACGTTCTGGCCCTCCGCGATGAGCGGCGCCCAAGCCGCTCGATCGCCGTATTTCGGCGCGTTTGCCACGCCAGTCTCGTGGCAGGCCACGCACACGGTTTTGTAAACCTGCTCGCCGGACGAACGCGCCTGCAGGAGCGACGACTGCGCATGGGCGGACTGAGCAACGAAAAATGCCAGGGCGAAAAATCGAAAGGAATGAGGAATCGACATAGTGAGACTCTGCGAGTGGGGAGGTGGATGAATTATGGGGCCTGATGTTTGAAAAATGCTTGCTGACTGAAGCTCTCCCTTTTCCAGAATTGGCAGCTTCGGAGCGCGTCAGAAGCCCGGGGCGATTCCATCAGTCGTCGGTGCTCCAGCCGATGAAAAGGTTCGCGGTAGGCAATGTACGGCAAAACGTAGCGCTAACCGGACCGCGAGGGTCTTGGCGCAGTTCCGATTCATCGCCAAGTTTGACCCAATTGCATCAGCGCGCAACAGCCTCCCCGGTAAGCCCGGACAGCGCCTTGCTCAGATTGCCTACCGCAGGGCACTGAGCCGCGCCATGGCGCTGAGCAAGGTACGCCGGGTCGTTGTAGCCGATCCAGACCTGACCCGACGCGTCTTCCCAAACGAGCGCCTTGAGGGGCAGGTCTATTCCAACCGACTGCGCACATTCCATGAAGGGCGTACCGCCTTGCGGATTACCGAATATGAGCACTTCCGTCGGCAGAAGTTTTTTCCCTATCTTCGCCGCACCTGCGGCGTGATCGATGCGTGCGAACACATTGAGGCCCTTTTGCTTTGCGACTTCTTCGAATCGATTCATGGTTTCTTTGGCACTGTGCGGGCTCTTGACTGCAATTAGGCCGTCTGCAGCCTGAGTGATCGAAGAAATGGAAATCAGAAGAGATGCAAACAGTAACTGTGAAAGTTTCATGGGGTGCTCCGTATTAGATAGAAATCGTTCATGGGGTCCAACGTTTCAATTCACCGGCGCCGCGGAGCTATGTCGCACTGCTGCTTCCGGTGGAATGATGGGGCAGGGGTGTTGGACTTCATCATTGAGCTTTCGTTTCTTCAGCTGAACCACGATCGTACAGACGATCGCCTGCGGATATGCGGCAAAGTGTCGAGTCATGGAAGCTCTCCTCGGGTAGTGGGAGTGGGGAGATGCCCAACGTTCAAGATGACCGGCGCTGCACGGCTTTTCGCGCAGGTCCGCTCGAATGATGGGTTGGGCATCGTGTCCGAACGCGTTTGCTGGACAACCGACGGTTCGTTATGTACAGTAAAACGTACATATCAGGAGACGCATAATGGACGCGATGACCTACACCGCCCTTCGCGCAAATCTCGCCAGCACCATGGATCGAGTTTGCGACGATCACGAAGCCTTGATTATCACCCGTAACGGCGAGCAAGCCGTGGTGATGCTCTCGCTTGAAGATTACAAAGCACTTGAGGAAACAGCCTACCTCTTGCGCACCCCCGCTAACGCCAAGCGCCTGCTCTCGGCTACCGCACAACTCAGTGCGGGGAAAGGCGTTGAGCGGGCGCTTGCAAAGTGAAGCTGATTTTTGCGGATGAGGCATGGGAAGATTATCTCTACTGGCAAAAACAAGACAAACGCATGGTTGATCGGATCAACAAGTTGATCCGTGAAACACAACGAGAGCCATTCTCGGGCATTGGCAAACCGGAAGCATTGAAGCATGCGCTGTCAGGCTTCTGGTCACGCCGCATAACAGATGAGCATCGCATGGTGTACCGCGTTGAAGGTGATGACCTGTTGATTGCTCAATTGCGATTCCATTACTGAGACGCCCAACAACGCTGTAGAAAAATAATAATCATGCCGGCATCGAGAGGCTGTGCCACGAACAAGTTACCTTCAATGCCCTCTCCGGTGATACGGCACCGCACTTCACGACGCTGGCCGCCTTCGTTTTGGGCAGTAGGAAAAAAGGGGGGAATTCCCCGACCGGAAGGGGCCTGAGCTGCCCGCAGCGAGAATGCTACGGTCGACCGAAAAAAATGCACCAAAAGCAAAATGGCGCAGACCAAACCTGCGCCATTTTTTTGTCGAAAATCAGGTTGGAAAAGGGTTTTTGTACAGCGTCAACGTGCTAGCTCAGCCGACGGCAGACAGTGTGGCTGGCTGACGGTCGGCTGGAGCGGATTGTTGGGCAGCATGGCGGAATTCATGCCCTATAGCTTGATTCGAACCGCGTTCAGCAGTTCGGAGAGGCCTGCGACCATTTGCGCCTGCGGCGGAAGCACTAGACCATGTACTCCAGTGGAATACCTGAGATAGTAAGGTTGCCCATGAAGGTTGCCGAGTAGGCTCACCCACTGCGGTTGATCGGCAGGCAAATCTAGTCCTGCCTCCCTAGCCATTGACCAGAGTTTGTTCAAGTCATGCCGAACGTCAGTTTTTCTTACGCAGCTGTCGTCACCACTACGAGAAAGATAGGCCTTCAAAATACATTCGAGCGCATGGGCGCAACGCATTGTTAGTGGCAGCGCAGGGCAGGGACAGGAGATCCATCTCCCAGAATACGAATCCCGGGCATAAGCCCATCAGCTACTCCCAAATAGGTCCGTGGTGGACCAGGAGGAATAACTGTGATCTCAATAGATCCGGCGCCAACGCCAATGACTGGTTTCATAAGCCCTTGTAGTGGAGCTAACCGGAGCGCCGCTTGTCGCCGCGTCCGGTTGAGCGTGGGGTTAGGCTTGAGGTTTTTTCAACCAAGCGGCCAGAAGCGTATTTGTGCAATACGCTAGCGATAAACGTCTGGTATGGAATGCCTTCCTCCAATGCTCGCGCCTGAATATCCATCAGATCAGGAGACGATAGTCGGATATTGATTCGACGATCCTTGATAAATGTGGCGGTGGCTGCAGCCTTGAATTTGGTTAACTCGGTTCTCGAGGGCGAAGTGGACTTGAATTCGCCGTTTTCGTAAGAGACCAGAAGGTCTTCCTCAAATGCATCAAGCTTTTTCATCGGGGTTGCTCCTCAACAAATATTCGCGAGTGGCCTTCCTGCTAGGAATCACTGTTTTCAGAAAGAAGTAATCCGGTTCTTCAACGTATGGCACCAGATAAACGTAACCGCCAAGCGTCACGACAAGAATGGACTGATTGGGGTATCTCTCTGGGGTGGGGTGGCAAAGCACATCAAGCAAGCCGTTCGCCTCAATTGCCAGCACAATCTCCTCGAACGAGACGCTGCGATCTGTCTTCAGCACCTCGTTTTTGTCGTGATTCCAACGAAATGGTTTCATACGACGAGTTTACGCTAGTGTGTGCCTTTTGTCACCTTCTGTTTAAGATGTCTAACGTTGTCGCTCAGCTTGAGCGAGGGGTTAGGCTTCACTGGCGGCACGATGCGGGTGCTTGGATTTGGCGGCCGGTAGACGGTAAGTGAGGGCTGCGGCGATGCAGAAACGGATTGAATCTTCAGGGAGTGCAGCGTCTGTTTTGAAGTGGATTGCGCGGTTGCCTTCGTACTCGAAGTCATGCGGAAACAGTGACCGAAAAGTCTCGATCAGATTCGTTGTGCAGATGAAGAACATCGAGTACCGGTCGGGTTGTGACTTCTTCCATGCGATTCGAAGAGTACTTCCTGACTTCGTCTCCGAGGTTAAGTACGCAGGCTCGCCCCACTTCAAGACCTCTTCGAGGGCGCCGACCCCCTGAGTCTCTGCCGCGACTTCAAAGATCAGTTCGCGAAGCGTCAGGAGCCTCGCCCGCATCGTGCTTGGGTACCCATCGAATATTGCCGCAACAGCTGGACTCTGGAAGTGTGTCTTCATTGGCGAAGAGCCGGGCTCTGCGTGTTTGTGAAGCCTAACGAATGAAAGGGACTTCCCCGTCCCGAACTAGCGGCGGAAGCCGCCGGCAGCAGTAGCTGCCATGATTGAGTTTCCACACCAAATCATTCGCTCGAAAGGGGAAGTCCATGAGTATTGTCACCGTAGGCATCGAT
>JAEUOG010000074.1 GCA_016790815.1 Dechloromonas sp.
TGCCCTCGGCGCACTGCGCATCAAGATTGGCCACGAAAAAGGCTTCGTTACTGGCGCCAAGTGGGCGCCGCTGTGGGTCATCGACTTCCCGATGTTCGAGTACGACGACGAATCGAAGCGCTGGACCGCCTGCCACCACCCGTTCACCAGCCCCAAGGACGAGCATCTCGACCTGCTGGCGACCGATCCGGGCAAGTGCCTTGCCAAGGCCTACGACCTGGCCCTGAACGGCTGGGAACTGGGCGGCGGCTCGGTGCGTATCCACCGTTCTGACGTGCAGGAAAAGGTATTTTCGGCGCTCAACATTGGCCCCGAAGAACAGCAGGCCAAGTTCGGCTTCCTGCTCGACGCGCTCAAGTACGGCGCACCGCCGCACGGTGGCCTGGCCTTCGGCCTGGATCGCATCGTTACGATGATGACCGGCGCCGAGTCTATCCGCGACGTGATCGCTTTCCCGAAGACCCAGCGCGCTCAGTGTCTGCTCACCGACGCACCGTCCGGTGTCGATGAAAAGCAACTGCGCGAACTGCACATCCGTTTGCGCCAGAAGGTCGAAACGCAAGTCGAAGTCAGCCCGTCCTAAGCGACAATGCAGATACTTCTGCGCCTCCTGATCGTCGCCTGGCTGGCGATCGGGAGTGCGTACGCGTTCAATTTTGGTCGGGATGCTGCGGTCGACACGATTTCTGCGGCCAATTTGCCACCCGAAGCCCAGCGAACCCTGGCGCTGATCAAGACTGACGGCCCCTTCCCTTATGAACGCGACGGCATCGTTTTCGGCAACTTCGAGAAGCGCCTGCCCATTCAGGCGCGCGGCTATTACCGGGAGTACACCGTCAAGACGCCGTGGCGCAAGGATCGCGGTCCGCGCAGGATCGTCGCGGGGCAACGCGACGAGTATTTCTACACCGACGACCACTACCGAACGTTCCGGCGGATTGTGGAACAGGACCATCGATGAGCGACAATTTGCTGACCAACGCCGATGAATCAGGTGTCTATCACCTCGTAACATCACGCCGAACAAGCATCGAATCAGCCGCCCTTCATGCCAAGTTCTGCGTACTGAAGGCAGACATCACCAGGCCCGCCACGACAGATGCCGTATTGCGCCAACTCGGCTCTGCACTCAACTTCCCAAGCTGGTACGGTGACAATTTCGACGCCCTCCACGACTGCCTGACTGATCCCGACTGGGCTCCCGCCAAGGGACATGTCCTGTTCATCAATGGACTGGCTGGTTTGCGAGCATCGGCTCCCGACGACTTCGCCATCTTGATCGATGTATTTCAGTCGGCAGCAGAAACACGGCGCGCAAAACACACCCCCTTCTGGGTGCTGCTGGACGCCCCGGCCCGAGGCATTCAGACACTCGCCGAGGCATGACTGCAGGCCACAAACAGCCCGTTTCGGTGCTGGTCGTCATACACACCGCCGCTCTTGATGTGCTCCTGCTGGAAAGATCTGCCCACCCCGGATTCTGGCAATCGGTCACCGGCAGCCGCGAAGGCAGCGAATCGCTGATCAATACCGCCCGCCGCGAAGTGCTTGAAGAAACGGGTATCGACACCGCCAGCGGCCAACTTGTTGACTGGAAACTGACCAATACGTTTGAGATTTTTGACGAGTGGCGGCACCGATATGCACCCGGCGTTACCCACAACACCGAGCACGTTTTCAGCCTCCGGCTGGCAAACCGACCTGAAGCGGTGACCACAACGCCGGACGAACACCGTGACTGGCAATGGCTGCCATGGACGGAGGCCGCAGAACGCTGCTTCTCGTGGACCAACCGGGACGCCATCCTCATGCTGAAAAAAATCCCCTTTTCGGGGACTTGAAACTGCTCATTCCTCTCCTATATTCGGTGCATGAGAGCTTCATTTACCGAGGAGAAAACCATGGCAAACATCACCCGAATCGACCCATTCGACGACCTGTTCCGCGGCTTTTTCGTGCGTCCCGTGGATTTTGACGGCGCCCCCGTCCAACCGCCATCCATCAAAATGGATGTGAAGGAGCAAGGCAACAGCTACCTGATCCATGCCGATCTTCCTGGCGTCAAGAAAGAAGACATCCACGTTGTTGTCGATGGCAATCAGGTCTCACTTAGCGCTGAAGTGAAACAGGAAAAGGAAACCAAGGAAGGCGAACGTGTACTTCGCTCCGAGCGCTATTTCGGCAAAATATCCCGTTCCTTTCAATTGGGACAGGACATTGACGACAGCAAGGCCGTCGCCAAATTCAACGACGGCGTGCTCGAATTGAGCCTGCCCAAACGCGCGGAAAGCAGCAGCAGGAGACTCAGCATCAGCTGAACTTAGCCATGCTGATACGAAGGCCGGGCACCGTACCGGCCTTTTTCTTTGTACAATCCGCGGCGATTCCACCTGGAGCCCGCCATGAGCATCGAAGACCTTTCCCCCGGCATCAAGGCCGCCGTTCTGGCCGAAGCACTGCCCTACATCAAGCGTTTCCACGGCAAGACCATCGTCGTCAAATACGGCGGCAATGCGATGACCGACGAGCACCTGAAAAGCTGCTTCGCCCGTGACGTCGTACTGCTCGAACTGATCGGTTTCAATATCGTCGTCGTCCATGGCGGCGGCCCGCAGATCGAAAACCTGCTTGCCCGCGTCGGCAAGAAAGGCGAGTTTATCCAGGGCATGCGCGTTACCGACGCGGAGACCATGGAGGTGGTCGAGATGGTCCTCGGCGGTCAGGTCAACAAGGACATCGTCAACCTGATCAACCAGCACGGCGGCAAAGCCGTGGGTCTCACCGGCAAGGATGGCAACTGTATTCGCGCCAAGAAATTGATGCTGGAAAACAAGGACAATCCGGGTGACCTGATCGATGTGGGACAGGTCGGCGAAATAACGCAAATCGACCCGACACTGATCGATCACCTCGACAAGGGCTCCTTCATTCCGGTCATCGCCCCAATTGGCGTCGGCAAGGATGGCGAGACCTACAACATCAACGCCGACGTCGTCGCCGGCAAGATCGCCGAAGTCCTCAAGGCCGAAAAACTTGTGCTGCTGACCAACACGCCTGGCGTACTGGACAAGGCGGGCAACCTGATCACCGGCATCACCCCCAAGCAGATCGACGACATGGTCGAAGACGGCACCCTGTCAGGCGGCATGCTACCGAAGATCGGTTCTGCCCTCGACGCAGCCCGCAATGGCGTCAAGGGTGTCCATATCATCGACGGCCGTGTAGAACATGCATTGCTACTGGAAATCCTGACCGACCACGGCGTCGGCACGATGATCAAGTCGCATTGATGCAGGATTTGCCGACGAAAAGCCCGCGACAGCGGGCTTTTTCCTTTCTGCGACGGGAAACACCATGAAAAATCCGGTCTGGCTGTTCGACCTCGACAACACACTGCACAACGCCACGCCGCACATCTTTCCCCATATCAACCGATCGATGCGCGCCTACATCGAGCAACATTTAGCGGTCGACAAGCACGAAGCAACACGCATCCGCCAGGACTATTGGGTGCGCTACGGTGCAACGCTGCTCGGTCTTATGCGTCACCACGGCACCGATCCTCGCCACTTTCTTTGGGAAACCCATCAATTTCCCGAACTTTCGCGCATGGTTGTTTTCGACAAACCCTTGATACACACGCTGCGCCGCCTGCCAGGCCGGAAAATCATTTTTTCCAATGCGCCAGGGCATTATGTCGAAGCCATACTTGAACTGACCGGACTCGGCCGCTGCTTCGATGCCGTCTATTCAGTCGAAAGCGTCCACTTTCAACCCAAACCCATGCTCGCCGGTTTCCGCACCCTGCTCCGCGCCGAGCATCTCGACCCACAACGCTGCATCATGATCGAGGACAGCCTCCCCAATCTGGTCACGGCAAAAAAGCTTGGCATGAAAACAGTGTGGGTGAGCGCTGGCTCACGTCAATCGCCCTTTGTTGACGTTAAAATACGATCAGCGACACAACTCTCAAAATGCTGCGGTCGACTGCAAATTTCGACCCAAAAATAATACCTGAGGAGGGGACACCGATGGCGACAAAACCGGGCGAACGCCGCTTGCAAATTTTGCAGACGCTTGCCGAAATGCTCGAAACCCCGAAAGGGGAAAAAATCACCACCGCCGCGCTGGCCGCCAAGCTGGACTGCTCCGAAGCGGCACTCTACCGCCACTTCGCCAGCAAGGCCCAGATGTTCGAGGGGCTGATCGAATTCATCGAACAAAGCCTGTTCGGCGTTATCAACCAGATCACCTCCGAAGAAACCGAAGGCTTCAAACAAATCGAGCAGATCATCGGTCTGCTGCTCCGCTTCGCCCAACGCAACCGCGGCATGACCCGCGTCCTGATCGGCGATGCCCTGGTCAATGAAAACGAGCGCCTGCAAGTTCGCATCAATGCCTTGCTCGACAAAGTCGAAGCAGCCATGAAGCAGGCACTTCGTATCGCTGCCACGCAGGAAAATCTCAAGCCCGACGCCGATTTTGGCGCCCTGGCCAACCTGCTCCGCTGCTACGTCGTCGGCCGTTGGGAACAATACGCGCGTAGCGGCTTCACGCGCGAACCGTTGACCCAATGGTCGCAGCAATGGCCAATGCTCTACTTCGCC
The DNA here is from genome assembly GCA_016790815.1 of Dechloromonas sp. Classification (GTDB taxonomy): domain Bacteria; phylum Pseudomonadota; class Gammaproteobacteria; order Burkholderiales; family Rhodocyclaceae; genus Azonexus. The sequence goes on from JAEUOG010000074.1 coordinate 4,608, forward strand.
TGCCTGTCCCAATCCGGCGCCCCGGGCGCCTGAAAACAAAAAAGGCGGCCACAGCCGCCATTTTTCATCCCGGCTCGACGAACTCAGCCCTTCAGATATTCCGCCGCATCCAGTGCGAAATAAGTCAGGATACCGTCGGCACCTGCCCGCTTGAAAGCCAGCAGGCTCTCCAGCACGCAAGCCTTCTCATCCAGCCAGCCATTCTGTGCGGCCGCCTTCAACATAGCGTACTCGCCGCTGACCTGATAGGCATAGGTAGGCACCTTGAACTCATACTTAACGCGCCGCACGATGTCCAGATACGGCATGCCGGGCTTGACCATGACCATGTCGGCACCTTCATCAAGGTCAAGCGCCACTTCGCGCAAAGCCTCATCGGAATTCGCCGGGTCCATCTGATAGGTATATTTGTTGCCCTTTCCCAGGTTGCCGGCCGAGCCAACCGCGTCACGGAAGGGCCCATAGAAGGCCGACGCGTACTTGGCTGAGTAAGCAAGAATGCGGGTGTAAATCTGCCCTGCGCCTTCAAGTTCGTCACGGATACGGCCAATGCGGCCATCCATCATGTCCGATGGCGCCACCACATCGGCCCCGGCCTCGGCATGGCAAAGCGCCTGCTTGGCTAGCACTGCCAGGGTCTCGTCGTTTAGCACGTAACCTTTTTCGTCAATCAACCCATCCTGACCATGGCTCGTATACGGATCAAGCGCGACGTCGGTAATCACCCCCAGATTGGGGAATTCGCGCTTTAGCGCCTTGATAACACGTGGCACCAGCCCTTCAGAGTTGTACGCCTCCTCGGCGCCCAGCGATTTCAGCGAAGAGTCGATCACCGGAAACAACGCGAGCGCAGGAATACCGAGCTTCACAGCCCGCTCCGCCGTTTTAAGGAGAATATCCAGCGACTGGCGCTCAACACCGGGCATGGACGACACCTTCTCGATACGCCCTTCACCCTCCAGCACGAACACCGGGTAAATGAAGTCGTCCGACGTCAGCACCGACTCCCGCATCAAGCGGCGGGAAAAATCATCACGCCGCATCCGGCGCATCCGGATTCCGGGAAAACCACCAGTCACTACAGCCATGCTTCAACCTCAATCAATTGAACACACAAAATTTTCAATCGGCGTGGAACTTCCCGCCTTGATGCGCGTCAGAGTACCCAGATGGCACGCGCTGTCTCCCGCTTCACCTCCCTGAGCGGGCGCCTTGATTACCTTAAGGCTTTTTGGCCCCCGGACCCCCCTTATCCGGGGGCCCTTTATTTTCCTTGGTCTTGATTTCGATATCCAGCCAGCCGGCAAGAACACCCTCCGCCTCTTCGACACCAGTCTTTTTCAGGCTAGAAAACAACTGCACCGAATAAAGGTCCGCATCGCCCCAGGTCGCCACCTCGGCCTTGACCGATTTCAACGCTTTCGTCTGCTCCTGACGACTCAGTTTGTCGGCCTTGGAAAGCAGGATATGGATCGGCCGCCCGGTCGGACGGAACCAGTCGATCAGGCGCAGATCAAGGTCGGTCATCGGCCGGCGAATATCCATGATGACCACCAGGCCGGCCAGCTGATCTCGCTTGCTCAGATATGGTCCAATCAATCCCTCCCATTGCGAACGGATCGCCTCTGGTGCTTTCGCGTAACCATAACCAGGCAAGTCTACAAAATACTTGCCCGCTGCGAGCGTAAAATAGTTGAGATGCTGAGTCCGACCCGGTGTCTTGCTGACATATGCGAGGCGAACCCGTCCTGCCAGCGTGTTGATAGTGGACGACTTGCCCGCATTCGAGCGCCCCGCAAAGGCAACTTCTCGCACGGAATCCTGCGGCATATCACGTAAATTGGCGACGGTTGTCAAAAAAACCGCCTGCTGGAACAGAGGCATAAAAAACTCGGAAGACCCGCCAAGTGGGCGGCGAACTGATATAGAATAACAGGTTTGTAACCTCCGTTCCGGCCAAAGCGCCCATAAACGCGCACTAGGAGTTCGAAATGATCCGTACTGCGGCACTGGCAATCCTTTTCGCCACCAGCTTCGTCACCCACGCTTCCGAGCAAGCACACGCCAAGGCAGACCCGGCCAAGGGCAAAGTCATCGCTGAAACCGTTTGTGTCGCCTGCCATGGCGCCGACGGCAACAGCCCGGCATCGGCGAACCCGAACCTGGCTGGTCAAATCGAGGAATACCTCTACAAACAACTGAAGAACTTTAAACCCGTCGGCGACAAGCCGCCGGTGCGCAACAACGCGATCATGGTCGGCATGGCTGCACCGTTGTCCGACGAAGACATGAAGAACGTCTCGGCCTGGTTTGCCAGCCAGAAGCAAAAGCCGGCTGCGGCCAAGGATGAACAGCAGATCGCACTTGGACAAAAGCTCTGGCGTCAGGGTGATTTCAAGAAGGGCATTCCAGCTTGTGCCGGCTGTCACGGTCCTGCCGGTGCCGGCCTGCCTGCCCAATACCCGCGTTTGGCCGGCCAGTTCCCCGAATATACCGAGGCTCAGCTGAAGGCATTCCGTGTTGATGAACGTGCCAACGACCCGGAAAAAATGATGCGCATGATCGCTGCCAAGCTTTCCGACGTGGAAATCAAGGCCGTCTCCGAATACGCAGCCGGATTGCGCTAATCTGCGTGGCAAAATACTAAGAAGGCAGCCTCGGCTGCCTTTTTGTTTTCCAGACTTGGCAGTCCAGTTCGTCAGAGCTAGACTGAACGCGTGAAGAACACCACTGAAGCAGGAGACAAGACATGAAAACACTCAAACAACTACTCGCATCCAGAACCCGCCCGTTGGCCGTTGTCGCACCCGGCGACTCGGTTTATCACGCCCTCACGGTCATGGCCAAGCATGAAGTCGGCGCAGTTCTGGTTCTGGACGGCGAGCAACTCGTCGGCATTTTTTCCGAGCGCGACTATGCCCGGAAAATCATTCTGCAAGGCAAGACGTCCAAGGAAACCCTGGTCAGTGAAATCATGAGCGACAAGGTGGCCTACGTGACGCCAAGTGTGTCTCTCGACGAATGCATGGCACTGATGACCGAGAAGCACTTCCGTCACCTGCCGGTACTGGACAACGAAGGAAGCGTTCTTGGCATCATTTCCATCGGCGATCTGGTGAAGGAAACCATCAGCAACCAGCAATTCCTGATTGCGCAGTTGGAACACTACATCGCTGGCTGACATGGCTGGCGGAAGCGATCTACACTTTCACATACTCGAAGATATCGCCCGCGATCTGTCTGGCGATGTCAATTTCCCGACCTGCCTGGATGCGGCCTTGCTTGTCCGGAATGCGCTGAAAGATCCTTTTGCCAGCATCGATCAGGTCACGCAGGTCATCAGCGTCGAGCCACTGATTTCCAGCAAACTTCTGCGCCTAGCCAATTCTGTCAGTTACAACCCGTCAGGCGAAGTAATTTCCAGCCTGAGTAACGTCATTCGAAGACTAGGTTTCGACATTGTCCGCACAATATCGCTCGCAGTTGCGATGGACCAGATGTTGAAGTCGAAAAATCTTGCCGCCTACGACCAGATAGCCCGACAAACCTGGGAACACTCGCTTCGCGTTGCCGCAATCGCGCGCGTTCTAGCGGTTCATCTGGGCCGCATGCAGCCGGATGGCGCGATGCTCACCGGCTTGGTGCACAACATCGGCATTTTTTACCTGCTGTTTCGTGCGGCGGAATACCCTGAGTACCGGAATGATCAGGCTGCGATGATCGCGCTTCTGGCGGGCTGGCACGAGGGAGTAGGCGAGAGCCTGTTGCACATTCTCGGCCTGCCTGCCTCGATCACGGATGCCGTGCGCGACCAGACCCTCCTTAATCCCGTCGAGATGCCGTCCAGTATAAGTGACGTACTTTGTATCGCGATCGCGCTGGCTGGCGACCGACTGCCATGGCTCAATAGCGAACCAATTTCCACGGGTACGGAGGCTTGGCGGATGAAGGCATCCGAGTGCTACGGCCACCTGCTGAAGTCCGCCGAACGGGATATCGCGGAGCTGCGTGCCGCGCTGTCCGCCTGAACCTTCAAGTATCCATGCGCCGGCCAATAGCTTGCGAACACCCGCCGTTCAACTCACAACACTTGATTACAGATGTTGTGCAAGTGGCTGTGCCGCACGCCGGCCCTGCCCAATGAATTGATGATTACATGAGCTTCAACCCTGACAACCGCCAACTGTCTCAAATCAAGGCAACCGTTTTCCTGATCTGCCTGCTGCCCGCAGTGCGCCTGCTTTGGGGGGCCTACACGGAAGATTTCGGTGCTGATCCTGAGGAATTCGTCCAGCGCTGGACGGGAACCTGGACGTTCAACCTATTGCTCATCACGCTCTGCGTGACGCCACTGCGAGCGATGACGCAAATGCACTGGCTGACGCGCTTGCGGCGCACACTTGGGCTATTCTGTTTTTTCTACGCCACGCTGCACTTGCTCAGTTTTATCGGATTCGACCATGGGTTTGCGATCGACGAAATTGCCAAGGACATTTCCAAGCGTCCCTTCGTGACGGTTGGCTTTGCCGCATTCCTGCTGCTGATACCGCTTGCGGCCACCTCGAATAATCTGGCGATTCGAAAACTGGGTGGGCGAAAATGGCAGGAACTACATCGCAATATCTATCTGATCAGCATTCTCGCCTGTGTGCATTATTTCTGGCTGAGCGAGGTGAGCGCCTTGTTATGGCCGCTGGCCTATGCTGTGGCCGTGGCTGCTTTGCTTGGCTGGCGGGTTCGTGAACGCAAGCGCAAGGCCATCCCGGTGCCGCAAATTCAGGGGGTAAAACCGCTGACGTTCTTCAAAAAGAAACCGGATTAGCCTTTGCGTGGCAAATCGAAACGGACGATGGCGCGGCCGTCCGGTGTTTTCTTCGGCTCAGCCTTCCAGGCGTGGCCGTAGATGACCTCAAAGGTTGCCGGTAGCCTGCCATCCTTGCGCATGGCTTCGTAGGCCGCCTTGCCGCTTTCCCAGGACTTGCGTCCGGTCATACCGTGGCGCCTGGCCTTCATGGCGCAGGATGAGCCGGCTGCACGCAATTCGGCGAACATGGCATCCAGATCATCGTAGGTTAGGGTGATGACTTCCATATCCATCACCGGATCAGCGAAACCGCAGCCGACCAGCATGTCACCGAGATCGTGCATGTCGGCAAAGCGTTGGGTATGCGCATATCCATCGGCGAAGGCTGTGCGCAACTCCTTCAACGTATCGGGGCCAAGGGTCGAAAACATCAACAGGCCACCGACTTCCAGCACGCGGTGTGCCTCGGCCAGCGCCGGAATCGGATCGTCCAGCCAGTGCAACAGTAGGTTGGACCAGACGATTGCGGTCGACCGCGATTTCAGGGGCAAATTGGCAGCGTCCGCCGCCAGGCGAAGCGGATCAAGGCTCTTGCCGATGCCAAGCCAGCGTTGCCAGGCGGCACGCGGTGCCCGATCCGTGCTGAGCATGGCCGGTGCCACGTCCAGACCGATCACTTCGGCGTCGGGATAGCGAACCGTCAGGCCGGGAAAGCTACCTCCCCGGCTGCAGCCCAGGTCGAGAATCCGCTTCGGTTCAACTTTAACGAAATCGAGCCGCTCCTGCATCCGGCGATCGACCTCCCGGGCGAAGAAGTCGGCTTCGCCATAGCTTGCGGCCACCTTGGCGAAACGCCGACCGACATGTTGCCGATCGACGAAGCCGGAATGCGGGCTGGCAGTACTCAAACGGCCTTGACGCCAATACGGGCAAACAGCGCGTCGTCGCGATCGACATCCGGGTTGTCGGTCGTCAGGAGGCGATCACCGTAGAACATCGAATTGGCCCCCGCCAGGAAGCACAGCGTCTGCAATTCGTCACTCATTTCCTGACGGCCTGCCGACAGACGAACCCAAGAGGTCGGCATCATGATGCGGGCAGCGGCGATGGTGCGCACGAACTCGAAGGGATCGAGGCGGTCCTTGTCGGCCATCGGCGTACCGGGGATCGGCACAAGGTTGTTGATCGGCACGGACTCCGGTGCCTTGGGCAGGTTGGCGAGTTGGACGAGCAGACCGGCGCGGTTTTTGCGCGACTCGCCCATGCCGATGATCCCGCCGGAACAAACGTTGATGCCGGCATCGCGGACCTGCTCGAGCGTATCGAGACGGTCGTTATGGGTATGCGTCTTGATAACCTGACCGTAGAACTCCTTGTCGGTATCAAGATTGTGGTTGTAGTAATCGAGCCCGGCTTCCTTCAGCTTTTCCGCCTGGCCTTCCTTGAGCATGCCGAGGGTCACGCAGGTCTGCATGCCGAGGGCTTTCACTTCACGCACCATGTCGAGCACGCGGTCGAGATCGTTATCTTTCGGCCCCTTCCAGGCAGCGCCCATGCAGAAGCGCGAAGCGCCCTTGTCCTTGGCGGCCTGGGCAGCGGCAACAACTTCGTTGAGCGGCATCAGACGCTCACGCTCGGTGTCAGTGTCGTAGCGCGCCGACTGCGAGCAATAACTGCAATCTTCCGAACAGCCGCCGGTCTTGACCGAAAGCAGCGTCGAGCGTTGAATGGCATTCGGATCGAAGTTTTCACGGTGCACGCCCTGCGCCTGCCAGATCAGATCCATCAACGGCAAATCATAGAGGGCGAGAACTTCTTCAACCGACCAGCGACGGATGGAAGCAGACTGGGAAACAGGCGAAACGGCGACAACGGAGCTAGCTTGCATGAAAGGCCTTGCGTGAAAAATACTATAAAAATCAGACACGAAGCGTATCGGTAATTATGAATTATCACGGACACACAGGGAAGATGTCAATTTTACCCCAGCCCGATGGACTCAAACTGTTCGGCCGGAAAATCCTCAATGCCGTCTTGCCGGCAAGCTGCCTGCTCTGCGGCGCCGACAGCCAGGGCAGCCTGCTTTGCCCGCCATGCACAAGCGACCTACCTCTGTTGCCCAAGAGCTTGTGCCCGATCTGCGCCCTCCCCACGACGCATGGTGAGCGTTGTGGTGCCTGCTTGCGCGAGACGCCGCATTTCGACCGATCCATTGCCCTTTTTTGCTACGACTTTCCGGCTGACCGTATCGTTCATGCACTCAAGTACGGGCACCAATTGGCAGTGGCCGGCTGGGCCGGGCAAAAGCTGGCCGAACGGGCCGGCACCGACGCTTTCGACTGCATCGTCCCCCTGCCTTTGCACCCCGAGCGCCTGCAGGAAAGAGGCTTCAACCAGTCAGCCGAAATCGCCGGGGCATTTCATTTTTGGGCAAAAATCCCGGTTGACCGTGGGAGCCTCCTGCGCACGCGGATGACGCCACCGCAAGCCACCATGCCGCACAAGGAGCGCCACAAGAATGTGCGCGGCGCCTTTGAGTGCCGAGCAGACTTCACCGGCCAGCGCCTTCTGCTCATCGACGACGTCATGACCACCGGCGCCACCGCCAACGAGTGCGCCCGCGTCCTCAAACTGCATGGCGCCGCCGAGGTCACCGTCGCCGTCATGGCCCGTGCGCTAAAGCACTGAATCCGTGCTCTAATTCGCCCCCTTCACCGTTCGAAAGCTGTCGCGTGTTTGCCGTCGTCCTCTACCAGCCTGAAATTCCGCCCAACACGGGCAACATCATTCGCCTGTGCGCCAATACCGGGGCGGATCTGCATCTGGTCGAACCCCTTGGCTTCGAGATCACCGACAAGGGCCTTCGTCGCGCCGGCCTGGACTATCACGAATACGCCCGCGTCGTGCGCCACGCCGACTGGGGAGCCTGCAAGGCAGCACTGGCTGGCCGACGCACGTTTGCCATGACGACCAAGGGCACGTGCAGCCCGTTCGAGACTGTTTTGCAGGAAAACGATGTATTCGTGTTCGGGTGTGAAACCAGCGGGCTCCCGGCTGAAGTACTCGCCGAGTTTCCGCTGGGACAGCGGCTCCGCCTGCCGATGCAGGCCGGGCAGCGCAGCCTAAACCTCTCCAACGCAGCCGCCGTCACCGTCTTCGAAGCCTGGCGCCAGGCCGGCTTCAAAAACTCGAATTAAACCAGCTCTTCCTTGGGGTCGCGCGCCATCAGTTGCTCAACAGCCTGCGCAGCACTCAGACGGCCATCCAGAACGGCCGCCACAGCGGAGCTGATTGGCATGTCGACGCCAAGCTGGCTCGATAGACGATCCACTTCTCGAGCCGTATAAACGCCTTCGGCGACGTGGCCAAGTTCGTCAAGAATCTGCGGTAATAATTTATTCTGGGCCAGCGCCAGGCCGACACGGCGATTACGCGACAAATCACCGGTGCAGGTCAGGATCAGGTCACCCATGCCTGCCAGACCCATGAAGGTCTGCCGGTCAGCACCAAGCGCGAGACCGAGACGGGCAATCTCCGCCAGGCCGCGCGTCATGAGCGCCGCCCGGGAATTAAGGCCCAGACCAAGGCCATCGCAAACGCCTGTCGCGATGGCCAATACATTCTTGACGGCGCCACCAACCTCGACACCAACCAGATCGTCGTTGGCGTAGATGCGCAAACGCGCCGTATGGAGTTGTCGTGCCGCATCGCGAGCGAAGGCAGGGTCGTTTGCCGCCAGCGCCACCGCCGTCGGCTGCCCTGCTGCCACTTCCTCGGCAAAGCTGGGCCCGGACAGTGCGCCGCACAAGGCCTGCTGGCCAAGCACTTCACTCACCACCTGGTGCGGCAGTTTGCCGCTACCTGCCTCGAAACCCTTGCACACCCAAAGCACCGGCAGGCTGCAACCCATGGCCTTGAGACGCTCGACAGTCGGCCTCAAGCCAGCGATGGGCGTCGCCACAATCAGCAATTCAGCCGCGGCGACAGCTGTCTCGAAATCCGTAGACACAGCAACCGAGTCTGGCAATTTGTAGCCGGGGAAAAACCGGTGGTTTTCGCGCGTTGCCATCAGATCGGCAGCAACATCCTCTTCGCGCGACCAAAGCGTCAATTCATGCTTGCCGGCAAAGGCAATGGACAGCGCCGTGCCCCAGGCACCAGCGCCAAGCAGCGAAATTTTCATAGGCCCCAGACCTGAGTCGAGCGAATGTAGCCTGTGGCGCCATCGCGATGACGGACCTTGGCCCATCCCGGCGAGGCTGGCTCAACGAATTCAACCGCAACCCATTTATCGAGTTCGGCCATGACAGAAGACTCCTGTTTGTCCGACTGGCGTATGTCGGCTTTTGGCGCCGTCACGACGAGCATCCGCTTATCAATGACGTTACGCGACTCCAGCCAGGCCAGAGTCCCTTCTGCATCGCGCACCTTTACCCAGCCTTCGAGCTTGACGACAACCTCGACCGGCGTCTGCGCCTTGATCAGGTAAAGCTTCTTGCCCTGCAACGAGGGCGCATCAAAAAGGATGGCCGCCGGCACGCTGACCGAGCGGTAGTCGATGGCCTGCACTGCTCCAGCAGCGCCGACCAGCGACAGGGCGACAAGTGCGCGACGCCAGAAGGTCATTACTGAATCGACGCTTCGGCCGGGGCGCCGGCCTCGGCTTCCTGCTGCTGCAGGCGCTGCATGTACATGCTCTCGAAGTTAACCGGCTGCAGGACAATGGGCTGGAATCCGGCCCGGCCGACAGCATCTGAAACCGCTTCGCGTGCATACGGGAACAGGATGTTCGGGCAGGCGACCGCGATCAGCGGCTCCAGTTGCTCTTCCGGCACATTCTGAATGCGGAAAATGCCGGCCTGTCCGACCTCGACCAGGAAAACGGTCTTTTCGCCCATCTTGGCAGTGACCGTAACAGTCAGGACAACTTCGTAGACGCCGTCGCCAACGGCGCGGCCACCAGTGTTGAGCTGGATCTCGATTTGCGGCTGCTCGCGCTCAAGGAAGATTTCCGGGGCATTCGGCACTTCGACCGACAGATCCTTGATGTAGAGTTTTTCGATACCGAAGACGGGCTGGGCGTTTTGTTCCATGGTTTTCTTTCTGAAGTAAATCGGTTGTTCAGCCTTCGAGCAGCGGCTTCAATCCGCCGGATGCGTCGAGTGCATAGAGATCGTCACAGCCTCCCACGTGGGTTTCGCCTATGAAGATTTGCGGCACTGTACGCCGCTGAGTTTTCTGCGTCATTTCATCGCGGCGATCCGGATCAAGGTCGACCCGGACTTCTTCAATCTGATCTACCCCTCGGGCCTTGAGCAACTGCTTGGCGCGAACGCAAAAAGGGCAGACTGCGGTCGTATACATCAGCACACGGACGCTCATTTGCTTTTCGCACCCTTCTTGACCGGATAGCCGGCCCCCACCCAGGCATCAACGCCACCGGAAAGACTATACAGCTTCTCGAAGCCTTGTTTCTTGAGCTCCCCACACGCCTTGTTCGAGCGCATGCCTGAAGCACAGCAAACAATGATCGGCTTGCCCTTGAATTTTTCAAGTTCGCCGATCCGTTCGGCCAGCTTGCTGGTCGGTATGTTCTTCGCTTCCGGCAAGTGTCCGGCCGCATACTCATCAGGCTCCCGGACATCCAGGATATGAGCGTCTTCTCGATTGATCAGCTGCGTCGCCTCTACCGGACCTACAGTATTGCCGGATGGCCGGACCAGCACAGGCCACAGTAGCGACAGGCCGCTGACAGCGACCAGCGAAACAAGCAGGATATTCTGATTGATAAACTCCATTGGCATTACTTAAGCTCCAGTGCCGCAAAAAACTTCACGCATCATGCTCACCAACTGCAACGTACGCTGGTCACCGACACGGTAATAAACGCGGTTGGCATCCTTGCGGGTAACCAGCACTCCTTTTTCGCGCAGGATGGCCAGATGCTGGGAAATATTGCTCTGCGAGGTGCCCACGGCCTCGACGATTTCCTGAACGCATGCCTCCTGTTCGCCAAGCACACAAAGGATCTTGAGGCGCAGCGGATGGGCGATGGATTTCAGCGCACGGGCAGCCAGCTCAATGTGCTCCTGCTTATCGATCAAACTGAAGGATGGCGTTTCCAAGATAAACCTCGTTTCGGTGAATGGCACATTATAAAATAGCGCTTTACGTTTAGCTTAATCGAAATCAATCCGCAATGACCTTTGGATCCCCCCGGCCCGGCCAGCGCAGCCCTCGGCCCACCGGCAAAAGGCTGACTGCGGCGCTGATTGCCGCTGTTTTCCTTGGCGTCACACCTGCGGGAGCCAAGCCAACCGCGATCGAAAAAAAATCCACCCAGAGTGTCGCCGCCCCCGAAATCGCCGAAAAACAGGCTGATCTGGGCGAGTTGCGTAGCCGGATCGACGGCCTGCGCAAGGAATTGTCGGCGAGTGAAGAGAACAAAGCGGACGCCGGTGACCGCCTGCGCGAGTCAGATCGACAAATTTCACGCCTACAGCGCGAACTGCACGAATTGAACGACTCCCGCGGTCGACTTGAAAAAAAGCTCAAAAACCTGGAGCAACAATCGCAGGAACTCAGCATCACGCTTGCTCAGCAACAGGCCCAACTCGAAAAACTGCTCTACAAGCAGTACCTGCGCGGCACACCCGACTCACTGCAACTGCTGCTGAACGGCGATGATCCCAATCAGATGGCACGTGACCTGTACTATCTGTCGGCCATCGCGCTGACCCGTGCCGAACTGATGGGGGAAATCAACGCCACACTCGACAAAAAAAAATCGCTGGCGGCCGACGCCAAAGAGCGCGGCAAGGAACTGGCCGACGTCGAATCCGAACAAAAGAAGCGCCACGCCGAACTGCAGAAGCAGCGCGAGGAGCGTCAGTCGCTCTACGCCCAGATATCCAGCAAGGTCAGCGCCCAGCGCAAGGAAATCGGCACCCTGCAGCAGAACGAAAAGCGGATGACTCAACTGATTGATCGGCTGTCAAAAATCCTCGCCGCACAAGCCGCCAAGGCAGCCGAGGCGGCACGCCTTGCAGAAGCACGCCAGGCAGCAGCACGACAAAAAGAAAAAGAGCGCGAGAAACAGCAAGAAAAGGAAAGGCGCCCTTCGCCGACTGAGACGCGCGAAGTTGCCCGCCCGACGCCAAACGTTGAACCCACGCGCCCAAGAATGGCGGAAGCCGAAAACCACTATGAACCGGCGCCCAGCAATGGCAGCTTTGCCCGCCAGCGCGGCAGCCTGCGCCTGCCCGTACGCGGCGCCGTATCCGGTCGCTTCGGGTCGGCCCGCGATGGCGGCGGCACCTGGCGCGGCCTGTTCATCAAGACAGGCGCCGGCAGCGAGGTCAAGGCCATTGCCGGTGGCCGCGTCGTATTTTCGGAATGGATGCGCGGCTTCGGCAACCTGCTGATCGTGGACCACGGCGACGCATATCTATCAATCTACGGCAACAACGAGTCACTGCTCAAACAGGTCGGCCAGGCCATCAAGGGTGGAGAAACGATAGCGACCGTAGGCAACAGCGGGGGCAATCCGGAATCCGGTTTATACTTTGAACTCCGCCACCAAGGGCAACCGATCGACCCGATGAAATGGGCCAGCTTGAAATGAGCAAAACGAAAACCATTAGCTTGACCGTTGGCGCATTTGTCGCCGGCGCACTGATCAGCCTGAACTTCCCGGCCATGGCCGACAAGGACGTCAAACAGGGCCTGCCCATCGATGAACTGCGGACCTTCGCCGAGGTTTACAGCGCGATAAAGCAGGGCTACGTCGAGCCGGTCGAAGACAAGAAAATGATCTCCAATGCCATTTCCGGCATGCTCTCCAACCTAGACCCGCACTCGACCTATCTCGACACCGATGCCTTCAAGGATCTGCAGGTCGGGACGCAAGGCGAATTTGGCGGACTGGGCATCGAGGTCGGGATGGAAGACGGGCTGGTCAAGGTCATTTCCCCGATCGAGGACACCCCGGCTTACCGCGCCGGCGTGAAGGCCGGAGACCTGATTTTCAAGCTGGACGAGACGCCAGTGAAAGGCCTGACCCTCTCCGATGCGGTCAAGAAAATGCGCGGCAAACCAAAGACGCCGATCAAGCTGTCAATCATCCGCAAGGGTGAAACCAAGCCGATCGAGCTCACCCTGATCCGTGAAGTGATCAAGGTACAGAGCGTCAAGTCCAAACTGGTCGAACCGGGGTACGGATGGGTGCGCGTCACGCAGTTCCAGGAAAACACCATCGCTGAAGTTGCCAAGCATGTTTCCGCACTTTACAAGGATGGCAACAAGCTGAACGGCTTGGTGCTCGACCTGCGCAACGATCCGGGTGGTCTGCTCAATGGCGCCATTGGCGTTTCGGCGGCTTTCCTGCCGCCTGATGTCAAAGTGGTGTCGACCGACGGTCGTACCGAGGATGCCAAGCAGGAATTCCGGGCGCGCCCGCAGGACTACCTGCGCGGCAATAAGGAAGACCCGCTCAAGACCATGCCGATTGAAGCCAAGAAGGTGCCGATGGTCGTTCTCGTAAACGGCGGCTCCGCCTCGGCCTCCGAGATCGTTGCAGGCGCGCTGCAAGATCACAAGCGCGCCATCATTGTCGGCACCCAGACCTTCGGCAAGGGCTCCGTCCAGTCCGTCCTGCCGCTACCTGGCAATACGGCCATCAAGCTGACCACGGCGCGCTACTACACGCCGGAAGGCCGCTCGATCCAGGCCAAGGGCATCACGCCGGATATCGTTGTCGAAGAAAGCGCAAATGGTACCAGCCCGGGGATGCGTGTGCGAGAAGCCGACCTGGACCGCCACCTGAGTAACGACCGCGAGAAGGAAGCCGCCAAGCCGGAACCCAAGGTACAAGGAAAGCCCGCGAAGTCCGGCAAGGACAAGAAGGAAGACACCGAAGAGGATTTGCCGCAACGATTGGAGTACGCCACCAAGGGTGACTACCAGTTCCAGCAGGCGCTGAATCTTCTCAAGGGTCTTCAGATCATGCAGAATAAAGCGCAATAGTTCATCAGTCGGGAGGGATGATGGCCGACGCAGACCTCAAGAAGAAACGGGAAATTCTGTTCTCCAAGTTCCCCCCGGGCCAGGTGCCCGAGGCGGCTGATGATCTTCAGCACATTGAAGCGGTCGAGGTGCAGGCCAGGTTCGAACAGCGCTCCCTCGACGTCAGCTACGACCTGCAGCAGCACACGCTGCGGGAGCTGGACGAGCACTTGATCGACAAGGGCTTTCATCTCGACAACACGCTGTTTACAAAACTGACCCGAGCGCTGATCTACTACGTTGAAGACACCCAACTGCACAACATCGGCGCCCCGGAAAAACGCCTTAAGCGCTCTGCACAGGAAGCCTATGTCCACGCTTGGGAACACCACCCGCACGGCGATCACGACGACACGCCGCCGGAGTGGCGGGAATACAAATAGCGCTCAGGTTCGAGGATCGAGCCACTTGCCAAACCACTCGATCCAAACAACGCGATCCTTGAACTGAATGACTGACGACCAGCTTCTTCGCTATAGCCGACACATCCTGCTCGACGCGCTGGGCATTGAAGGGCAGGCGCGCATTCTTGACACCCATGCGCTGATCATCGGCGCCGGCGGTCTTGGCTCGCCGGCAGCGCTCTACCTGGCCTCAGCCGGCGTTGGCAGAATTACGCTGGTTGATGACGACACCGTCGATTTCACCAACCTGCAACGGCAAATCCTCCATACGCAGGCACGCGTCGGCATGGCCAAGGCCGAGTCGGGCCGCCAGGCGCTGAGCGCCATCAATCCTGAGATCGAGATCATTCCGCTGCAGCAGCGCCTATCGGGCAAAGCGCTTGATGCGCTGGTTGCCAGCGCCGATCTCGTACTCGACTGCACCGACAATTTCGCCACCCGGCACGCCATCAATCGCGCCTGCGTGCATCATCGCAAACCGCTGGTGTCCGGTGCGGCCATTCGTTTCGATGGCCAGATCAGCGTCTACGACCTTCGCCGCGATGATTCGCCGTGCTACCACTGCCTGTTTCCCGAAGGCGAGGACGTCGAGGAAGTGCGTTGCGCGGTGATGGGCGTCTTCGCGCCGCTGACTGGCATCATCGGCACCATGCAGGCGGCCGAGGCCCTGAAGCTGGCGGCCGACATCGGGGAAACGCTGACCGGACGGCTGTTGTTGCTTGATGCGCTCACGATGGAGTGGCGCACTGTCCGTTTCAAGAAGGACGACGATTGCGCCGTGTGCTGCCCTAAGGGAACCGTGCGATCAGGCGAATATCTTCACCAAGCTGGCGCAGATCCCGAATCTTCAGCGCCTTCTTGCCGTCTAGCGTAGTCAGTTCGGGCAGGTTGAACAGGCCGCTCGCCTCGTGGCCGATCAGGCAGGGGGCGAGATAGAGCAGCAATTCGTCCACCAAGCCTTCGCGCAGCAACGAACCGTTGAGCTTGAAGCCGGCTTCGGCGTGCACCTCATTGATACCGCGCTGGGCCAGCAATTCGAGCAAGGCTTTGAGATCAACCTTGCCGCTGCCGTTATTCAGAATTTCGACGAAATTGCCGGTTGACCGCAGCAGCGCCATTTTATCGGCGTTCTCGACTGCGCCCACGATCAATACCGGGCCCTCCTGGAGGATGCGCGCCGTCGGTGAAATTTCCAGCTTGCTATCGACCACCACGCGCAAGGGCTGACGCGTCGTCGCCACATCGCGCACGGTCAAACTCGGATCATCATCGCGCACTGTGCCGATACCGGTCAGGATGGCGCAGGCTCGGGCCCGCCAGGCATGACCGTCACGGCGAGCATCGGGGCCGGTGATCCACTGGCTGATGCCGTTGTTGAGCGCCGTCTTTCCATCGAGACTGGCGGCCGCCTTGAGGCGCAACCATGGCAGGCCACGCGTCATGCGCGAGACAAAGCCGATATTGAGTTCCCGTGCCTCATTCTCCAACAGGCCGCTCGCTGTTTCGATACCGGCCGCCTGCAGCAAGGCCAGCCCCTTGCCGGATACCAACGGATTGGGGTCGGCCATCGCCGCCACCACACGCGAAATCCCAGCTGAAACAAGCGCCTCGGCGCAGGGCGGCGTCCGGCCATAATGGCTGCATGGCTCGAGCGTCACGTAGGCCGTTGCGCCTTTTGCCCGACTGCCGGCCGCACGCAGCGCATGAACCTCGGCATGCGGCTCGCCGGCCTTCTCGTGCCAGCCTTCACCGACGATTTCAGCATCACGGACCACGACGCAGCCGACGCGCGGATTGGGCGAGGTCGTCCATAAGCCCCGCTCGGCCAGTTGCAGGGCGCGCGCCATCATGCCGTGGTCGACGGCCGAAAAGCTCATTTTTTCTTGGGAGAAGGAGAGACTTCGCGGATGGCGCGGGAAAACGCATCCACATCTTCGAAATTGCGATAGACCGAGGCAAAGCGGATGTAGGCCACCTTGTCGAGTTTCTTCAATTCGCGCATGACCAACTCACCCAACTGCTGGGTGCTGACCTCTCGCTCGCCGGCTGAGAGCAGGATTTCCTCAATATCGGCGACGGCGGCATCGACCGACTCGATCGGAACAGAACGCTTGCGCAAGGCCAGCTCCAGGCTGGCGCGCAGCTTGATCCGGCTGAACTCGGTGCGCAGGCCATTTTTCTTGACCACTTGTGGCAGCTGGATTTCAGCCCGTTCGTAGGTCGTAAAACGCTTATCGCAGGCGTTGCACTTTCTGCGGCGACGAACGACATCCGCCTCTTCGGAGAGGCGGGTATCGACTACAGCTGTGTCGTCGTGGCCGCAGAACGGGCACTTCACTTCAAACTCCTGAAGATTTCAGCGCGCCGCCCGAACAAGGCATAGCCGTGCGGGCAAGCGCTGAAATTCTCACGCGCCGTAGACCGGGAACTTGCCACACAAGACAGCAACCTTGGCGCGCACGGCGGCGGCCACGGCTTCGTCGTTCGGTGCTTCAAGCACATCGGCAACCAGATGGGCGATGGTTTCGGCTTCGATTTCAGTGAAACCGCGCGTCGTCATTGCCGGCGAACCGATGCGGATACCGGAGGTAACGAACGGCTTCTGCGGATCGTTCGGGATGCCATTCTTGTTGACCGTGATGTGTGCACGACCCAGAGCAGCTTCGGCTTCCTTGCCGGTGATGTTCTTGGCGCGCAGGTCGACGAGGAAAACGTGGCTTTCGGTACGTCCGGAAACGATGCGCAGGCCGCGCTCTTCGCCGAGCACCTTGGCCATGACGCGGGCGTTGTTGATGACCTGTTCCTGGTAGCGCTTGAAGCCCGGCGTAGCAGCTTCCTTGAAGGCCACAGCCTTGGCAGCGATGACGTGCTCGAGCGGCCCGCCCTGCAGGCCCGGGAAGATGGCAGAGTTGAGGGCCTTTTCGTGCTCGGCCTTCATGAGGATGACGCCGCCGCGCGGGCCGCGCAGGGTCTTGTGTGTGGTCGAGGTAACGACATCAGCAAACGGGACCGGGTTCGGGTAGAAACCGGCGGCGATCAGGCCGGCGTAGTGGGCCATGTCGACCCAGAAAATGGCGCCGACTTCCTTGGCGATCTTGGCGAAGCGTTCCCAGTCGATACGCAGAGCGTAGGCCGAGGCACCGGCGACGATGATCTTCGGCTTGTGCTCGCGAGCCAGCGCTTCCATGCGCGGATAGTCGATTTCTTCCTTTTCGTTCAGGCCGTAGGAAACGACGTTGAACCACTTGCCGGACATGTTGAGCGCCATGCCGTGGGTCAGGTGGCCACCTTCGGCCAGGCTCATGCCCATGATGGTGTCGCCCGGTTTGGCAAAGGCCATCAGGACTGCCTGATTGGC
>JAEUOG010000019.1 GCA_016790815.1 Dechloromonas sp.
TTGTTTTACATCGACCGGCCAATCGCAGCCGGCGATGAGGAGAATAACCATGAGTCTAGGCCTTGTTGGTCGCAAGGTTGGCATGACTCGCATTTTTGCCGAGGATGGCGCGTCCATTCCGGTAACTGTGCTTGACGTGTCTAACAACCGAGTGACCCAAGTAAAAACGCCGGAGATCGATGGCTACTCAGCCATTCAGGTCGCATTCGGCAAGCGCCGTGCCTCTCGTGTTTCGAAGCCCCTTGCTGGCCATCTGGCCAAGGCGGGTGTCGAGGCCGGGCATGTGCTCAAGGAGTTCCTGATCGGTGCTGATCAGCTCGCTACTTTCAAGGCGGGGGATCAGGTTGCCGTCACCATTTTTGCCGAAGGGCAAAAAGTTGACGTGACTGGTAGCTCCATTGGTAAGGGTTTCCAGGGTGGCATCAAGCGCCACAATTTCAGTTCCAACCGTGCAACCCATGGTAACTCCGTGTCGCATAACGCGCCGGGTTCGATTGGTATGGCGCAGGACCCGGGCCGTGTTTTCCCGGGTAAGCGCATGGCCGGGCATCTGGGTGACGTTCAGTCGACGATGCAGGGGCTGACGATTGTTCGCGTTGATGCCGACCGCCAGCTGCTGCTGGTCAAGGGTGCCGTTCCCGGCGCCAAGGGTTCTGACGTCGTCGTACGTCCGGCAGTCAAGGGCTAAGGGGGCGACATGGAACTCAAGGTAATTAACGAACAAGGCCAGGAATCTGCCAAGCTGCAGGCTTCCGATGTGCTGTTCGGTCGCGACTTCAATGAGGCGCTGGTTCACCAGATCGTCGTTGCCTATCAGGCCAATGCGCGTTCAGGTGACCGTCAGCAGAAGGATCGCTCCGAAGTCCGTCACACCACCACCAAGCCGTGGCGCCAAAAGGGTACGGGTCGTGCTCGTGCTGGTAGCAATGGCAGCCCGCTGTGGCGTGGAGGCGGTCGTATTTTCCCGAATTCTCCGGAAGAGAATTTCAGCCAGAAGGTTAACAAGAAGATGTTCCGCGCCGGCATGGCTGCGATTCTCTCCGAGTTGGCCCGCCAGGACCGTCTCGTCGTCGTCGACGATCTGTCCGTCGATGCACCGAAGACCAAGCTTTTCATGCAAAAGCTCAAGGATCTGGGTCTCGAAGGCAAACTTCTGGTCATCACCGACGCGCTGAGCGAGAACCTCTATCTCTCGTCGCGCAACCTGCCCAACGTTCTGGTGCTAGAAGCCCAGGAGGCCGATCCGGTTTCCCTGGTCCGCTTCCCCAAGGTTCTCGTGACCAAGAACGCCGTGGCCAAGTTCGAGGAGATGTGGGGATGAACCAAGAGCGTCTGATGCAGGTGCTGCTGGCACCGCAAATCTCCGAGAAGGCTACCTACGTTGCTGACAAGCACAACCAGGTAATCTTCCGCGTCGCTTCCGATGCCACCAAGCCGGAAATCAAGGCTGCCGTTGAACTGCTGTTCAAGGTTGAAGTGGGTGCCGTCCAGGTCGCCAACGTCAAGGGCAAGGTCAAGCGTTTCAAGGGCGCGGTCGGTCGTCGCAAGGGCTGGAAGAAAGCCTACGTGAGCCTCAAGCCGGGCCAGGAACTGAATTTTGTTGAAGGGGGGAATGCGTAATGGCACTCGTTAAAGTCAAACCGACTTCCCCGGGTCGTCGCGCTGTTGTCCAGGTTGTTAATCCCAACCTGCACAAGGGCAAGCCGTTCGCCCCGCTGGTCGAAGCCAAGTCTGGTAACGCCGGTCGCAACAACAATGGCCGCATTACCGTTCGCCATCAGGGTGGCGGTCACAAGCAGGCTTACCGCGTCATCGATTTCAAGCGCAACAAGGACGGCATTCCGGCCAAGGTTGAGCGTCTGGAGTACGATCCGAACCGTACGGCCAACATTGCGCTGCTGTGCTATGCCGACGGTGAGCGTCGCTACATCATCGCCAACAAGGGCATGGTGGTTGGTCAGCCGATCATGAGCGGCTCCGAGGCGCCAATCAAGTCGGGCAACGCCCTGCCGATCCGCAATATTCCGGTTGGTACGACCATCTGCTGCGTCGAGATGTTGCCTGGCAAGGGTGCACAAATCGCCCGCTCGGCCGGTACCTCCGTTCAGCTGCTGGCCCGTGAAGGTTCGTATGCCCAGATCCGCCTCCGCTCCGGCGAAGTGCGTCGTGTGCATGTCGAATGCCGTGCCACCATCGGTGAAGTTGGCAACGAAGAACACAACCTGCGCAAGTTCGGTAAAGCCGGTGCTATGCGTTGGCGTGGTATTCGCCCGACCGTTCGCGGTACGGCCATGAACCCGGTTGATCACCCCCACGGCGGTGGTGAAGGCAAGACCGGCGAAGGTCGCGTGCCAGTCAATCCGTGGGGTCAGCCCACCAAGGGTTACCGCACCCGCAGCAACAAGCGCACGAACAGCATGATCGTTCAGCGCCGTCACAAGCGTTAAGGGGTAGGAAATGGGACGTTCTCTCAAAAAGGGCCCGTTTGTTGATGCGCATCTGATCGACAAAGTCGAAGCAGTCCGCGCCACCAGCGACAAGCGCCCGATCAAGACATGGTCGCGTCGTTCGACGATCCTCCCCGAGTTCATCGGCCTGACGATTGCGGTGCACAATGGCAAGCAGCATATTCCGGTGTTCGTTACCGAAAATATGGTCGGTCACAAGCTCGGCGAGTTTTCGCTGACCCGCACGTTCAAGGGTCACACCGCCGGCAAGAAGGCCAAGAAGTAAGGAGCTGACATGGAAACTCGTGCAAATTTGCGAGGCGTACGCCTCTCTGCGCAAAAGGGCCGCCTAGTGGCGGACCTCGTGCGCGGCAAGCCGGTGGGCCAGGCTCTGAACATCCTGGCTTTCTGCCCCAAAAAGGGCGCCGGTATCGTCAAGAAAGTGCTGGAGTCGGCAATCGCCAACGCCGAGCACAACGATGGTGCTGATATCGACGAACTGACGGTGAAAACCATCTACGTTGAAAAAGGCATGGTGCTCAAGCGCTTTACAGCGCGCGCCAAGGGTCGTGGCAATCGGATCGTCAAGCCGACCTGTCATATCTATCTGACCGTTGGTAACTAAGGAAGAGCCATGGGACAGAAAATTCATCCGACTGGCTTCCGCCTGGCAGTCACCAAGAACTGGGGTTCGCGCTGGTATGCTAACAGCAAGGATTTCCCGGGTATGCTCAACGAAGACATCAAGGTTCGTGAGTATCTCAAGCGCAAGCTGGCGCACGCCTCTGTTGGTCGTGTGCTGATTGAGCGTCCCGCCAAGAACGCCCGTGTCACCATCTACTCGGCTCGCCCGGGTGTGGTCATCGGCAAGAAGGGCGAAGACATCGAGCAGTTGCGTACGGATCTTCAGCGCATCATGGGTGTTCCCGTGCATGTGTCGATCGAGGAAATCCGCAAGCCGGAAATCGATGCACAGCTGATCGCCGATTCGATTGCCCAGCAACTCGAAAAGCGCATCATGTTCCGTCGCGCCATGAAGCGCGCCATGCAAAACGCCATGCGTCTGGGGGCTCAGGGTATCAAGGTAATGAGTGCTGGCCGTCTGAACGGTGCTGAAATCGCGCGTAGCGAATGGTATCGCGAAGGCCGTGTGCCGCTCCATACCTTGCGTGCCGATATCGATTACGCCACTTCGGAAGCTCTGACCACCTACGGCATCATCGGGATCAAGGTCTGGGTTTACAAGGGCGACATGCTGGATCGCAACGAGCAGCCGGAAGTTGTCGAGCCGGTAGCCGACGATCGTCGTCCGCGTCGAGCACCGGGCAAGCCGGAAGGCGACAAGCCGCGTACCCGTACCGTCAAGAAGGCCGATGGCGCTGGCGCTCCGGGCGCAAGAAAGGCAGGTGCTTAACATGCTGCAACCAAATCGCCGCAAGTTCCGCAAGGAACACAAGGGGCGCAACGAAGGTCTGGCCACCCGCGGGACGAAAGTGTCGTTCGGTGAGTGGGGCCTCAAGGCAACCGGTCGTGGCCGCCTGACGGCGCGTCAGATCGAAGCTGCCCGTCGTGCCATGACCCGTCACATCAAGCGTGGCGGTCGCATCTGGATCCGTATCTTCCCGGACAAGCCGATTTCCAAGAAGCCGGCCGAGGTTCGTATGGGTAACGGTAAGGGTAACCCGGAGTACTGGGTTGCCGAGATCCAGCCGGGCAAAGTGCTGTATGAGATGGATGGTGTCAATGAAGCCCTAGCGCGCGAAGCTTTTGCTCTCGCTGCCGCCAAGCTGCCGATTGCCACCACCTTCGTGACTCGTCATCTGGGGTAATCATGAAAGCTAGTGAATTGAGAACCAAGAGCGTGGACGAGCTCAACAAGGAATTGCTGGACCTGTTGAGGGCCCAGTTCGGTATGCGTATGCAGCTCGCTACCCAGCAGCTGTCCAATACCAGCCAAATGTCCAAGGTGCGTCGCGACATCGCTCGCGTTCGTACGCTTATCCGTGAAAAGGCGGTGCAGCAATGAGCGAAACCACCAGTATCAAACGCACTCTCGTCGGTCGCGTTGTCAGCGACAAGATGGAAAAGACGGTTACCGTCCTCGTCGAACGCAAGGTCAAGCACCCCATGTACGGCAAGGTTATGGTTCGTTCGAAGAAGTATCATGCCCATAACGAGGGCAACTCGGCCAAGGCTGGTGATCTCGTTGAGATCGTCGAAACCCGTCCGGTTTCGCGTACCAAGACCTGGGCAGTGACGAGTGTTCTTGAGAAGGCGATCGTTGTATAACGAAAGTTTCTTAAAATGCTTGCGCAGTCTTGAAAGAAGCCGGTATAATCCGGCTTCTTTTTTGCAGCCCTCGTCCCGAGGGTTTGCGAAGTTGTTCAACCCGTACGGGTTCCAAGACTGACCGCGCGAGCGGATTAAGTTGGAGTTAATTTAAATGATTCAGATGCAGACGACCCTGGATGTCGCCGATAACACCGGCGCTCGTTCAGTAATGTGTATCAAAGTGCTCGGTGGATCCAGGCGCCGCTATGCTGGCATTGGTGACATCATCAAGGTCAGCATCAAGGATGCTGCGCCGCGTGGCCGCGTCAAGAAGGGTGATGTCTACAATGCCGTGGTGGTTCGTACCGCCAAGGGCGTTCGTCGTCCCGATGGTTCGCTGGTTCGCTTTGATGGCAATGCCGCCGTTCTTCTCAACAACAAGCTCGAGCCGATCGGCACGCGCATCTTTGGCCCGGTAACCCGCGAACTGCGTACCGAGCGTTTTATGAAGATCGTGTCCCTGGCTCCTGAAGTGCTGTAAGGACTGGCCATGGAAAAGATTCGTAAAGGCGACGAAATCGTCGTAATTACCGGTAAGGACAAAGGCAAGCGCGGCACCGTGCTGCGTCGTGTCGATGATGAGCATGTGCTCGTCGAGGGTGTCAATCGTGCCAAGAAGCACGTCAAGCCGAACCCCGTAAAGGGTGTGGCAGGTGGCATCGTCGATAAGGATATGCCGATTCATATCTCCAATGTTGCGCTGTTCAATCCGGCGACCAAGAAGGCTGACCGTGTCGGCATAAAGGCGCTTGAAGATGGCCGCAAAGTTCGCGTGTTCAAGTCGAACGGCGAACTGGTCAACGCATAAGGGGTGGTCATGGCGCGTTTGCAAGAGTTTTATAAAGAAACCGTTGTTGCTGATCTGAGCAAGCAATTTGGTTACAAGTCCGTGATGGAAGTCCCTCGCATCACCAAGATCACCCTGAACATGGGTGTCGGTGAAGCGGTGGCTGACAAGAAAGTTCTCGAGAATGCCGTTGGCGACATGCAGAAGATCGCAGGTCAGAAGCCGGTGACGACCAAGGCCCGCAAGTCTATTGCCGGCTTCAAGATTCGTGACGGTTACCCGATCGGTTGCATGGTCACGCTGCGTGGTCCGCGCATGTTCGAGTTTCTCGATCGTCTCGTTACCGTTGCGCTGCCGCGAGTTCGCGACTTTCGTGGTGTGTCTGGTAAGGGTTTTGATGGGCAGGGCAACTACAACATGGGTGTCAAAGAGCAGATCATTTTCCCAGAAATTGAGTACGACAAGATCGATGCTCTGCGGGGTATGAACATCAGCATCACCACGACCGCGAAATCCGACGCAGAAGCCAAGGCTCTGTTGGCGGCGTTCAAGTTCCCGTTCAAGAATTGAGGCAATCATGGCAAAACTTGCTCTGATCAACCGTGAAGAAAAGCGCCGCAAACTTGTGGCTCAGTACGCCAAGAAGCGTGCTGCCCTCGAGGCGATTTTCAATAACGCGAGCCTGTCTGACGATGAGCGTTACGCTGCCCGTCTGAAGTTTCAGGCCCTGCCGCGCAATTCGAGCCCGTCTCGTCTGCGCAACCGCTGCCAGCTGACCGGTCGTCCGCGTGGTGTTTTCCGTAAGTTCGGTCTGTGCCGTCACAAGATCCGCGAACTGGCCTTCAGTGGCGAAGTTCCGGGTGTTGTTAAAGCCAGCTGGTAAAAAGGAGATTCAGAAATGGCTATGAGCGATCCGATCGCGGACATGCTGACTCGCATCCGTAACGCCCAGCTCGCCGAGAAGGCGTCTGTCTCCATGCCCTCATCCAAAGTTAAGGTGGCTATCGCCGCCGTGCTCAAGGATGAAGGTTACGTTGATGATTTCGCAGTTCGTCAGGCTGATGGCAAGCCGACCCTCGATATCGCACTCAAGTATTATGCCGGTCGTCCGGTCATTGAGCGCATCGAGCGTGTCTCCAAGCCCGGCCTGCGTATCTACAAGGGTTGCGAAGATATTCCTCGCGTCATGAACGGTCTGGGCGTCGCCATCGTGTCGACCCCCAAGGGCGTCATGACTGATCGCAAGGCTCGCGCCAGCAAGGTCGGCGGCGAAGTTCTTTGCATCGTGGCATAAGGGGATATCGATGTCTCGTATTGGTAAAAATCCCATCGTTCTGCCGGCTGGCGTTGAAGTTTCGGTCGGTGCGGACATTACCGTCAAGGGCCCGCTGGGCACCCTGAAGGCGATTACGCATCCGTCCGTGACGATTTCCGTCGAAGGTCAGAACGTCCAGGTTTCCAAGGTTGAAGGCGCTGCTAATGCAGCTGCCATGTGGGGCACCATGCGTGCCAACATCAACAATATGGTAACCGGTGTTTCCAAGGGTTTCGAGCGCAAGCTCCAGTTGGTCGGCGTGGGTTACCGCGCCCAGGCTCAGGGCGATGTCCTGAATCTGTCGTTGGGCTTTTCCCACCCGGTCGCGCACAAGATGCCGGCTGGTGTAAAGGTGGAATGCCCGACCCAGACTGAAATCCTGATCAAGGGGGCCGACAAGCAACAGGTTGGCCAGGTCGCTGCCGAAGTTCGTGCGTATCGCAAGCCAGAGCCCTATAAGGGTAAGGGCGTTCGATACTCGGACGAAGTGGTGGTTATCAAGGAAACCAAGAAGAAGTAAGGGTGGCATATGTTTAATAAGAAACAAGCGCGTCTGCGCCGTTCCCGCCAAACCCGGGCCAAAATCGCCGAACTCAAGGCTGTGCGTCTGTGCGTCAATCGCACCAACCAGCACATATATGCCCAGATCATTTCGCCCTGTGGCGGCAAGGTCTTGGCTTCGGCTTCCACGCTGGATAAGGATGTTCGGAATGACGTCCCGAATGGCGGTAACAAGGCTGCTGCCACTTCGGTGGGCAAGCTGATTGCGGAGCGCGCTAAGGCTGCCGGCATTGAGCAAGTGGCTTTTGATCGTTCCGGTCTTCAGTACCACGGTCGGGTTCAGGCGTTGGCGGAAGCCGCGCGTGAAGCCGGTCTGAAGTTCTGATCGCTGCGAAAGGATAAGGTTAGAAAATGGCTAAACCTGAAAGAAACAAGAAGCCGCAGCAAGCTGAAGAGCGTGATGACGGTATGCGCGAAAAGATGGTCGCGGTCAATCGCGTTACCAAGGTGGTTA
The DNA here is from genome assembly GCA_016790815.1 of Dechloromonas sp. Taxonomy (GTDB): domain Bacteria; phylum Pseudomonadota; class Gammaproteobacteria; order Burkholderiales; family Rhodocyclaceae; genus Azonexus. The sequence goes on from JAEUOG010000019.1 coordinate 7,896, forward strand.
AGGGCGGCCGAATCCTCGGTTTCGCTGCCCTGACCGTCGTTGGTGATGGCGATGGCGGCATCGGCATGGGCAAAGGCAAGTCCCGCGAGGTGCCTGTGGCTGCTCAAAAGGCAATGGAAGAGGCGCGTCGCAAGATGGCCAAGGTCAGCCTGAAGAACGGCACCGTACATCATACTGTCATGGGCCGACACGGCGCCACGACCGTGATGATTCAGCCGGCTCCGGAAGGTACGGGCATCATCGCTGGTGGTGCCATGCGTGCTGTTTTCGAGGTCGTCGGCGTCACCAATGTGGTGGCCAAAGCGCACGGCTCGACCAATCCTTACAACATCGTGCGTGCCACCATCGACGGTCTGTCGAAAGTCAATACGCCATCGGAAATCGCCGCCAAGCGTGGTCTTCCGATTGAACGGGTTCTGGGGTAAGTCATGGCTGACAAGAAAATCATAGTGAAGCTCGTCAAGAGCATCATCGGCACCAAGCAGGACCACCGCGCCACAGTGCGTGGTCTGGGTCTGCGCAAGCTGAACAGCACCTCTGAGCTAGTGGATACGCCGTGCGTGCGTGGCATGATCCAGAAGGTTCAGTATCTCGTGAAGGTTGAGGGTTAAGCCATGCGTCTGAATACCATCAAGCCGGGTGAAGGCTCCAAGAAGGCCGCCAAGCGCGTCGGTCGTGGCATCGGTTCCGGCCTCGGCAAGACCTGCGGCCGCGGCCACAAGGGTCAGAAGTCCCGTTCGGGCGGTTTCCACAAGGTTGGCTTCGAAGGCGGTCAAATGCCTTTGCAGCGTCGCCTGCCGAAGCGTGGCTTCAACTCGCTGACCCGCGCCCGCAACTACGAAGTGCGCCTGACCGATCTTGAGCGTTTGCCGGTTGAAGAGATTGATCTCCTCGCCCTGCAGGTCGCCGGTATCGTTCCGGGTGACGCTCTCTCCGCCAAGGTCATCCTGTCGGGCGCCATCGCCCGCAAGGTTATCCTCAAGGGCGTGGGCGCTACCAAGGGTGCCAAGGGTGCTATCGAAGCCGTCGGCGGCTCGGTCGTCGCTGAGTAAGACAGGGAAAGGTTAGAACGTTGGCAGCAAATCCCAATACCGTTGGCAAGGGCGGCAAGTTTGGCGATCTCAAGCGCCGGCTTTGGTTCCTGCTTGGCGCGCTGGTCGTGTACCGCATTGGCGCCCATATTCCGGTTCCTGGCATTGACCCCAACGCGCTGGCCGAACTCTTCAATTCGCAACAGGGCGGCATCTTGGGCATGTTTAACATGTTCTCGGGTGGCGCCTTGTCGCGATTCACCATTTTTGCATTGGGGATCATGCCGTACATTTCGGCCTCGATCATCATGCAACTGATGAGTGTCGCTAGTCCGCAGCTCGAAGCCCTGAAAAAAGAGGGTGAGGCCGGACGTCGCAAGATAACGCAGTACACCCGTTACGGCACCGTCATTCTCGCCCTCTTCCAGGGGCTGGGTATCGCTGTTGCGCTCGAAGCGCAGGCCGGGCTGGTTAACGATCCGGGCTTCATGTTCCGTCTGACCACAGTGTCGACGCTGCTGACCGGCACGATGTTCCTGATGTGGCTGGGCGAGCAGATTACCGAGCGCGGTCTGGGAAATGGTATTTCCATCATTATTTTTGCGGGTATCGCCGCTGGCTTGCCAAGTGCGATTGGTGGCTTGCTTGAACTGGTCCGTACAGGTGCCATGCATCCGCTGACTGCCCTGATCATCTGTCTTCTGGTGGTTGTCGTGACCGGGTTCGTGGTGTTCGTCGAACGCGGTCAACGCAAGATTCTGGTCAATTACGCCAAGCGCCAGGTTGGCAACAAGATTTATGGTGGTCAGAGCTCCCATCTTCCGCTCAAGCTGAACATGTCTGGCGTCATCCCGCCGATCTTTGCGTCGTCGATCATCCTATTCCCCGCTACGGTCGCCAATTGGTTCGGGTCCGGCGAGTCGATGCACTGGCTGAAAGATGTCGCCGGTACTTTGTCGCCGGGTCAGCCGATTTACGTCATGCTGTATGCTTCGGCAATCATCTTCTTCTGTTTCTTCTACACAGCCCTTGTGTTCAACTCCAAGGAAACTGCTGATAACCTCAAGAAGAGCGGTGCCTTTGTGCCGGGTATCCGTCCGGGTGAGCAGACTGCCCGCTACATCGACAAGATCCTGATGCGCCTGACGCTGATTGGTGCGGCTTATATTACGGTGGTCTGTCTGTTGCCTGAATTTTTGATTCTGAAGTGGAACGTGCCGTTCTACTTTGGTGGAACCTCTTTGTTGATTATCGTCGTTGTAACCATGGACTTCATGTCTCAGGTCCAGGCCTACGTGATGTCGCACCAGTATGAAAGCTTGCTGAAGAAGGCGAATTTCAAAGGCGCACCGATGATCAAGTAATCGCCTATGGCAAAAGAGGATTACATCGAAATGCAAGGGGAGGTTGTTGAAAACCTCCCAAACGCGACCTTCAGGGTCCGGTTGGAAAATGGCCATATTGTGCTTGGGTTCATTTCCGGAAAAATGCGAATGCACTACATCCGCATCCTTCCCGGTGACAAAGTGACCGTGCAATTGACGCCGTATGATTTAAGCAAGGCCCGGATTGTTTTCCGGGTCAAGTAAAAAGAGTTCTCTACGCAATAAACCGCAGGGCAAGGAATCACGGCTGCTTCCAAGCCCTCGCAGACGAGGAGTTAAACATGAAAGTGCAACCTTCAGTGAAGCGCGTGTGTCGCAATTGCAAAGTCATCCGTCGCAAGGGTGTCGTGCGCGTCATTTGCAAGGACCCGCGTCACAAGCAGCGCCAAGGCTAATGGCTGTGGTGTCGGCATTTGTTAATTTTGAAATAGTGGAGTGATTCGATGGCCCGTATCGCAGGGGTAAACATTCCGAACCATCAGCATGCAGAAATCGCCTTGACCGCGATTTTCGGCATCGGCCGCACCCGCGCACAAAAAATTTGTGACGCGGCCGGCATCGTTCGTTCTACCAAAATGAAAGACCTGTCCGATGCGGACATGGATCGTCTGCGTGACGAAGTAGGTAAGTTCACCGTTGAAGGTGACCTGCGCCGCGAAGTCACAATGAACATCAAGCGTTTGATGGACCTCGGTTGCTACCGTGGCCTTCGCCATCGCAAGGGCCTGCCCTGCCGTGGTCAGCGCACCCGTACCAATGCTCGCACTCGCAAGGGTCCGCGCAAGGCCATTGCTGGCAAGAAGTAATAGGGACAGAACATGGCAAAGACTGCTACCAAAGTTCGCAAAAAGGTTAAAAAGAACGTTGCTGAGGGCATCGCCCACATCCATGCATCGTTCAATAACACCATCATTACCATTACCGATCGTCAGGGCAATGCACTGTCTTGGGCTACTTCCGGTGGTGCCGGCTTCCGCGGTTCGCGAAAGTCCACCCCGTTTGCTGCCCAGGTTGCTGCTGAAGCAGCTGGCAAGGCTGCTCAGGAATGTGGCGTCAAGAACCTGGAAGTTCGCATCAAGGGCCCCGGTCCTGGTCGTGAATCCTCTGTCCGCGCCCTCAATGCGCTGGGCATGAAAATCACCGCGATTTCCGACGTGACGCCGGTGCCGCATAACGGTTGCCGTCCGCCCAAAAAGCGCCGCATCTAAGGAGAAAGACAAGTGGCTCGTAATCTCGATCCGAAATGCCGTCAGTGCCGCCGCGAAGGCGAAAAGCTGTTCCTGAAGGGCGAAAAGTGTTTTACCGATAAATGTGCCATCGAGCGTCGTTCGTACGCCCCTGGCCAACATGGCCAGAAGTCTGGCGCCCGTCTGTCCGACTACGGCGTTCACCTTCGTGCCAAGCAGAAGATCCGTCGTGTCTACGGCGTCCTCGAAGGCCAGTTCCGCAAAACATTTGTGGAAGCTGACCGTCGCAAGGGCCAGACCGGTGAAAACCTTCTTCAATTGCTCGAAGCACGCCTCGATTCCGTCGCCTACCGCATGGGTTTTGGTGCTTCCCGCACCGAGTCCCGCCAGATCGTTCGCCACAACGGCGTGCTGGTCAATGGCAAGCGTTGCAATATTCCTTCCTTTATCGTCAAGCCGGGTGATGTTGTTCAGCTGACCGATCGTGCCCGCGCTTCCCTGCGTTGCAAGGCTGCGCTGGAAGCTGCAGAGTCGCGCGGTTTCCCGGAGTGGATCTCGGTGGATGTCAAGGAAGGCAAAGGCACATTCAAGGCCATGCCGCAGCGCTCCGAACTGCCGGCGACCCTGAATGAAGGTCTCGTCATCGAACTTTACTCGAAGTAAGCACTGAGCAGAGGATCTAGCCCATGCAAAGCAGTGGACTTCTAAAACCCCGTATCATCGACGTGCAGAGCGTTTCGCCCGTGCAGGCCAAAGTGGTCATGGAGCCGTTCGAACGCGGTTATGGCCATACGCTTGGCAACGCGCTTCGCCGTATTCTGCTCTCCTCGATGGTTGGTTACGCACCGACCGAGGTGGGTATCGATGGTGTTCTTCATGAGTACTCGACCATTGATGGCGTGCAGGAAGATGTCGTTGACATCCTTCTAAACCTCAAGGGTATCGTGTTCAAGCTGCACAATCGCGATGTGGTTAACCTGAAACTGGTCAGGGAAGGTGAAGGCCCCGTTCGTGCTGGCGATATCGAGTTGCCGCACGACGTCGAAATCATCAACCCTGAGCACGTCATCGCCCACCTCTCCACCGGCGGCAAACTGTCCATGGAGATCAAGGTCGAGAAGGGTCGCGGCTACGTTCCAGGCAATATGCGTAACCTCGGCGATGCCAAGTCTATTGGCAAGCTCGTGCTTGATGCGTCGTTCAGCCCGATTCGTCGGGTTGCCTACGCCGTTGAAAGCGCCCGTGTTGAGCAACGTACCGACCTGGACAAGCTTATCGTCGATATCGAAACAAACGGCGTTGTCGAGCCGGAAGAGGCCATTCGCTACGCCGCTCGCGTGCTGATGGAGCAACTTTCGGTCTTCGCTGATCTGGAAGGTACCGCACCTGTCGCTGAGGCTTCCAAGCCGGCTCAGGTTGATCCAGTTTTGCTCCGTCCGGTGGATGATCTTGAACTGACGGTTCGCTCTGCGAATTGTCTGAAGGCCGAGAACATCTACTACATCGGCGATCTGATTCAGCGTACCGAAAACGAGCTGCTCAAGACCCCGAATCTGGGTCGCAAGTCGCTGAACGAGATCAAGGAAGTGTTGGCCGCTCGCGGTTTGACGCTCGGCATGAAACTGGAGAACTGGCCGCCCGCCGGTCTGGAAAAGGCGTAAGCCTTTTCCTCCCGGGCAGTCAAGGGACGCCTGCAGAACATAGAAAGGATTAACCATGCGTCACCGCAATGGACTTCGCAAACTGAACCGTACCAGCAGCCATCGCTTGGCGATGCTGCGCAACATGACCGTTTCCCTGCTCAAGCACGAGGCTATCAAGACCACCGTGCCCAAGGCCAAGGAACTGCGCCGCGTTGTTGAGCCAATGATCACCCTCGGCAAGATCCCGACGCTAGCAAACAAGCGTTTGGCTTTTGACCGCCTGCGCGATCGTGACATCGTGGTCAAGTTGTTCGCCGAAATTGGTCCGCGTTATGCAACCCGTCCGGGTGGCTATCTTCGCATCCTGAAGTGTGGCTTCCGCGTCGGCGATAACGCACCGATGGCATTCGTTGAATTGGTCGACCGTCCGGAGCCTTCAGAGGCTGTGGAAATCGAGGAAGCTGCTGAGTAATAGCAGTTGCGACAAAAAAGGCCGGAGATTCCGGCCTTTTTTGTCAACTTAACTCGCATCCTACGATCAGGGGCAGTCGATGAGCATCAAAGATATATCGTCGCTGGCAACGGAGCCAGCCTGATGTGTCGCCAGGGCCGCTTCTATTTTCGCGAATCGGTCAGTCGGGGATGTGTTTGCTGTTGCCGCTATCAGTCCCTCGATGCCAAATTGGACCCCTTGCGGGTTGGTGGCCTCAAGCAGGCCATCTGAACACAAAATGAGTTGGCTCTCATTGTCCCAACTGAAGTGTTGAGGTTGTCCACCAAGTTCTTCATTGGTTACAACGCCCAACGGCAGATTGGCTGAAGGGAATGTCTGGCAAGCTCTTCCCCATCGGTCAAGCAGGAAGGCTTGCGGTGTGCCACCGACCCATATGTCGCCCTCTTTTCTTGTTGCGTCCAGGCGTACCAGCGTAATCGCGACGAACCGTCCAACCGGCATCGACTCCTTAAGCTGATGGTTTAGTTCGAGCACAATCTCACGGATTTCTCTGTTGAGCTTGGTCATTCGGTAGAAGAGCGCCAGAACGGGGAGGACGCTGATGGCCGCGGTTAGTCCGTGCCCGGTGGCATCAGCCAGAAGCGCATAAAACAAACCATCTGCGGAACAATTAGCAGCGACAACGTCCCCGCTAAAGTTCTCAGCGGGCAGGACCGCGTAGCGCAAACGGCTATCTTGAAGGCCCTTGCGGTGGAGTTGTTTTTCCATCAAGCGCAATGCCAACTGCTGTTCAGTTTGGGTCTGGTCGAAATGTTCCTGCAATTGCTTGGCGTTTTCGCGGAGTTGCTCTTCCGTCCGTTTTCGGTCAGAAATGTCCCGAATCACGCCGACAATCATGCGTTGATTTTCGAGAAGCACGTTGGTAATAGTCAGTGTCGCTGCAAAGCGGTGTCCATCCTTGTGCTGCGCTTCGAGTTCCCGTTCAAGTCCTATGGTTATTTGCGAAACATCACTCTCGTAATGTCCAAGGCGGGCTTGATGATCGGCTCTTTGGTTGTCGGGCATCAGTATGGAGACGTTCTGCCCGATAAGTTCGGCAGCGCTCCAACCGAAAATACGCTCCGTTGACTGGTTGACCGTAGCAATGATGCCGCTCGCGTCGCTGGTAACGATTGCGTCGAGGACGCTGTCGGAAATGGCCTGGACCCGTCGCAGCGCGTCGATTGACTCCTGCTGCAACGCCAGAGAACGTTGCATGGAACGAAGTTTTGCTTCCAGAACAACGAAATTGATAGGCTTGGTCAAATAGTCGTCGGCACCCGCATCTAGTCCCGCGACAAGGTTTTCATCGCGATTCAGGGCGGAAAGGAAGATGATGGGTGTCCACCGGTCACTCGGAATTGCCTTGATTTGCCGCGCGGCCTCGAAACCGTCCATGACCGGCATCATGATGTCGAGAAGAACCAGATCTGGAGAATCCTGAGAAAAGCGGCGTACGGCTTCTTCACCATCTTCGGCCAGGATCACTTCATGTCCGAGTTTCTTCAAAAACACCTGAAGGATGTGCAAGTTGGTCCGATTGTCGTCGACTGCCAACACCTTCATCTTGGTTGAAATAGAGCTCATGTCGGATGTGCGCCTAGTTGCCCACGTCGCAACAAATTGTTGCAACAGCAATATTTCCCGTGCCTTCGTAGGTGATGCTGGTGAAGCTCAGCATGCGCGCCAGCGCGATACCGCGGCCATTAGGATCGAATGCTCGCTCTGGATCAATTTCCAAATAGTTTTGCCAAGCGAAGCCTTCTCCCTGGTCGGAGACACGGAGTGTGATTCCATCTATGTTGCGACGATAGCTGAGACGTACTAGCTTGTGTTCATTTTCAGGCAGCGCAGCCCTCCGCCGTACCTCGTCATGCCACCGGTCCTCTTGCTTCAAGTGACGCTTCTCGGCATAGCTCAGTCCCAGGTTGCCGTGTTCGACACCATTGATTAATAACTCAGAGATGCCCATGACTGCGGCGTCCGGGTTAGGACAGGCGTGCGCAATGAAGGATGCCAGTTGCCCCGCATCTTCGACGGTGCGAATAGAAAACTCTGCTTCGTCAAGAAACTGCAGCGAGTTGATGTGTTGGTGCAGTTGCCGGCTCAATGCGCTACGTGCCTCGGCATCACTCAGCGCCGCATGGACGATGGCCAGCAGACTTTCACGGCGGTAGGGCTTTGTCAGGTAGTAATAGGCGCCGGCCTCGAGCCCTTCGCGAATCTGCTCAGGGGAGTTGGCTGCAGTCTGCATGATGACGGGAATGCCGCTCAGACGCGAATCACCCTTCATTCTCTTGAGCAGACCAATGCCATCCAGCCCAGGCATCATGCGGTCCAGAAGGATGAGCTTGAAGTCGTTTGCGGGGTCTTGCAGTAGTTCCCAGGCGGCTTCACCGCTACTTGCCATTTGCAGGGCAAAAGCGGCTTCACCATCGAAGTACTCGACCAGAATTTCCAGATTGAGCTCTTCGTCGTCCACCAGCAAAACGAGTGTTTTAGTCATTTTGTCCTGTTTGTTCGATCCAGCAGTTCAATGGCAGGGTGACGACGAAGCTGGCGCCGTCCCCGGTGTTGTTTTTGGCGACAATCGTACCACGGTGCTGCGTCACAAGCGCCCGGCAAATAGCCAGTCCAAGGCCCGTGCCGCCAGCGCCAGTCTTGGTTGCACTGCTTTGAACGAACTTGTCGAAAATGCTTTCCGTTTCGTTCTCCGGAATACCGATTCCCTGATCTATGAAGCTCATTGTGAGAGCCTCTCGGGACCCGCTATCGCCGGACCGCCGCCCGGCAGGCAACTCGGTCTTCGCGAATTCGACGCGGATAGTTCCACCATCCGGCGAGAACTTGATGGCGTTGGAGAGCAGGTTGCAGATTACTTGTGTGATCCGCTCCTTGTCTGCCGACAACTGCGTGCTGTTCGCTTGGCTATTGATTTCTAGAGCAAGCTTTCGTTTGACCAACAGTGATTCGAGCTGGGCGCCAACCTGTTGGGTCAGCGCAAGCGCATCGAATGTCGTCGGACGCAAGGCCATCTGGCCGGCATCCAGTTTCGAGAGGTCGAGCAACTCATCGATCAGGTTAAGCAACCGTTGCCCGCTCTGATCGATGCGCTGAAAATATTGACCAATTTTGGGATCGCTGGCATTCGCGGCACGGCGATTGCCCAGTTCGACGAAGCTGAGAATGGCATGCATCGGCGTGCGCAGCTCGTGCGACATATTGGCCAGGAATTCAGACTTGGCCTGAATGGCGGCGCGTGCCTGTTGCAGCGCGCCATGAAGGCTGGCTGTTCGTTCGTCAACCAGCTCCTGTAGATGATCACGATGTTGTGTAAGCTCCCTTGTCAGTTCCAGTGCGTAGCGCTCGGCGCGCTCGCGATGCGTGGCAAGGTGATGGACGAGCAAGGCGATCAGCAGGCTTCCTAGTAACCCGCCATAGAGTACGAGACTGGGGGCATCCAGCCCGCTGGCAGTTTTGCCGCGAGGGTGAAAGTGGAGAAGCCAGTTGCGACCGCCGAAATCAATTTCATGATGGAGCAACGGGGCCCCGGAGGTGACGAAGCTGGGATCGGAGTTGTAAATCTGCATCGGTGCTGGGGGCTCGGATGCCTCTCCGGACAGGGGCTCATCGAAAATCTGCAGCACGAAGCGGCTGCTGAGCGGGAGCTTGAATGACGACATGAATTCGTCGAAGCGATATGCCGTTACGACGACGCCGGCAAGGTTTTCCTTGCGGTTGTAGTCGTTGCCAGTGGGGGTGCCATCGTTGAAAAAGGCCTGGATCATTTGAAAGCCAAGGCGTTTTGTCCCCTTGTCAGGCTGCAGCTCAATAGGCGCCGTCATGGCGATATTGCCCGTCAGCATCGTGCGGTTTACTGCATCGCGGCGCGCTGGTTCTGAAAGCAGGTCGAATCCGACTACCGCCTTGAGCGCCGGTGTTTCCGGCGCCACAAAAAGAAGCGGCATCGCTAGGCCAGTAGCTGGTTTTGGGAAAATTCGGAACGTTCTACGGTCAACCGGAAATTTGGCCAGATTTTCAAATGGATCCGGGCTTTGCAGGTGAACAGCGGCTGCGTAGGCAAAGGCGTACATGCCGGGCAGGCTATCGTTGATATGCATGGCACTGGCAAATCGACGCCATCCTGCCAACGCCTGAGTTGGAGACGATTCCGCGAAAGCTTTCAGGGCGTGCAGGAACTGGCCATGGAGGTTGAGCCGGTCGCGAACCTCGGCAGCGATCGCTGCGCTCTCCTGAGCCGCGGCCAATTCGTCGGCCTCTTGCTGGAGACCTGACTGCCACCGCCAGGTGGCGAGGGTTGTCGATGCCAGCAGTAATAATATGGCGAGCGGCAACAGCCAGTTGCCGCGGCTATGTCGCGACGTCGTGCCGTAGCGGTGCGGAGCTGCATTCATTCGGACGCGGGTTCCATCTCGCGTTCCTCCTGCAGTTGCAGCGTCCACATCCGAGCATAGGTTCCGTTGGCTGCGAGCAGGGCGACGTGGTTGCCGCGTTCGACGATGCGGCCTTCGTTCATGACCAGTATTTCATCCGCATTCATTACGGTGGAAAGACGATGGGCAATGACCAATGTCGTGTGGCCGATGGCCACCTGCTCCAGCTGTGTCTGGATCGCGCGTTCGGTTGCAGAGTCGAGGGCTGAGGTTGCTTCGTCAAAAATCAGGATGGGTGGATTCTTGAGCAAGGTGCGGGCGATGGCGACGCGTTGCTTCTCGCCTCCGGATAATTTGAGGCCACGCTCGCCGACGCGGGTCTCGTACTTCAGAGGCAGCGAGTCGATGAAATCGTGCAACTGGGCTGCTCGGGCTGCTGAAAATACCTCCTCGCGGCTGGCTTCCGGGCGGCCATAGTTGATGTTGTAGAAAATGGTATCGTTGAAAAGTACCGTGTCCTGCGGCACGATGCCGATGGCCGAGCGCAGGCTGCTCTGCTTCAGGCTGCGCAGATCGTGGCCGTTGACCTGGATGGCGCCCCCGGAAACGTCGTAAAAGCGGAACAGCAACCGTGACAACGTTGATTTTCCTGCACCGGAGTGACCGACGACGGCTACTGTTTGGCCAGGCGGAATGGCGAAGCTCAGATTTTTCAGAATCTGCCGGTTCGGCTCATAGGCGAACTCAACCGCGTCGAAATTAACCTGCAAGGGGCCGGCAGGCAGGTCGCGTGCATCAGGCGCGTCAGCGATTTCGCGGTTTTCATCGAGCAACTTGAACATGCGTTCGATATCGGTCAGCGCCTGACGTATCTCACGGTAAACGATGCCGAGGAAATTGAGCGGCATATAGAGCTGGATCAGGAAGGCATTGACCAGCACGAGATCGCCGATGGTCATCTGGCCTTCCACTACGCCGTTGGCCGCGCGCCACATCATCGCAGTGACGCCCAGCGCGATGATCGCCTGTTGCCCAAGGTTGAGAAACGCCAGAGATGTCTGGCTCCGCGTCGCCGCGTCTTCCCATTTGACCAGTTGCTCGTCGTAGCGCCGCGTTTCCCATGCTTCATTGTTGAAATACTTCACCGTCTCATAGTTGAGCAGGCTGTCTACAGCGCGGGTGTTGGCAGCAGAGTCGTTCTCATTGACGGCGCGGCGAATGTCGATGCGCCAGTTGCTCACCTTGATCGTGAACACGATGTAGGCGACGAGCGACACAAGGGTGATCACAACGTAACCTATGTCGTACTTGACGAACAGGATGCCGAGAACCAGCCCGATTTCGACCAGCGTCGGCAGGATCGAATAGAGCGTGTAGGAAATCAGACTGGAAATGGAGCGGCTGCCGCGTTCGATGTCGCGCGAAACGCCGCCGGTCTGCCGTTCGAGATGGAAACGTAGCGACAGCGCATGCAGGTGGCGGAAAACCTCCAGCGAAACCTGGCGTACGGCGCGTTGAGTGACCCGGGCGAAGAGGATCTCACGCAGTTCGGTAAAGAGTGCCGTCGAAAAGCGTAGCGTGCCGTAAAGTACAAGCAGAAGGATGGGCAACGCCAGCAACTGTTCACGACCGGATAGCCCGTCGATCATCTCTTTGAAAACCAGCGGCACGCCGACATTCGCCACCTTGGCACCAATCAGGCAAGCCATCGCGGCAAGAACGCGCAGGCGGTACTGCCAGAGATAAGGGAACAGCGTCCGCAGCGTCAGCCAGACATGGGTTTCCGGTAGCGGTTGTCCGACGGGAGGTTTGGGAAGTGCGGTGGCGCGGCGCATGCAGGGGCCTGAGGGAATTTGATGGGGCGGTGAATTGTGTGAGTATATGAAAACTGCCCGCTTTCCGGGAAAATCCAGAAACATTTAGCATTTTGGACAGATTATGGCGAACGATCGTAGCGAATTACCCGACAAGCACTGTACGTTGCGCGTCGTCCCGATGCCAGCCGATCTCAATCAGAACGGCGACGTATTCGGCGGCTGGGTCATGGCCCAGGTTGACGTGGCAGGCGCCATACCGGCCATGCGCCGGGCTCGCGGCCGGGTAGCTACCGTCTCGGTCAACTCCTTTCTCTTCAAGCAGCCGGTTTCTGTGGGCGATATCGTCAGTCTTTACGCGGAAATTGTGCGGGTCGGAACCACCTCGATTACGGTCAAGGTCGAGGTTTATGCCGAGCGCAATTACGCCGCACCGATCATCGTCAAGGTCACGGAGGCAGAGCTGACCTACGTCGCCATTGATGGCGAAGGAATGAAGCGCGCGGTTCCGCCCGAAATTATGCCGAAAATGGATTAAAATCCGTCAGTTATCAAATTACCCGCCTGTAAGGGAGCAATCCATGACCAAAATGATCCTGCGTACCGTTCCGGCATTGCTGCTGGTTGCGTTTTCCGGTGCCGCTTCCGCCGCCGCTTTCCAGCTTCTGGAGCAAAATGCCAGCGGCCTCGGCAACGCCTACGCCGGCTCGGCGGCGGTGGCCGATAACGCCAGCACGGTATTTTTCAATCCGGCGGGCATGACACAGCTAGGCAATGGCATTCAGCTATCGGCGGGTGTTGCTGGCGTCGGGCCGAGCTATGAATTCCGTGATCAGGGAGGCGTAAAGTCGGGTGGCGATGCAGGCGGTTGGGCTGCAGTGCCGAATGCCTACCTTTCGGGGCGGCTGACGAAAGACCTGTTTCTTGGTTTGGGAATCTCGGTACCTTTTGGACTGGCGACGGAATACGACAGCAATTGGGCCGGAAAGTCGCTTGCGATCAAGTCTGAAATTACTACGATCAATATCAATCCCTCGCTCGCCTATCGCGTTACTGACAAGATATCGCTTGGCTTTGGCCTGAATTACCAGACCATCGAAGGCGAACTGACGCGGAATCCGGGGGCGCTGGTTACCCTCAAGGCAGACGATGCATCCTGGGGTTGGAACGCCGGTGCCTTGTTCACCCTTTCGCCAGCCATGCGAGTTGGCCTCTCTTACCGTTCAGCCGTCAAGCACAAGCTCGACGGTACGGTTAACGGCGTTGTGCCGGCCAATGCGGATGTGAAGCTTCCGGATACATTCATTCTCTCGGTCTGGCAGCAGGTATCGGATCGCTGGGAGGCCATGGGCGATCTCTCATACACGCGCTGGAGTTCGATGAAAGCGCTGAACGTCATGAGCAGCACCAGCGGCGCCTTGATTAGCAGCGAAGCATTCAATTACGAAAATTCCTGGCGTTTCGCCTGGGGGGCCGGTTACAAGGCCACCGACAAGGCCAAGCTGAAGTTCGGCATTGCTTTCGACCGCACTCCTGTGCGTGATGAGTACCGCTCGCCCCGCGTGCCGGATAACAATCGCCTGTGGCTGTCGCTGGGTGGGCAGTGGAATGCCGGCCCTGTGGGTAAATTCGATCTCGGATACAGCTACTTGTACGTCATTGACCCGAGCATTTCGCAAGGTGCATTGCAGGGTAAGTACGACGCCAGCGCCCATATTCTCGGTGTGCAGTACTCTGTGGGTTTCTAAGCTGTTGGGGCCGAGGCAAAATTGCCGGCGTTTGAACTGGGCGGTATGACGCTGGGGCTGCGCGAAGGCGTGATGGGATTGATCGCGCTGGTCGCGGCCTACATGCTGTTCGTGTTGCTGCGCATGCTGCTGTTGCGTAATCGCCCGGTGGTTTCCGAGAAGATAGTGCCGCAGGCTCCGGAAGCCGTCTCGGCCGCATTGTTGCCGGAGATGGCGCCTGCAGAGGTCGACGACGACTGGGCGAAGGCATCCGAGGAGCTGGCCGGAGATGCGTTGCGCAGTGGCCTGGAGCAGGAACTGGCCCAGATGCGCGACGAAGTCGATGCCATTCGCGGCGAGCTTGCCGGCTTGCGTGCCGACATGCAGCAGGAACTGGCGCATCTGCGCGCCAGCCAGACCGTGTCCCCCATTTATGGTGACGCGATGCAGATGGCTGTTTCAGGTTACGATCCTGCGGCTATCGCCGAACGCTGCGGAATCGCCCGTGCCGAGGCCGAACTTGTCGTGGCGCTGGCCAAAAGTCAGGAACATTGAGGGTGGCGATGGCAGAAAAACCGGAAGTCTCGGAAAACGAAGTCGAGTCCGGAGAGATTCGCGGCAAGTTGCTCGGTCGGCTCGCCGTGGCCGGGGTGCTGGTTGCCGTTCTGCTGGGCGTGTTGGCCTTCTTTGATTATCTGGCTACGGCGCCGGACGAATCCGAGGTTCAGGTGTTTACCAAGCCGGTTCCCGTCGCGCCAAAGAAAGAAGTTTCGCAGCCCGTAACGCCAGCGGAAAGTCTGCCGACGCCACCTGAGCCGCCAAAGGCGGAAGTTCCGGCTGAGCCGCCGCCTCCGCCAAGGGTCGAAACGCACACGCCGGCAGTTGTCGAGAGTAAGCCGGAAGCCATTGTGGAAAATCGGCCCAAATCGCCGTCGACCGTGGAATCTACGAGGAAGCAGGCAACGCCCCCTTCGGTTGTTGCTCCTGCGCCGCAGGCCGTGCCTGAAGCGACCACCGCGCCATCCAACATCCTGCCGCCGCAACGTGCGTCGGTTCCGGCGGAGCCCGTAGCTGCCAAGCCGGTGGCTCGAATCGTCGAGACGCGGCCGAGCCCGGCCGTAACACCACCGGTTGTGTCGCGGCTCTTTTCAGGTTTTCTGTTGCAGGCAGGTGTTTTTTCCAGCGTCCAGCGCGCAGAAGAGCTTCATGCCAGATTGACTCTCAGTGGCGTTCCGTCAACGCTGGAAACCCGTGTTCAGGTCGGCCCCTTCAAGACCAAACAAGAGGCCGAGGCCGCCCAGGCCAAGCTCAAGGAGCTGGGCGTCGAGACCGTTCTCGTGCCGCCCAGGGGCAAAAACTAGCTGAGGTCAGGGCATGCCCGGCAGCCGCGGCAAACCCAAGCTGCGTCGGACATCACGATGCAACTGCAGGGGCGGCGGCAAGGGCATTGACTGCCGGCGTGGCTCCTCGTAGCGGCGATCGTCGTAATACCTGCCACCACGGTGGTTGTCGTAATAGTGGCCGCCGCGGTTATCGTATTGCCGATAGCCAGAATTGTAGTAAATCGTCCCGCTCGGCTGGCCGTAGGCCGGATACGTTTCCACATACCCCGGCGGGGCGCGGTGATAGCCGGCCGGGTAAGGTGCTACTGCGCAGGCACCCAGGCTGCCGATCAGTGCGGTAGCGAGGCCAAGGCGAAGAAGCTTTTGCGAGATGGTCATTGTGGAAAGTGTCCGCTGGTTATGTAGGCAAATAACGCGGATGTACCCCATGTGGCATACGCGGACACTGTACTGGTTTGTAACAAATCGTTAGAGGTTCAATTCGGCGACTGCCTTGAGGCCTTGTTCGATATTGTTTCGGGTTGCTGCTTCTACTGCCATGCGCAGTCGAGTCACGCCGGCGAAGGCATCGCTCATGGTTGCCGTGCCGCTGGATTTGACTGATTTGCGCAGGGTGACCGAACGATCACTGGTTTTGGTCAGTGACCAGGCTGTTTCCATGTCCACGGTGAACGTGCCACCAAAAAGTGGCTTGGAAAGGCTGGTTAGTCACACGCTCAGTTCGTAGTCGCCATTGCTGCCCTGAACGATAGTTTTGAAGAGTTTGCTTTGGATAACAGCATCCTCAATGGCTGCCTTGAGGTCAGCGTCCGAAACATTGCTGCTGTCCATCGCGCCGGTTTCGGCGCCGCCGCTGGTCTGGACGCGCAGGCTGTGCGGGTAATGCTTGCTGACAGTAAGGTTCTGTGGGGTCATTGCCGAGCGGTCGGCGGGCGAGGCGCAGCCACCAAGTATCAGGGCAAGCGCGGCAATAGCCAGGAGTGGTGTGGTGCGTGCCAAATTGGTCGTCATTTACTTGGCTCCCTTGTAGATGTTGTCGACCACTTCATTGACCATTTCCTTGGGTGAGAGCCGGGTCAACGAGGTGTGGAAGGAGTTGCCGGTGGCCAGCGGGAAATCAGTTTTTGGATCGCGAATGGTGATGGTCAGTTCAAGCATGTACATCGTGATGTCCCACATCCATTTGTCGATGTAGGTGACCACGGCATCCACGTTGCCGGGAGCAGCTTCACTGCCGGTGGTGACAGTCACGCCCTTGCTGCGCAATTTGTCGGCGATCAGCGTGTAAGTGTTGTCGTCATCAGCAATCTTCTTGACGTACATGGTCTTGAGTGCGGACAGGTTTGCCGATGGATCGACGCTGCCGGTAGCCCGGTTAACGGCGCAACCGGTGGTCAGCGATGCAACGAGCCACAGCAGCGCGAGCAATTTCAGAAATTTCTGCACGATTTACCCCCCTTGGTTTTTATGAGTGGAGGGTAAATTGTATGCGAAGTGGCATCGCTATGTGTGTTGCTCCTTGCAGGGCAATGGTTCTCGGCGCTTTGGCTGGACTATCCTGTCCCTTCTGCAAGTGCCTTGCGAATTCGTTTGGCGAAAACGCTCATTTCTTTGGCGGCCTGAATGTCACCTTTTGCTTCCGCGACAGCGATGCCGCGTTCGTAGGCGGCGAGGGCGGAGGGGTGATCGCCGGCGTCGGCGAGGGCTTTGCCGAGCGCTTTCCAGGCGGCTGAATAGTTGTTGTCACGGTCAACGGCATTTTGGAAGCAGTTTGCGGCTTTTCTTGGCTCGCCGGCTTTCAGGTATTCGTTGCCGAGCGAGAAGCGGAGCAGGGCGCCGTCACGTGGGCCGTCGAGCATTTTTTCCAGGGATTCGATACGTGGGTTCATGGGCTACCAAGGCTAAAATAGGGTTTTGCAATTCAGAGACAGGACAGCATTCCATGGCCAAGACCATCATCGCCACCCCGAACGCCCCGGCTGCCATCGGCACCTATTCGCAAGCTGTGCGCGTCGGCGACACCGTTTACATGTCCGGGCAGATCGGCCTCGATCCGGCCACCATGCAAATGGTAGACGGCATTGACGCACAAATCGTTCGCGTTTTCGACAATCTGAAGGCTGTGGCCGAAGCGGCTGGGGGTTCGCTGGCCGATGTGGTCAAGCTCAACGTCTTCCTGACTGATCTGGCCAACTTTGCCAAGGTCAATGAAACGATGGCCAGGTACTTCAGCGAGCCTTTCCCGGCCCGCGCTGCGGTTGGCGTCAAGGAACTGCCACGCGGTGCGCTGGTCGAGGCCGATGCCGTCATGTTCATCGGCTAAATCCCCGGCCCGATGACGACAGCGGGGGCATCAGCCCCGGCTTCTCCGCCCATTCGCGCCTCCGAGGCGCTGCAGAAGAAGCTCGCCAAAATCGGCCTCCATAGCGAGGCCGATTTGCTGGTGCACCTGCCGCTGCGCTACGAGGACGAAACGCGCATCACGCCGGTCAACCGGAGTTTTGGCAACGAGCCTGTGCAGGTCGAAGTGGTGGTGCAAAGCAACGAGATCCAGTTCCGGCCGCGCCGACAGATGATCGTGCGGGCGGCCGACGAGAGCGGCGAAATTACGCTGCGCTTTTTCAGCTTTTACCCGAATCAGCAGGCGGCGCTCAGCGACGGTTCGCGCATTCGTGCTTTCGGCGAAGTGCGCGGCGGTTTTTTTGGTGCCGAGATGGTGCACCCGCGTTTTCGCAAGGTTGGCGACGACGAGCCGCTGCCTTTGGAATTGACTCCGATTTACCCGTCGACCGCAGGATTGGCCAATTCGGCGCTGCACAAGCTGATCGGCAAGGCGCTGGCAGTCGGCGACATGTCGGAAACGCTGCCCGAAGAGCTGCGCCAACGCCTGAAATTGCCGGGGCTGGCCCGCAGCCTGCGCTTTCTCCATACGCCGCCGCCCGGCACCGATCTCGACACCTTGCATGCGCGCAATCATCCGGCCTGGCGACGCGTCAAGTTCGACGAAGTACTGGCACAGCAACTGTCGCTGCGCCGCGCTTATCTGGCTCGCCGCGAACAGGGGGCGCCGGTGTTGATCGCGCAGGATGATCTGGGCGCCCGGCTGCTCGACAGCCTGCCGTTTGGCCTGACCGGGGCGCAAGTGCGGGCGATGGCCGAGATTGGCAGCGATCTAGCCCAACCCTACCCAATGCAGCGTCTGCTGCAAGGCGACGTCGGTGCCGGCAAGACCATCGTCGCGGCGCTGGCGGCGTGCCAGGCGATCTCGGCCGGCTGGCAGGCAGCTTTCATGGCGCCGACTGAAATCCTCGCCGAGCAGCATTACTTGAAATTGAAGGATTGGCTGGCGCCGCTCGGGGTCAAGGTGGCGTGGCTGTCGGGCAGTCTGAAAACCAAGGCCAAGCGCGAGCAGCTGGCGGCGACAGCGGCCGAAGCGCAACTGGTTGTCGGCACGCACGCGCTGATTCAGGACGGCGTCGATTTCGCCAAACTCGGGCTGGCCATCGTCGACGAGCAGCACCGCTTCGGCGTCGCCCAGCGACTGGCGCTGCGCAAGAAGGGCGACAACCCGCATCAACTCATGATGTCGGCGACGCCGATTCCACGCACGCTGGCCATGAGTTATTACGCCGATCTCGACGTCACCGTGCTCGATGAGTTGCCGCCCGGCCGGACGCCGATCAAGACGCGTCTGGTCGCCGACAATCGGCGGGACGACGTGGTCGGATTCGTGAAGAAAGCGGTTGAGGAGGGTCGGCAGGCTTACTGGGTTTGTCCGCTCATCGAAGAGTCCGAAGCCCTGCAGTTGCAGACGGCGCAGGAAACCTACGATTTCCTTTTTGGCCAATTTCCGGGGTTGACCGTGGGATTGGTGCATGGCCGCCTGAAAGCCGACGAGAAGCAGGCGTTGATGGCCGCCTTCGCCGCTGGCGACATCGACGTGCTGGTGGCAACGACGGTCATCGAGGTCGGCGTCGACGTACCGAATGCCAGCCTCATGGTCATCGAGCACGCCGAGCGTTTCGGCCTGTCGCAGCTGCACCAGTTGCGCGGCCGGGTCGGCCGCGGCCAGTACGAATCAAGCTGCATCCTGATCTACGCCGGTCCTTTGGGCGAGGTCGCGCGTCAGCGGCTGAAGATCATTTTCGAGAACACTGACGGCTTCGAAATTGCCCGGCAGGATCTGCAGATTCGCGGCCCCGGCGAGTTTGTCGGCGCCCGGCAGAGCGGTGTGCCGCTCCTGCGCTACGCCGATCTGGAAATGGATGCCGATCTGGTCGAAATGGCTCGTAACGTGGCCGAGGAAATGCTGACCGAGCACCTCGAGCTGGCCGAGCGGCACCTCAAACGCTGGCTCGGTTCTCGCGAGGAATTACTCAAGTCCTGACCCGGTTGGCAGAACTGGTGATGCCCTCGCAAAGTGTCTTCAAGGCGGCCATCGGTGCGGCTTCGCGCAGATGAATCATCCCTGTCGGCACCAAACTGAATTCACTGGGCAGCGTTTCGATGACCAGATCGGCCGCATGGCTTGAATGCTCCACCACGCGGCGGGGCATGAGCGTCCAGCCGAGGCCGACGGCAATGCAGCCGAGGATGCCTTCGAGCGTGCCGAATTCCATCGCGTCCGCAACGGCGTGGCCCTGGGCGCGTTGCCAGGCAATGGCACGCGTGCGGTAGGCGCAGCCCTCGCGGAAGAGGATGAGCGGCAACAATACCGGGTCGGTTCCTGCTGCATGAATCTGCACCAGTTCTTCAACGACCAGTTCATCGAAAGTCAGGTCGGGGTGGATGACCGGGCCGGCAACGAAGGCGCAGTCGAGCTTGTGGTCGAGCACCTTGCCGGTCAGCGTGCTGGTCGTGTCGGTCGATACGCGCAGCTCAAGACCGGGGTGTTCGGCGCGCACGGTTTTGAGGGCGCCTGGCAGGTGCAGGGCGGCGAAGGTTTCCATGGCGCCGATGCGCAGTTCGCCGGCGCTTTCGCCGACCTGCCGGATGGCACTGGCCGTCTGGCGTTCGAGCATGAGCATCCGGCGCGCGTAATCGAGCAGCACCTTGCCCGAAGGGGCGAGTTCGAGGCCGCGGCCCTTGCGGATGAAGAGTTCGGCGCCGAGCTCCTCTTCCAGCCGGCGGATGCGCCCGGTGACGTTGGACTGCACGGTGTTGAGCTTGCGCGAGGCGGCGAGGATACCGCCTTCTTCAACGACGGCCTGAAAGGTACGGAGGGCGACGAGTTCCATGAGCTATCTCAAAAAACGAATGAGGCGTTCTGAATAAATCATTTGTAGGGATACTTTACGCTGTTTATTGTTCGTCCACCAATAACAAGGGAACATCCCATGAACTCACAGAGAGAACGCTTCAAGGTGCTGGGCGCCGGAATATTCAGCTTGCTGCTGACCTTCGGTGTTGCCCGCTTTGCCTATACGCCGCTGCTGCCGGTCATGCAGCAACAGGCCGGCCTCGGACTGGCCGAAGCTGGCTGGCTGGCGGCCTTCAATTACGCCGGCTACCTGTGCGGGGCGCTGACGGCGTCACTGATCAGTGATCTGGTGCTCAAGGACAAGCTGTACCGGATCGGCCTGGTTGTCGCCATTCTGAGCACGGTCATGATGGGCCTGACGGCCGATCCGCTGGTCTGGATGGCCTCGCGTTTCATCGCCGGCCTCTCCAGTGCGGCCGGCATGCTGCTCGGCACCGGGCTCATTCTCAACTGGCTGATTCGCCACAACCATCGGCCGGAACTGGGCATCCATTTCGGCGGCATCGGGCTGGGGATATCCGGTTGTGCCATCGCGGTGTGGCTGATGAGCGGCTCGCTCGACTGGCGCGAGCAGTGGTTTGCCTTTTCGGCGCTGGCTTGCCTGCTCATCGTGCCAGCCCTGGCCTGGTTGCCGGCACCCGATACCAGCCCGCTGACGAAGAGCGGCGCCCCCATGCACGACAACCCGCCGAGCCGCCTGTTTCTTGGCATCTTCATGGCGTCCTACTTCTGTGCCGGTTTTGGTTACGTGATCAGCGCCACCTTCATCGTCGCCATCGTCGACGGCTTGCCCGGTCTGGCCGGGCAGGGGGCGCTGGCGTTTCTGGCCATTGGTCTGGCGGCGACGCCGGCCGCCTTCAACTGGGATCTGATCGCGCGCTATACGGGCGATATCAACGCGCTGATCCTCGCCGCCGTGCTGCAGATCGTCGGCATCGCCTTGCCGGTGGCGGTCGGCGGGCTGTTCGCCACGATCTTCGGCGCCTTGCTTTTTGGCGGAACCTTCATCGGCATGGTCAGTCTGGTCTTGACCATGGCCGGGCGTTACTACCCGACGCGGCCCGCCAAGATGATGGGCAAGATGACGCTTTCGTACGGTGTGGCGCAGATCATCGGGCCGGCCATCGTCGGTTGGCTGGCGACGCGGCTCGGCAATTATTCGATTGGCTTGTCCATTGCGGCTGGCGTCATGGTGGTCGGCGTCGTGCTCTTGGTTATACTGAAATTTGTCGAAAAACGGGACGCCGCGCTGGTGCCCTGCGTCCAGAACTAAACGGAGAAAATCGATGTTCAAGGGAATTCTGATCGAGAAGGACGACGCCGGTTACCGGGCATCGGTGCAGGACATCGACGAAAGCCAGTTGCCGGAAGGCGACGTGACGGTGCGCGTCGATTATTCATCGCTCAACTACAAGGACGGGCTGGCGATCACCGGCAAAGGGCCGGTGGTGCGCAAGTTCCCGATGGTGCCGGGCATCGACATTGCCGGCACAGTCGAAAGCTGCAGCCACGCCGACTACAAGACCGGCGACCGCGTCGTGCTCAACGGCTGGGGCGTTGGTGAAACGCATTGGGGCGGGCTGGCCCAGAAGGCACGGCTCAAGGGCGACTGGCTGGTGCCGCTGCCGGCGGCTTTCTCCGAAAAACAGGCTGTGGCTATCGGTACCGCCGGTTACACCGCCATGTTGTGCGTGTTGGCGCTGGAGAAGCAAGGCGTAAAGCCGACCGATGGCGAGATCGTCGTCACCGGCGCAGCGGGTGGGGTTGGTAGCGTCGCCATCGCGGTGCTGAGCAAGCTTGGCTATACGGTTGTTGCCGTCAGTGGCCGGCCGGAAGAAGCGGATTTCCTCAAGCAGCTCGGCGCGGCCGAGGTGCTGGATCGCAGCCTTTTATCGGCGCCCGGCAAGCCGCTCGGGAAAGAGCGCTGGGCGGGGGCGGTCGATGTCGTCGGCTCGCATACGCTGGCCAACATCTGCGCGACGACGAAATATCGCGGCGTCGTGACCGCCTGCGGGCTGGCTGGCGGCATGGATTTTCCGTCGTCGGTGGCGCCTTTCATCCTGCGCGGCGTGACTTTGGTCGGTGTGGACAGCGTGATGTGTCCGCGTCCTGATCGGCTGGTGGCATGGCAGCGGCTGGAGCGCGACCTCGACGTGGCCAAGCTTGCGTTGATCACGCACGAAGTCTCGCTGGCTGAAGCCATCCCGACGGCGGCGCTGTTGATGGAGGGCAAGGTGCGCGGTCGTGTTGTTGTGAATGTGAATCGCTGATTGCTTGCATCAGCGGGTTTGTTGCGCCGCACAAAAAATGTTTGCCGAACGGGAACTTTCCGCAGGAGCGCTGTCTGATCGCGTGGTTTTTTACTTCAACTCCTGCGAGGCAATAATGGAAGAACTCTCTTACGTCGGCATCACCTTCGCCGTGGTCATTCTGGGTCTGGCCTGTTTCATGGCTACCAAGCTGGCTTCGAAGTCTGCCTACCACTAAGACAGCAAAGTTTTGTTGAAAGCCGGGGTTTCCCGGCTTTTTTCATTTCTGGCCAAAATTTCCCGTTGACCGTGGGAGTCACCCTGATCAGCCAACAAACGCCTCGATAATGCGCGCCACCTCGGCCGGTTGATCGTGGTGCAGCATGTGGTCGGCCTGATCGACCCATTCTTCGCGGACGTTGGCGAAACAGGCCTGACGCGCTTCCCAGTCGCCCGGCCGTTGCCCGAAATCGCGGATAACCCACGATTGCCGCCCGGCAACCCAGAGCACCGGGCAGGTGATCTGCCGCCAGATCGCCATCGATTCTTCGAGCCGGAACAAATAGGGCGCCGGTGCCTTGTGCCATGGGTCACCGTTCCAGATGATGCCGTGATGGCGCAGGCCGGCCCTGTTTTCGCCATCGCCAACGCGGGCCAGATGCTTGGCCAAAAACTCGGCGCGCTCGGCCGTCAGGAAGCGGTCGGTATGCATCAGACGTCGGGCAAAAGCGGCGCGGTCCGCGTAAGCGTGCATGCGCGGCGGCTTCTTGAGGGTGCCGAGCCACTGACCATAGCGCTCGGGCGCCATATCGGATGTGGTCGGCGCAATGCCGAAACCTTCCAGCGACACCACGCTCTCGACGCGCTCGGGACGGATGCCGGCATACAGGCAGGAAAGGATGCCGCCCATGCTGTGGCCGACCAGCTTCACCTTGCCCACAGGCGCGTAGCGGTCGACGATGGCTTCCAGATCGCCGACATGCTCGGCAAAAAAGTAGGGCCGCTTCAGCCATTCCGAACCGCCGAAGCCTCGCCAGTCAGGTGCAACAATGTTCCAGTCCTGCGCCAGTTCATCGACCACGAACTGGAACGACGCCGAAACGTCCATCCAGCCATGCAGCAGAAAGAGCATCGGCGCGTCGGGATTGCCCCAGCGCCGGATGTGCAGCCGGACGTCGGGCAGGTCTAGATATTCGGAGCGGGAAAGGCGCATGGCGTGGCGAAGCGGTTCAGGTTTTGTGGCAGCCATCTTGCCATGGCCGAAGGCGCTTGCGGTAAGGCATGCACCTTCGGCGTGACGAGGTATTTTTTGACGGGCAAAAAAACGGCAGCCGAGGGGGCTACCGTTGTCGCGTGGCTGGTGCCGGAATTACTGTGCCGGCATCCCGTCCTTCTGGTACATCGGTGAACGATGACCGTAAAGGATCCCGTTCGGACGCCCGGCGCCAAGCAGTCGGACGCTGGTTCGGCCGGCGATGACATGGCCCTGACTGCTGATGGTCTCGACGATCTGGCGAATCGCTGCCTTGACCAGCAGGCCGATCAGTCCGCCGCCGCTGTTGCTGTCGTCTTCGGCGCTGGAGGCGGTTGCCGAACCGGCCCAGAGTTGCCTGCCGCTACGCAGGTCGACGAGCCGTGCTTCTGCCGTGACGCGCGTTTCGCTGGTGATGATGGCGTAGGAGGTGCCGTACTGCTTGACGCTGATGTACAGCCCCGCATCGGCGCCGAAAATTTCGCGCAGCTTGGCGATGGGGATGGCGTGGATATCTGCCGGGGTCGTCAGGCCGTTCTGCTTGAAGGTCTCGTCGACCAGCGTGACGGGAAAAACGTAGTACCCCGATTCGGCGAGGGGGGCGGTTGCCTGCGACATCATGCTGTAGGTTGCATTGATGTCGGGTGAATTGTTCAAGGGCGGCAGGACCAGAATGGACGTCGGTCGAGCCTCCTTGAATGCCGCGTAGTCGTAGGGCTGGCGGGTGGCGCAAGCACTGAGCAGCAAGGCTGCGATGGCCAGGATCGTGAGGCGCAGCGCAGGGAGTTTATTTGCTTGCATCGGGATTACTCTGTGGCTTGGGCGTCTTGTTCAACAGGAATTTGACGTAGGCGGACGATTCGGGGAATTGCAGGTTTTCGGCCTGCAGGTTCTGTTCGAACAGATCGGTGCGGCCCGTCTGGCCGTAGAGCAACCCGAGGTGCGCCTGGAAGCCCGGCGGGACGCGCCGGCCTTGTGCCTTGGCTTCCTCACGGATCTTTTCAAGGGCTTGTATGCCATCCTCCGGGCCCTTGTCGCCCTTGAAGTAGGCGTACTGTTGCGCCTGAAAGTCTCCCCAGTGATAAAGCGGCTGCGGGCGTGTCACGCACCCCGACAGCAGAAGGGCAGAAAGGCCGGCGAGCCATACCGGCCCCGGCTTTGCGCAGCGATTGAAATTCATCGACGCCGCGCTTAGTTACCGGGACGCCAGGCGCCCGTTTCGATGCCGTCAACCAGGCGGTCGACCGCTTCACGGATCGCGAGGTCGAGGACCTTGCCATTCAGTGTCGAGTCGTAGCTGGCCGTGCCGCCAAAGCCCACGACTTCACGGTTGGACAGCGAGTATTCGCCAGCCCCCGCAGCCGAGTAGGTGACTTCTGATGTTTGCACGTCGACGACGTTCAGCATGACCTTGGCGTAGGCAACCTGCTGCTTGCCGCGCCCCAGGATGCCGAACAACTGGTGGTCTCCCACTTCTTTGCGGCCGAATTCGGTAACGTCGCCGGTAACCACGTAGCGGGCGCCCTTCAGTGCCTGCTGGGTCTTGGCGATGGCGGCTTCCTGCTTGATCTCCGACATGTTCTGGCGATCCAGCACGGAGAAGCGGTTGGTCTGCTGCAGATGGGTGATCAGGATCGTCTTGGCCTGGCTGCCGAGGCGGTCAACGCCGTCGCTGAAAACGCCCCGCATGAAACTCGAGCGGTTATCGAATTTGCCCACCGAAATCGGCTGTCGCACCCCGGCGTAGGGGCGCGATGCGGATACCGTTTGCTGGGTAGCCAGCGACCGCGATTCTTCGGTGGCGCAGCCGGCAAGCACTACGGACAAGGTGGCCATGCACAGGCTGGCAGCAGTTTTTTTCAGCACGAGTTTCTCCCTGATCGTCATGGCCAAGGCCGGTAGGTTGCAGATGCAACGCACTCCTCGTGCCGATACTGGTTGCACAAAAATGCCATTGTAAAGTTCGGTGGTTTATTTGGCTAGGCATGAAAGTTCTTGAGTGGCCGATGCGACAAGGGTTTCAGGCAATTTTTTCGTGGTTGGTTGCAATCAGGGTTGGCATTGCCTCCCGGCATCGGAGAAAATCGTGTGGCCGGGTTTCGGTTCAGGTTTGCCGTTTCGGCGCCGCGCCGCCTTGCTACGGTGAACCGGAAAAATGACCCAAAATCGAGATCCTGCGGGGCCGCCATGCGCAACACCGACCATCGAATCAACCTGAGCCACCCATGAGCGGCCAGTTCGGACTTCTCAAAACCCGGCGGTTTGCGCCCTTTTTCGTCACGCAGTTCCTCGGTGCGTTCAACGACAACCTGTTCAAGAACGCGCTGGTCGTGCTGCTCACGTTTCAGGCGGCGCAATGGACGACGCTGTCGCCGGGCCTGCTGGCCAATATGGCGGCGGGGATTTTCATCCTGCCCTTCTTCCTGTTTTCGGCGACAGCCGGGCAACTCGCTGACAAGTACGACAAGGCCATGCTGGCCCGCCTCGTCAAGGTGCTGGAAATGCTCATCATGGGCATTGCGGCGGCCGGCTTCTTTCTGCACAGCCTGCCCGTGCTCATGGGCGCGCTCTTCCTGCTTGGCTGCCATTCGACGCTGTTCGGGCCGGTCAAGTACGCGATCATGCCGCAGCATCTGCACAACGATGAGCTGGTCGGCGGCAATGCGCTGATCGAGGCCGGCACCTTCGTCGCCATCCTGATCGGCACCCTGGCCGGTGGCATACTGGCCGGGTCGGTTGACCATCCGGCGTGGATCGCGGTTGGCGGCTTCGTTGTCGCCGCCGTTGGCTACGCGAGCAGCCGCAGTATCCCGGCTGCACCGCCGCCGGTGCCGGATCTTGCGGTCAACCTCAATCCTTTCTGCGAAACCTGGCGCAACATCGCGTTTGCCCGGCAGAATCGCACGGTCTTCCTGTCCATCCTCGGCATTTCGTGGTTCTGGCTGTACGGCGCGCTCTTTCTCGCCCAGTTCCCGGCCTACGCCAGGTTCGTGCTGGGTGGCGGCGAATCGGCGGTGACCCTGCTGCTGGCGACGTTTACGGTCGGCATTGGGGTCGGCTCCATGCTCTGCGAGCGGATGTCGGGCAAGCATGTCGAGATCGGCCTGGTGCCATTTGGCTCGATCGGCCTCACGCTGTTCGGGCTCGATCTGTATTTCGCCTCGCCGCTCGGCCTGCCCGGCACGGCGCCGCACGAACTGCTCGGGTTGTTGAGCGTTCCCGCCGTCTGGCGCGTGCTGTTCGACCTGATGATGCTCGGCGTCTTCGGCGGCTTCTTCATCGTGCCGATGTACGCGCTGGTCCAGCTGCGCAGCTCGCCAGACCATCGGGCGCGCATCATCGCCGCCAACAACATCCTCAACGCGCTGTTCATGGTCGTTGGTGCCCTCGGGGCGGCCAGCCTGCTTGGTGCCGGGCTATCGATGCCGGCGCTGTTCGCCCTGGCTGCCCTGCTCAATGCGCTGGTCGCGATCTACATCTACGGGCTGGTGCCCGAATTCCTCCTGCGTTTCATGGCCTGGCTGCTGGTCAAGGCCGTGTATCGGCTACGCAGCGAGGGGCTGCAGCACATTCCGGCGGAAGGCGCTGCCGTGCTCGTCGCCAACCATGTCAGCTTCGCCGATGCCGTGGTGATCATGGGCGCTTCTCCACGGCCGGTTCGTTTCGTCATGGACCATCGCATTTTCCAGACGCCGCTGCTCGGTTTCATCTTCCGCCATTGCGGTGCGATTCCCATCGCGCCAGCCAAAGAAGACCCGGCGATGATGGAGGCCGCCTTCGCTGAGGTCAGCAAGGCGCTGGTGAACGGCGATCTGGTCGGCATCTTTCCTGAGGGCCAGATCACCCGCGACGGTCAGTTGCAGACCTTCCGTCCCGGCATAGCCCGCATTCTTGCTGCCAACCCGGTGCCGGTCATCCCGATGGCCCTGAGTGGCCTGTGGGGAAGCTACTTTTCGCGCATCGACGGCAACGCAATGAAAACGCCGTTTCGACGCGGCGTGTTTTCGAGGATCACCCTGCAGGTCGGGCCAGCGATTTCACCGGAGCAAGCAACACCGGCGCAGTTGCAAAGTGTTGTGCTTGGGCTGCGTGGCACACATTTGTAGACAGGCCCGGTGGAGGGGGCGTTGAAAGCGACCCAGCGACTTCGTCGCCTTTAGCCCTCTGCGGCCGCTTGTCGGAGAGCCGGAAAGGCGATGTCAGTAGAGTCTGATGGCGGAATCGAAGTGCCATGTCCGGCGAACCTCGATGACGTCGAAATCACGCAAAAGCCGGGGGGAGAACGGCTGATAGGGGGCGTGGCTTTGCACGATTTCCCGCACGGCGTTGTCAATGGCCGGGACGCCGCTGGAAAGTACGAATGTGATCGACTCCACGGAGCCGTCGCTGCGAATGGCTACGGTAACCATCGGCTTGGTGTGTGGCTGCTTCACCAACTCACGCAAGGCGTCGAAAGATGTATTGAAGTGGATCTTGCGGCTCCACGCCTCCGCGTACAGCATCAGTTCGACATTCGGATCGGTTCGCCCGAAAAGCCTGCCGCGGCGCAAGTAACCTGACGAGGGAGTCTTACGCTCGGCCGCCTGACGACGCGCCGCTTCCTCGTCCAGTTGGCGCCCCATTGCCCGACGCGCGGCATCCCGACGCGCATCCTGCTCGCGCGCCTCAAGCTGCGCTGCCTCACGTCGTGCAGTTTCTTCACGGGCTGCTGCAGCCTGCTTTTCATTTTCTCGGCGCTCGGCGGCCAGTCGTTCGGCTTCGGCGCGGGCCGCTTCCTGTCGGGCCGCTTCCCGGCGTGCGGTTTCCTCGCGGGCAGCAGCCTGCTTTTCATTTTCACGGCGCTCGGTGGCCAGTCGTTCGGCTTCGGCGCGTACGGCTTCCTGTCGGGCAGCTTCCCGGCGTGCGGCTTCCTCGCGGGCAGCAGCCTGCCTTTCGATCTCGCGGCGCTCGGCGGCCAAGCGTTCGGATTCGGCGCGGGCGGCTTCCTGTCGGGCAGCTTCCCAGCGTGCGGCTTCCTCGCGGGCAGCAGCCTGCTTTTCGATCTCGCGGCGCTCGGCGGCCAAGCGGTCGGATTCGGCGCGTACGGCTTCCTGTCGGGCAGTTTCCCGGCGTGCCGCTTCGTCGCGGGCGGCGGCCTGTCTTTCGTTTTCACGGCGCTCGGCGGCCAGTCGTTCGGATTCGGCACGCGCTGCGTCCGCACGGGCCGCTGCTGCTTGTTCTTCGCTCTCCCGTCGCTCGACGGCCAATCGCTCTGCCTCTGCCCGCTCTGCTTCGCGAGCCGCCGCTTCCTGGCGGGCCTTTTCCATTTGTGCTGCATCCTCGGGAACTGGTTTTGGCTCCGGAGGGGGTGGCGGGACGATGAATTCGGGGTCTTTGGCCTGCTCTAGCGCGATCACGCTGGGAAAGGGTTTCGCCGGAGTGGGCGAATCAGCAGGTAAACTTGGCCGGGATGCGGCCGTTTCAGCTGGGCTGGTGTTCTCTGTTGGTGGGCTGTGAGTCGGAATCGCGAGGGCTGGTTGTGACTCGCTCGCGGCGGGTGGCTTGAGTGGCGCGGGCTCGGCGGCCATGGGCGGCGTGCTCGGTTCGGAAACCGACGGTTCAGGCAAAGGTGCCGGGTTGGCTGGTGCGGGACTCTGACTCGGAGCCGGAGCCGGAGCCGGAGCCGGACCGGGCGCATCTGTCCGCGGTTGTGGCGGGATTGCGGACGCAGCTGCCAGCATCGATGGCGGCGCGATAAGCAGGCGTAGGTCAGGTGCCTCTATCCGGCGTTCTTGCCATGGCAGGGCCACCCCGGGAAGTCCGAATTCCTGGCTGCCGAAAGTCAGGGTGAAGAGCAGTGCGTGGGCCAGAAGGGATACGAGCAGCGGCAGGGACAGCCGACGGCCATGGTGGCTTTCGCGCCCCTGCTGTTGGCCGAAGCGGGCAGAATCCCCGACAGACGCCGGGGGGTGGCCAGTCGGCTTTTGCGGCGGGGTATCGGACTTCGTCGAATTCAAGCGTACTCCGGCATCGTCGCCCCGTCTTTGGACTTTTCGGTCATCGCCGCGATGTGGCCAGAGGCGGACGCGTTCGCTCTGAGGTCACATTCAGCTGATGAATTGATGGTCATACGCTGATTATGTGGTCAGACTCAGGGCGGCTGCAACGAAAGCATCACGTTTCGCTGCTTGGGATGGCTTGGTGGCAGCCCATGCGGCGGCTTCGATGGCGTTTCGATTCTGGCCGGTTCTTGCCGAGCGCGAGTCTGAACTGTTCGCCCTCCAGACGGCGATCACCCGAATCGTCGCTGAACTCGGCAAGGACTGATACGCGACTTGCCTGCCACCAACGTGCGCAGGTCGATTTCAGTCGTTTTTTCCGGTCGACCGCGGCAATCAGCGGAAAAGCGGCCAGCCGGCCGCTAAAATGGCGTTTTCCCTCTTTTTTGACTTGCCATGACAACAGCCGCCCAGATTCCCGCCGATCAACTCGCCAGGCTGGCCAGTGCCGACACCCAACGGTTGGCGGCGCGCATGGCTCAGGATGTGTTTGCCGGCGCTTTCCGGCAGTCGGCCACGGTTGATGCGGCGCCCGATGTTGGCGTGCTCGGCGAAGTGGCGGCACACTGCTCCGACTGGTGCCGGGCCGCTTCCAGCGACGAGGCGCGGGCCTTGCGCCTGGCCATGCTGATCAGCGGCCTCGACCAGTGGGGGCTGGCCTATACGCAGGCGTTCAATCTGGAGGCCATCCATTCGCTCACCGCGCTGATCGGCGGATTGCGCACACGGCTGGATGCCCGCGAGGACACGCTGTTTCAGCAGTATTTCGAACAGATCAGTGAAGTTGAGTCTGACGCCATCGATTTCAAGGTTGATTTGCGCCGAGGCATTCACCTCGCGCTGTGGCACGCCATGGCCGCTTGCGAAACGAATGAGCAGGTGCAGGGCATCGTCCAGCCGCTGGGCAGCATGATGGTCGCCCTTGATGGTCAGATGCCGGAACTCGGCTGGCGCCTGCTGGCCGATGCGCTGGCCAATATCCAGATCGCGCTGCTTTCCGATCTGGCGCCAAAATCGCCGTTGGCGCAGGAGGGCACGCAACAGCTCTTCGCCTCGCTGCGTCACGCCCTGCCGGCCGAACGGTATCAGGCCATCGCCGCCCACGCCGGGCAGGCGGTTGTTGCGTGGCAACAGGCCAGCCGCCATAGCGCTGCCTGAGCACAGTGGAATCCGCACGATGAACTGGCCAGTCCTCAAGGAAAAACTCAGTCTCTACGAAAAGCTCATGCGGCTCGACAAGCCGATCGGCATCCTGCTCCTGCTCTGGCCGACGCTGTGGGCGTTGTGGCTGTCGTCGAATGGCAGGCCGAACGGATGGGTGCTTTGGGTCTTTGTGCTGGGCACGGTGCTCATGCGCTCGGCAGGTTGCGTCATCAACGACTATGCCGACCGTGATTTCGACAAGCATGTCGAGCGGACGAAAGAGCGCCCGCTGACTGCCGGCAAGGTAACGACGAAGGAAGCGCTGGCACTCTTCGCCGGGCTTTCGCTGTCGGCATTTGCGTTGGTGCTGATGCTCGGCAACCAGCTGGTCATCTGGATGTCGGTGCCGGCGCTTTTTCTGGCCGCCAGCTACCCTTTTACCAAGCGATTCCTGGCCGTACCACAGGCGTATCTTGGCATCGCCTTCGGCTTCGGCATCCCGATGGCCTATGCGGCGCACCTCGGCGAAGTGCCGGCCGAAGCCTGGTGGTTGTTGCTCGCCAACGTTTTCTGGGCCGTCGCCTACGACACTGAATACGCCATGGTCGACCGCGAGGACGACCTCAAGATCGGCATCAAGACGTCGGCCATTACCTTCGGGCGCTTTGATGTGGCGGCCGTGATGCTGTGCTACGCGGCGACGCTGGCGATCATCGGCTGGGTCGGCTTCACGCTGCACCTGGGCTGGGCGTTCTCCGCCGGGCTGGCGGTTGCTGCCGTTATCATGGGCGTGCATTTCACGTGGATACGTGGTCGCGAGCGGATGCCTTGCTTCAAGGCATTCCTGCACAACAACTGGGTCGGCATGGTGATATTCATCGGCATCGCTGTCGAATTCATCGTTTCCGGAAGGAGCATCGGATGAACCGTTTCATTTTTGCCCTGTTTTTCGCGTCGACCGCGGCATTGGCGCAGGACAGCCGCCAACTGGCCCCGCTGCCGGCCGCGGCGCAGGAATCCTTGCGTCAGGAAATGCTCGACAACATGCTGGCGGTCAATGAAGTGCTGGTGCTGATGGCCGAAGGCAAGGTCAGGGAAGCCGGCGAGGTGGCCGAGGCCAAGCTCGGTATGTCCGCCATGGGCAAGCATCGCAGCAAGCCTTTCGACGCCCGGCCCGGCCCGCACATGCCGCCTGCCATGCACGGCATCGGCATGGACGGCCACAAGGCAGTCAGCGAATTCGCCAACGTTGCCAAAACGGGTGACCGCGACAAGGCGCTGACCTTGCTGCCGAACCTCACGTCGGCCTGCGTTGGCTGCCACTTTTCGTATCGCACGCGATGAAGCTGGCGGCCGTTACCCTGCTGCTTATTTCTTCGCTGTACCTATTGGCCGGCTGTTGCACCCAATCTCACCTGGCTTACAGAATCCGATGAAATATCACGACTTGCGCGACTTCATGTCGCAACTGGAAAAGACCGGCGAACTCAAGCGCGTCGGCGTCGAGGTCGATACCCGCCTCGAAATGACCGAAATCTGCGACCGCGTATTGCGCGCCGAAGGCCCGGCCATTCTGTTCGAGAAGCCGAAAGGTCATACGATCCCTGTGCTCGCCAACCTGTTCGGTACGCCGAAGCGGGTGGCGCTCGGCATGGGCGAGGAATCGGTGAAGGCGCTGCGCGAAGTCGGCAAGCTGCTGGCCTATTTGAAGGAGCCGGAGCCGCCCAAGGGACTGAAGGATGCCTGGGACAAGCTGCCGATCCTGAAGCAGGTGATGAACATGGCACCGAAGACAGTGTCGAATGCGCCCTGTCAGGAAATCGTCTGGGAGGGCAAGGATGTTGATCTGGCGAAGTTGCCGATCCAGCATTGCTGGCCGGGCGACGTCGCGCCGCTGATCACCTGGGGCCTCGTCGTCACCAAGGGGCCCCACAAGAATCGGCAGAACCTCGGCATATACCGCCAGCAGGTGCTCGGGCCGAACAAGGTCATCATGCGCTGGCTGGCGCATCGTGGCGGGGCGCTGGATTTTCGGGAGTTTCAAATGGCCAACCCGGGGCAACCGTTCCCGGTGGCAGTGGTGCTCGGTTGCGATCCGGCGACCATCCTCGGCGCCGTGACGCCGGTACCGGATTCGCTGTCCGAATACCAGTTCGCCGGCCTGTTGCGTGGCGGCAAGACCGAGTTGGTCAAATGCGTCGGTTCGGCGCTGCAAGTACCTGCCTCGGCTGAAATCGTTCTGGAAGGCGTCATTCACCCCGGCGAGATGGCACTTGAAGGTCCGTACGGCGACCACACGGGCTACTACAACGAGCAGGCCGAGTTCCCGGTATTCACCATCGAGCGCATGACGATGCGCCGCGACCCGATCTACCACAGCACCTACACCGGCAAGCCGCCCGACGAACCGGCGGTCTTGGGCGTGGCGCTCAATGAAGTTTTCGTGCCGCTGTTGCAGAAGCAGTATCCGGAAATCGTCGATTTCTACCTGCCGCCGGAAGGCTGCTCGTACCGCATGGCCATCGTCAGCATCAAGAAAGCTTACCCCGGCCACGCCAAACGGATCATGTTCGGCATCTGGAGCTTCCTGCGTCAGTTCATGTACACCAAGACCATCATCGTCGTCGATGACGACATCGATATTCGTGACTGGAAGGAAGTGATCTGGGCGATGACGACGCGCATGGATGCAACTCGCGACACGACGCTGGTCGACAACACGCCGATCGACTACCTCGATTTCGCCTCGCCGGTCGCCGGTCTCGGTTCGAAGATGGGGCTCGATGCCACCAACAAGTGGCCGGGCGAAACGACGCGCGAATGGGGGCGGCCGATTGTCATGGACGACGGCGTGAAGAAGAAGGTCGACGCCATGTGGCGCGATCTCGGCCTATGACCGTCAAAGTCGTTCCGCTCGACTTGTCTGACCTCGCTCAGGCAGAGGCCTGGCTCGGCCTGCTCGACCACTACGCGCAGGACCCGATGGGTGGCGGGGATGGTCTGTCCGACTACGCCAGGCTCAAGCTTGTTCAGACCATCCGCGAGGTGCCGGGTTTTTACGGGGCGCTGGCCTGGCTTGATGGCAAGGCGGTCGGCCTGATCGACTGCTTCGTCGGTTTCTCGACCTTTGCCGCACGACCGTTGCTCAATGTTCACGACGTCGCCGTACGCAATGGCCTGCGCCGCCAGGGCATCGGTAAGGCTATGCTTGCTTGGGCCGAAGAACGCGCTCTTCAGCTGGGCTGCTGCAAACTGACCCTGGAGGTGCTTTCCAGAAACTCAGGGGCGATGGCATGCTATACATCGTTCGGGTTTGCGCCCTATGTGCTCGATCCCGAAGCAGGCAGTGCGCTGTTGATGCAAAAAACCATTTCAGAGGACTGAAACATGCAGGAACCCGTGCCACAAACCACTCCCGCACCTGATCTGCAGGGCGTTCGCCCCTCGCTCGTTCAGCTCACCCATTTCATTTACGGCCTGCATGCGATTGCCGTCGTCGTTGGCATCACCTCTGCAGCGACCGTTGCCGGCGGTTTCGTTTTCGGCTTGCCTTCGCTCTGTGCGGTGTTTCTCAACTACCTCAAGCGCAGCGATGTCAATGGCACCTGGCTGGAAAGCCATTTCCGCTGGCAGATACGCACCTTCTGGTTCACGCTTCTCGGGCTGTTTTTCTATGGCCTGCTGGTCATCACCATCATCGGCATCCCGCTCGCCTGGATCTTGATCGCTGTCCTCGGCCTATGGGTCGGCTATCGCGTCATTCGTGGCTGGCTGGCCTTGTTCGGCGTCAGGGCCGTCGGCTAACGAGCATGACAAATCCCTCGCCCCGTGAGCAGTTGTCTGAAGAGTTCTCGCGGACATTGACCGTCAAAGAACGCATTCGTCTGGTTCGTGCCGAGATATTTTTTGGCCATGCGGTTGGTAACATGGTTGGTATTCTGCTTGGCGGCGCAATTTTTTGCGTCGTTTTGTACCAGGCAGGCGTCTCGAATGAGCGCAGTGGCGCCTGGTTCTCCATCCTGGCAATGCTGACCGGTGCGGTAGCTCTATTTGAGCGCAAGGTCAGAAAGATCGGGCTGACGCCGGAAAACGCGAATGAGCTTCTTCGCATGCGGTTTCGCATGGGAATCACCATCGGGATGGCTTACGGCAGCACGATCTTCCTGATGCCGGAAAACGCCAACGATATCTCTCTTATTTTCCTTTTCATGCTGATGAGTTCGATGGTAACGGTGTCCTCA
This sequence comes from Dechloromonas sp., assembly GCA_016790815.1. GTDB lineage: Bacteria > Pseudomonadota > Gammaproteobacteria > Burkholderiales > Rhodocyclaceae > Azonexus. Next base: position 43,096 of record JAEUOG010000019.1, read on the forward strand.
ATGGGCTATGCGGCCATACCATCGTTTTATCTGACCATAATCGGTGTGACGCTATTCCCGCTGTCAATCTACTACGCTTACTACGCGTTTATCCACCCACAATCGGTTGCCGGCGTGATGTTTGCGGTAACACTGCTTTGGGGCGTGATGGTTCCCAGAAAAGCCCTGCTCAACAGCCGCTGGGTGCGCTCTTCCATTGAGGTCAATGCCCGTCTGATTGAAGAGGTAACGGAACGCAAGCGAGCAGAAGCAGAACTGCTTGAATATCGCCAGAATCTGGAGCAGTTGGTCGAGAGGCGAACCCTTGAGCTGTCATCGGCGAAGGAGGCGGCGGAATCTGCCAACCGTGCCAAGAGCGCCTTCCTGGCCAACATGAGCCACGAAATTCGCACGCCGCTCAACGCCATTTCGGGCATGGTCTATCTGCTCAAGCGGAACGGTGTCACGCCGCAACAGGCTGACCGGCTCAACAAGATCGACGGTGCGGGCAAGCATCTGATGAGCATCATCAACGACATTCTCAGTCTGTCGAAAATCGAGTCGGGGCACGTTGCCCTCGAGTCGATCGCCGTCTCACCGTCGGCTATTCTGAACGAAGTGGCTGAAGTTCTGGCCGATGATGCGGCGGCGAAGTCCTTGTCCCTGATCGTCGAAAAGTGCGACGTCAGCCTATGCCTGATAGGCGACCCGACGCGGATTCGGCAGGCTTTGCTCAACTATGCCGCGAACGCCATCAAGTTCACTCATGCCGGCGAAGTCCGCATGCGCTGCAACGTGCTTGAAAGCACGGCGGAAAGTGCCCTGCTTCGCTTCGAGGTTTCCGATACCGGAATCGGATTGTCGCCAGAGGCTCAGGGTCGCTTGTTTGCGCCGTTCGAACAGGCAGACAACTCGATGAGCCGAAAGCATGGTGGCACCGGGCTGGGCTTGGTCATTACCCGGCGACTCTCGCAGCTGATGGGGGGTGATGCGGGGTGCCAGAGTGCCGAGGGCAGCGGAAGCACCTTCTGGTTTACCGTTCGTCTCAACTGTGCCCCGGCTTCCGTTCCGGTACCAATTCCGGTGTTCCGGGATTCCAGTGCCACGGGCGAGGCGCTGTTGCGACGAAGCCAGGCCGGCAAGCTGATCTTGCTGGTCGAAGACAATCCAATCAATCGCGAGGTGGTCAAGGAGTTGCTCGAAGGCGCATTGCTGTCGATCGATGTTGCCGAAGACGGGCTCGAAGCGGTCGAGCGGGTGCGTAAATTCAGCTACGACGCAATCCTCATGGATGTTCAACTTCCGAAGCTCGATGGCCGGGAGGCAACGCGGCTGATTCGCCGCCTTGCCAATGGGGCGTCGGTGCCGATTCTGGCCATGACCGCCGAAGCCTTTGCTGAAGACAAGCGGGCGTGCATGGAAGCGGGAATGGACGATTTCATGACCAAGCCGATTGATCCCGATGCGTTCTATGCCAAGCTGCAGCATTGGCTTTCGGTGCCCCGGCAAACGCCGGGCGCGGCTTAGCGGCGTTGTCTCTGCCGTAGCACTACGCGCACGTTCATCGGTATTTCTTCAGGTCATCGAGCGACCTGCCGTAGCTGTGGCGCAGTTGCGCGTCGTCGTAGCGATGCTCCTCGCCAACCGGGCAATCGACCCGAGCCAGGCAGGTGAATTGGCATTTTGACCCGGTGCTCCGGCGGTAGCCGATGCACTTCTGCAGCGAGAAATTTCCGCCTTCGAGGGCCTTGGCCGGGCACGCTGCGATGCAGGGCTTTTCCTGGCAGCTTTCGCAGGGGCTGCTGCGGTCGACCGGTAAAAACGGCGCAAAATCGGTGTCAGCGAGCAGGGCGGCGCGGTAGGCAAACCAGCTACCCCATTCGCCATCGATGCCGACCATGAACGGCGATGGATGGTGCCAGCCAGCCAGCGTGCCCAGTTGCTGCAGGCCAACCGGTCGCTCGCCGGGGTAAAGCAGGCGATAGCGCCGGTCGGGCAGATCGTTGGAAAACCACCGACTGACCGTTTGCCGGCAATAGTCATCGATCGGATGGTCGCCGCCGATGTTGCTGGCTTTGACGCGTTCCCAGAGCTGCCGTCCGCCGTGGCCAAGCAGGATCAGTTGCCGGTAGCCGTCGGTGGTGCCCAGCGTGGCCAATACGTCCATCGGCAGTGCATCCAGACTGAAGACGTGCTGCCGGTTGATCCCCGACTGATTCAGGAAATCAGCCTGGAAGGCCGGGCGTTCATTCATTTTCCAGCATCGGCATTTTTTCGCCCGCCCGCCGCTGGGCGACCCAGACGAGCAGGGCGTCGATGGCGGCACCACCGGCCTGGGCGCGCGGATGGTTGATGAAGAAGGTGACAGCATGCCGCCGGCCCTGGCTGTCCAGCGCGAACCCGGCGGCGGTTTTCACGCTGTCGAGCGTGCCGGTCTTGATGTGGGCACGGCCAGTGGCGTCGGAGCCGTTGAGACGTTTCTTCATCGTGCCGTCGATGCCGACAATCGGCATGCTGGCCACGAACTCCGGCATCACCGGGCTGCGCCAGGCGTCGAGCAGCAGGCGGTTGAGGCTGTCGGCGCTGATCCGCTCGCTGCGCGACAGGCCGGAACCGTTGTCGATAACCAGTTCGGCAAAGCGCAGATTGCGCCCGGCCAGCCAGTCGGCAATGCGCTGCCGGGCGCGCTCGGCGGTGGCGGGGGCGCTATCGTTGCCGATGGTCAGGAAAACCTGGCGTGCCATGACGTTGTTGCTGAATTTGTTGATATCGCGGACGGCGTCGGCCAGTGGCGCCGAGTCGTGCTGGGTGAGCAGCCTGGCGCCGGCTGGCACGCTGCCGGGGCGGATCTGGCCATTGAGTGTGCCGCCGAGCTCCTTCCAGAGTGCGCGGATCAGTCCGCTGGTCTGGGCCTCGGCGGACAACGGCGCCAGGCTGAGAGGCTTCTCGCCACACAATGCAGAGTAACTGCCGGTGAACTCCAGACGATTGCCGTTGCTTTCGGGAATCAGCCGAACCTGGATCTGATCCTTCCAGTTGCTGCCGCAGGCACCGTCGCCGGCGCGCAGCTGGTTGTCGACACGCAGGCCCTCGCTCGGTGTTTCCATGAGCACGCGGGGGCGCCCGTTGTCGGGTTGCAGCGTGAAGCGCAGGGCGCGGAAATTGAGCAGAAACCCGTCAGGCCCCACGTTGTAGGGGCGCATCGGTTTGTCGTCGAAAGCCCCGGGGTCGATGGCCGGGATGTTGAAAACGCTGCGGTCGACCACGATATCGCCGTCGATCCGGCGAATGCCGCGCACCTGTATCTGGCGGAGCAGGGCGGTCAGGTGCTCGATGGCAAAGCGCGGGTCGCCGCTGCCGCGAAGGTACAAATTGCCATTCAAATGCCCGTCGACCGCAGCATTCTCCATCCATGCTGTCGTTTTCCATGTGTAGGCCGGGCCCAGCAGGTCGAGCGCGGCGTAGGTGGTGACCAGCTTCATCACCGATGCCGGGTTCATCGCGCGGCCGGCATTGTGAGCAACCAGCGGGCTGCCGGCATCGACCGGCTGGACCACGACGGCGACGCTGGCCGCCGGAATCTGCGCCACCTTCAGGGCCTGCAGCACCGTGGGCGGCAGGTCGGCGCGGGCCAGGCTGGCCGCTGAGGCCAGTGCCAGCAAGCCGATGGTCTGCCGCAGGGGGCGCAGCTGCGGTGCGATTGGCGTCGAAGTGGGCTGGTGCATGGCAAAAAAATGGGGGCTCGAAAGCCCCCATTGTAGTCGCTGCAAATGGCCGCTCAGCGCCGATATAGCTCGAATGTCAGGATCAGCGCTTCAAGCTGTTGCGAAGTATGGAGCAGGTCTTCGGAAATCTCCTTGGCCGCACTTGCCGAATGCGTGTTTTGCTCGATCAGGTCGGTAATCTGCTGCATGCTGCCGGCCACCTCCTCGGCAGCGATGCCTTGCTGACGTGCGGCATCGGAAATCTGGCTGGCCATCAGCGAGACCTGGCTCGACGAATTGGTGATGCCTTCAAGACCAGCGACGCTCTCGCGCAACTTGCCGATGCCGGTATCCACTTCCTGCGCAGCAAGGTCCATGCTCGCCACGGCCTGGGCGGTCACCGACTGGATCTCGTTGACGGTGTTGTTGATGTCGGCCGTGGAGGTCGTCGTCCGTTCGGCCAGCTTGCGAACCTCGTCGGCAACCACGGCAAAACCCCGGCCCTGCTCGCCGGCCCGGGCGGCTTCGATGGCCGCGTTAAGGGCGAGCAGGTTGGTCTGGCTGGCAATGTCGGCAATGACGCGGGTGATGTCGCCAATCTTGGCGATCGACTGATTGAGCTGGTCGATCGTGGCGTTCGAGGCGGTGACAGCCTCGACGACACGGGTCGTTGCAGCCATGCTCTGGCTGATGTTGGTGTTGCTGAGCTTGACCTGACTCTGGGATTCGCGGGCTGCCGATGCGGTTTCCTCAGCATTGGCGGCCACTTCCTGCACCGACTGGCTGAATTCCTCGGTGGCTGCCGCCACGCCTTCGACACTGGCCTGCTGCTGCACGGACTGGGTCGAGACCTGGGTCATTTGCGCCTCGAGTTGCTTGCTGCGCGTGTCAATGTTTTTTGCAGCCGTGCTGATTTCGTCAAGCATGGCCTTTATGGTGCCTTGCATGACGCCGAGGTTGCACAGCAGCAACCCTGTTTCGTCGCGTCCATGGATGTTGATTTCGTCGGTCAGTTTCCCTTCGCTGATCCGGTCGAAATGAGCAACGGCCTTGCGCATCGGGGCGACAATGGAGCGAACGAGCAGTCCACCGCCGACCAGTGTGATCAACACCGCAAAGATCATCAGCCCGATGTTTGTGTTGCGGACTGAGGCATATTCCTTCTCGGCTTCAACATAACGTGCTTCGGCGTCGCGGCTGAGTTGCTGGATCAGCGCCTCGCCGTTGCGACGTACCTCGCCGTACAACGGGTTGATTTTGGTCAGCAGAACCACGTTCGTTTCGTTGAACTTGCCTTCGGCTATCAGACCGCGCGCGGCGTTGACGCCCTCCTTCGAGAATTTCTCGCGGCTTTCGGAAAACTTGTCCAGCAAGGCCTTTTGCGTGTCGGTCAGCGTCTGCTTCTTCATTGCTTCGAGCAGAGTGTTGATTTCCTCGCGATTCTTCAGCGTTGCGTTGATGTGCATGTCGACGGGGTGGTCGTGCATCTTGACGAAGGGACTCGTCGTATCGTGCTGCATGGCAAGCATGATCTGTGAGCGATTGTCGGCGAGCAGGAACATCATGCGACCGACCTCATTGGCCGGCACAAGATTCTCGCGATACATCGAATTCAGTTCCTGATTGGTTTCCGTCAGGCTGCGCAGGCCGAAAAATCCGATCAATCCCATCAGTACGAGCAAAGCACCCATTGCAGCCCACAGGCGAGCAGCGAGCGTAATGCTGCGTCGTGCGCTTTCAGGCAGCTTGCCGGTGCTGCCGGCAGTCCGGTATAGCGCTTCGGCAGCCTGTTTCTTGTCTGACGCCAGCGGCGTACGCACTGACATGTAGCCGGTAATTTCGCCATTTTTCTTGAGTGGCACAACAAAGACTTCGACCCAGTAATAGTCGCCGTTCTTGCAGCGATTCTTCACCGCCCCGCGCCAGGGAAGGCCGGCCTTGACCGTCTTCCAGAGGTCAGCAAAGGCGGCTGGGGGCATTTCCGGGTGGCGGACGATGTTGTGGCTGCTGCCGATCAGTTCTGCCCGGGTGAAACCGCTGATTTCGACAAAAGCATCATTGGCCTGGGTGATGATGCCTTTCAGGTCGGTTTTGGAGACCAGGTAACAGTTCGGCGGAAAGAGGACTTCCCTCTGGGTAACGGGTTGGTTGTTTTTCATTGACGGGCCTCGTTGCTGGCGATATCGCGTGTGTCCAATGTTTCAAAAATACCAAAATCAAACATCAATAACAAGTGTTTTATATGACTTTGGGCAGGTTGGGTTTTCGCTGGGATTTCGATCCGGCCGCCGCTGAATCGCCCCGGAAACTCCGCTTGCTTCGAAACCTTGCGCGAGGACTAGCAGGCCATCGTTACGGCCGCTTGGCAACAGGATGACGACTTCGGACCAGATACGACGCCTGGGCCAAAACCAAATCGGTCAACTGTTCTTCAGCATGGCAAAACGGCCATGGATTGCGCCATGGCCGTTTTCTTTGGTGCGCCCGGCTCGGTACCGAGCCGATGCCGCAGAGACTCAATGAAGCATTTGGTACTGCACGAGATACACCGCTGCTCCGGCGAAATAGCCAATCAGGGCCAGCCAGCTGATTTTTTTCACGTACCAGAAGAAGTGAATCTTTTCGAGTCCCATCGCCGCCACACCGGCCGCCGAGCCGATGATGAGGATGGATCCGCCCGTGCCTGCACAGTAGGCGAGGAACTCCCACAGAAAGTGGTCGGTCGGGTATTGTTCCAGGCTGTACATGCCCATCGAGGCTGCTACAAGCGGCACGTTGTCCACGATGGCGCTGACGATGCCGATGATCATGACGATCACATCCTGACGACCCACGGTTTCATCCAGCCATTTCGCCAGTGCAGTAAGAATATGGGTGTGTTCCAGCGTGGCCACGGCCAGCAGGATGCCGACGAAGAACACGATGGAACTCATGTCGATGCGGCTTAGCGCATGGGCCAGCGTGAGGTGCTGCTTGTTTTCGTCTTCCTTGTGGCGATGCACGAGGTCACCGACCAGCCAGAGAATCCCGAGGCCGAACAGGATGCCAAGGAAGGGTGGCAGATGCGTAACGGTCTTGAATGCCGGGACGGCGACCAGAATGCCAAGACCAAGGAAGAACATCAGGTTGCGCTCAAATTCCGTGGTCTTGAGGCCGTGGTCCATCTCGATTTGCTCGGGGCCCATTACCGGACGGCCACGCAAGATGTAGGCGGTCACGGCCAGCGGTACCAGCAGGCTGACGACCGCGGGGAGAAATACCATCTTCATGATATTGAGCGTGGTGATCTGGCCACCGATCCACAGCATGGTGGTGGTCACGTCACCGATCGGCGACCATGCGCCGCCCGCATTTGCTGCAATCACGATGATGCCGGCGAAGAACAGGCGATCCTCATGCTTGGACAGGAGCTTCCTGACCAGGGAAATCATGACGATGGTGGTGGTCAGGTTGTCGAGCAGGGCGCTCAGGAAGAAGGTGACAAAACCAACCAGCCACATCAGGGTCGACAACTTCGTGGTGCGAATGCGCTTGGTGATGACTTCAAAACCGTTATGGGCATCGACCACTTCGACAATGGTCATGGCGCCCATCAGGAAGAACACGATCTGGGCCGTGGCCATGACCGATTCGCCCAGTTCGTGGCTGATCTTGGGGGCATCGCCCGCACCCAGCGCGTAAATGGTCCACAGCAGGCCGGCTCCGATCAGCGCCGAGGCGGATTTGTTGATCTTGATTGGGTGCTCCAGTGCTATCGCCGCATACGCGACGATGAAAACAACGATGAGAGCAGTCAGCATTGGAAAGTCCTAGGCGAAATGAATTAAGGGTAACAGTGCATCGTACGAGCACCGTGTCGGGCAATCAAGGCTTCGCGCTGGCAATGTGGTGGCAAATTTCGACGAGCGTGTCTTGCCTCGCGAGCTTTGTCAGCGGCAAGTCCGGACTTCACGAGTTTTTGTGCCAACGCGGTGGCGCGACGAGAAGCGGCGCGTGCATGCCTGAAAGCAACGGCCAGAAACTGGCAGGAAAAGGAAACAAGTTGGCGATCCAAGGCATCGTCGCATCGTAGCTATACAAGGGCTTCCGGGAAATTAGGGAAATTACTTAAGGTGTCGCCGGAGTGACGGTGGCAGCAGTTTTGAAAAGGCGGTCAGTCATTACGCCTGGCGGTTGAATGGCAGGAGAGCGGGGCAGTGCTGCCTTGAATAAATCCCGGAACCTGCAGCCGGTTTGCCAGAAAAAACCACATGGGAGAGCGTGCTCCCCATTGTTTTACCGCCAGCCAGACAGGCTGATGGGCTCTCATGTTGAAGGATCAACGACAATAAATTTGCATGTGCTCCCTTGAAATACCTGTGTCTCGCCCCTATTATTAGCACTCACCAGAGACGAGTGCTAATAAAACGCGCCCGCTCTGGTCCCGGAATCGCGCCTGACGCGTCCGGCCAATTTTCCGAGTGTTGCAATTCATTTTCAGGAGTCAGATTTATGAATATCCGTCCTTTGCACGACCGAGTGATCGTCAAGCGCGTTGAAGCCGAGCGCACCACTGCCTCCGGCATCGTCATCCCCGATTCCGCTGGCGAAAAGCCGGATCAGGGCGAAGTCCTGGCCGTCGGCCCGGGCAAGCGTGATGACAACGGCAAGCAGATCGCTCTGGACGTCAAGGTTGGCGACCGTGTTCTGTTCGGCAAGTACGCCGGCCAGGCTGTCAAGGTCGATGGTCAGGAAGTCCTGGTCATGCGTGAAGAAGACATCATGGGCGTTCTGCAGAAGTAAGTTCTGCACCCCGGAATTGCCGGTTGATCCCACGGTCAACCGGATAAATTGATCAAAATTCAGGAGCTATTAAATGGCAGCAAAAGAAGTCAAATTCGGTGATTCCGCCCGCGCCCGCATGGTCGAAGGCATCAACATCCTGGCTGACGCAGTCAAGGTCACCCTCGGTCCCAAGGGCCGCAATGTCGTGCTCGAGCGTTCCTACGGCGGCCCCACGGTCACCAAGGACGGCGTTTCCGTCGCCAAGGAAATCGAACTGAAGGACAAGTTCGCCAACATGGGCGCCCAGATGGTCAAGGAAGTTGCTTCCAAGACCTCCGATATCGCCGGTGACGGCACCACGACCGCGACCGTTCTGGCGCAGTCCATCGTTCGCGAAGGCATGAAGTTCGTTGCCGCCGGCATGAACCCGATGGATCTGAAGCGCGGCATCGACAAGGCTGTCGTCGCCACCATCGCTGAACTGCAGGCCATCTCCAAGCCCTGCACCACCACCAAGGAAATCGCCCAGGTTGGCTCCATTTCCGCCAACTCTGACGGCGACATCGGCGAAATCATCGCCCGTGCCATGGAAAAGGTCGGCAAGGAAGGCGTCATCACCGTTGAAGACGGCAAGTCCCTGGCCAACGAACTCGACGTCGTCGAAGGCATGCAGTTCGACCGTGGTTACCTGTCGCCGTACTTCATCAACAACAGCGACAAGCAGCAAGCCCTGCTCGAAAACCCGTTCGTCCTGCTCTACGACAAGAAGATCTCCAACATCCGCGACCTGCTGCCGGTGCTGGAACAAGTCGCCAAGGCCGGTCGTCCGCTGCTCATCATCGCTGAAGATGTCGATGGCGAAGCGCTGGCAACCCTGGTTGTGAACAACATCCGTGGCATCCTGAAGACCGTTGCTGTCAAGGCCCCGGGCTTCGGCGATCGTCGCAAGGCCATGCTCGAAGACATCGCCATCCTGACCGGCGGCACCGTGATCGCCGAAGAAACAGGCCTGACGCTGGAAAAGGCTGTTCTGAAGGATCTGGGCCAGGCCAAGCGTATCGAAGTCGCCAAGGAAAACACCATCATCATCGACGGCGCCGGCGAAGCCGCTTCCATCGAAGCCCGCGTCAAGCAGATCCGCATCCAGATCGAGGAAGCAACTTCCGATTACGACAAGGAAAAGCTGCAGGAGCGTGTTGCCAAGCTGGCTGGCGGCGTTGCCGTCATCAAGGTTGGTGCCGCCACCGAAGTCGAAATGAAGGAAAAGAAGGCCCGCGTTGAAGACGCCCTGCACGCTACCCGCGCAGCCGTGGAGGAAGGCATCGTCGCTGGCGGCGGTGTTGCCCTGATCCGTGCTCGTGCGGCCATTGGCAAGCTCAAGGGTGACAACCACGACCAGGACGCCGGCATCAAGATCGTCCTGCGCGCCATGGAGCAGCCGCTCCGTGAAATCGTTGCCAATGCCGGTGACGAGCCGTCTGTTGTGGTCGACAAGGTCCAGCGTGGCAAGGGTAACTACGGTTACAACGCTTCCACCGGCGAGTACGGCGACATGGTTGAAATGGGCGTTCTCGACCCGACCAAGGTGACCCGCACCGCACTGCAGAACGCCGCCTCCGTGGCCGGCCTGATGCTGACCACCGAGTGCATGGTTGCTGAACTGGCTGAAGACAAGCCGGCCGGCGGCATGCCCGACATGGGCGGTATGGGTGGCATGGGCGGCATGGGC
>JAEUOG010000034.1 GCA_016790815.1 Dechloromonas sp.
CCATCCGGATTACAACGAGATTCAGGTGACCTGCTCCTGTGGCAGCACCTTCACGACCAAGTCGACCATGAAGAAAGCGCTTCATGTCGAAGTCTGCTCCCTGTGCCACCCGTTCTACACCGGCAAGCAGAAGATCGTCGACACCGCCGGCCGTGTCGAGCGCTTCAACCAGAAATTCGGCGCCATGCGCGGCAAGGTTGCTGCCTGATCTGCACGAATTACGGTATAAAAGGCAGCCTGATGGCTGCCTTTTTCATTTCTGGCCAAGATGTCTGATCTGCTTTCCCTGACCCGCGAGACGCTGCGTCGAGGTATCCGCCTGCCACCGGCAGGCTGGGTACTCGCTGCCATTCTGGCATTTTACGTGCTTGCAGGCCTCTTCGGCCGCGACCCATGGAAGGGCGAGGACGCCATCCACATCGGTGCCGCATGGCACATGCTGAACAACAGCGACTGGCTTTCCCCGGATATCGCTGGCCGCCCATTCCACGAACCGCCGCTCTATTACTGGAGCGCTGCCTTGACCGGCATGTTGTTCGGCTGGCTGCTTCCCTTGCACGAGGCGATGCGCGTGGCCAGCGGCATCTGGGTTGCGCTGGCCCTCATGGGTCTCTATTACGCCGGCCGCGAGTTGTATGGCGAAGATAGTGCTGCAGCGAGCCCCTTGCTACTCGCCGGCTGCGCCGGCCTGCTCTTCCATGCGCACGACGCCCAGCCGATGCTGATTGCGCTCGCCGCTTATGCGGGCGGCCTGGGCGGACTCGCCGCGATTGGTCGAAAGCCTCGGCTGACCGGAATTTTCTATGGTTTGGCTGTTGCCGGGTGCTTTCTTGGGACAGGTATTGCGCCAACGCTGCCGCTGCTGGCCGTTGCACCAGTCGCCTGGTGGCTATCGCCGGATCGTCCGAAAGCGCTGCACACCCTGCTCATTGGCTTCGCCATTGCGGCCGTCCTTATCCTGCCTTGGCCCTTGTTGCTGCTCAACATGGAACCCGCCCGCTTCCATGGCTGGCTGGCCACTGAACTGGCACCCCTCAAAACGCCATTTTCCCTCGATGGCGGCGGCCGCTTCATTGCCATGCTGCCGTGGTTCGCTTTCCCAGCCTTTCCACTAGCTATCTGGACGCTGCGCCTCAGGCGCAGGGAGATCAAGGCGCCGGCGCAATTGCTACCGCTCGTCTTTCTGCTGATTACCTTACTGTTGCTGGCCTGGGCCTACCGTCCCCGACAAATTCCGGCCCTATTGCTTCTACCGCCGCTGGCACTGCTGGCGACGCCGGGCGCCCTGGCTTTGCGCCGGGGAGCGGCCAACGCCTTCGACTGGTTCGCGATGTCAACCTTCAGCGTCTTCATCGGCATCGTCTGGCTGGCATGGTCGGCCATGGCGCTTGGCTGGCCGGGACAGATGGCCAAGCGTGCCGTGGTGCTGCGCCCCGGCTTCGCCGGCCAGTTAGACCTGCTCGCACTGATCGTCGGCCTCGCGGCAACAGCGTGGTGGATCTGGCTGATACTTACTGCGCCGCGCTCGCCGTATCGTAGCCTTACGCACTGGACGCTTGGCTGCACGACCCTGTGGTTGCTGGCCACGACGCTCGTCATGCCCTGGTTTGACTTCAACAAGTCTTATCGCCCAGTCGCCCAGGCCATCGCGAAAACCTTGCCGCCTGATCACGGCTGCCTGGCCGAACGCGGACTCAACCAGACACAACTTGCTTCGCTCGCTTACTTCGTCGGTATCGAACCTGCTGCTGAAGACTCGGATGCCGGACAGGCCTGCAAATGGTTGCTGGTCGTCGGCGACTCCCGCCGCGAACTGGCGGCACCCAACAGCAAGTGGACCAAGGTCTGGGAAGGCAACCGCCCCGGTGATCGCAAGGAAACGTTCCGGCTTTACCGGCACTAACCGTGCCTGACCAAAGCCCTCCGTGCGGGTCGGGGCTGCGGCGCTATCACCCCTTCAGAAAGTGTTCGCGGTAGTACTTCATTTCGTCGATGGACTCGTAAATATCGGCCAGCGCCGTGTGCTTGCTCTTTTTCTTGAAACCCTTGTAAATCTCCGGCTGCCAGCGCTTGCAAAGCTCCTTCAGCGTGCTGACATCAAGATTTCGATAATGGAAGAAGGCTTCCAGCGTCGGCATGTAGCGCGCCATGAAGCGGCGATCCTGGCCGATGGAGTTGCCGCACATCGGCGAGTGGTTGGCCAGTGAATATTTCTTCAGGAACGCCAGCGCCTGTACTTCGACTTCAGCCTCATCCATTGCCGAGGCCTTGACCTTGTCGATCAGGCCGGAACGTCCGTGGGTTTTCTGGTTCCAATCATCCATGCCGGCGAGAATTTCATCAGACTGATGCACGACCCAGGATGGGGATTCGGCGACCATCTCCAGCTCGGAGTTGGTGACTACCATCGCCATTTCGATAATTCGGTCGCCATCCGGGTTCAATCCGGTCATTTCCATGTCCAGCCAGACGAGGTTGTTTGCAGTGCCTGCCATATAATTGCCCGAATCCTTGAAAACCGCGATTTTCGCACAGCTTTGGCTCCCTATCCGTGACACCTGATTTCACTCTCATTTTTCTGCTTTTTTTGGGGTTGACCGTAGCAACCCGCCTTTGGCTCAAGCTGCGCCACATTCGCTTTGTTGGTGCAAACCGCAGCCGTGTTCCGGCGGACTTTGCCGAACGCATTGCCTTGCCAGCGCATCAAAAAGCAGCCGATTACACGGTCGACCGCAGCAAGGCGGCCATTCTGGGCACGCTGATCGAGGCGGTGGTCCTGCTCGCCTTCACGCTCGGCGGCGGCCTCGCTTTGCTTCACGATTTCTGGTCAGCCAAGCTGGACGGACTCGTTTACGGACTGGCGATGGTTTTCAGCGTGATGGTCGTTTCCGGACTGATCGATCTGCCTCTCTCGCTGTACAGCCAGTTCGTCATCGAAGCACGGCATGGCTTCAACCGGATGACCATCGCCCTGTTCTTCTCCGATCTCATCAAGCAGTCGCTGCTTGGCGTCGCCATCGGCGCGCCGGTCATTGCCGCAGTACTCTGGCTGATGGGCGCGATGGGCCAGTACTGGTGGCTATACGTCTGGCTCTTCTGGAGCGCCTTCAACCTGCTCATCATGTTCGTGTACCCGACCTGGATCGCGCCACTGTTCAACAAATTCTCGCCGCTCGAAGACGGCGAAATGAAGTCGCGCATCGAAGCCCTGCTCACCCGCTGCGGCTTCCGATCCTCCGGCCTTTTCGTCATGGACGGCTCGAAGCGCTCCAGCCACGGCAACGCTTACTTCACGGGTTTTGGCAACAACAAGCGCATTGTCTTTTTCGACACCCTGCTCTCGCGTCTCGAGCCATCTGAGGTAGAAGCCGTGCTGGCGCACGAACTGGGACATTTCCGCAAAAAACACGTCGTCAAGCGCATGGCGGTGATGTTCGCCGGCTCGCTCGGTTTCCTCTGGCTGCTCGGCCAGCTCATCGAAGCACCCTGGTTTTATGCCGGTCTCGGAGTCAGCGCACAGAACACGGTGCTGGCCCTGATCCTCTTCTTTCTGGTCATACCGGTCTTCACCTTTCCGCTCAGCCCGCTGATGAGTCATTTCTCACGCCGCCACGAATTCGAGGCCGATTCCTACGCCGCCGAGCACGCCGCTGCCGGTGATCTCATCAGGGCCCTGGTCAAGCTTTATCAGGACAATGCTTCAACCCTGACACCCGACCCGCTACACTCCCTGTTCCACGATTCCCACCCGCCGGCAGCGCAGCGCATCGCGCACCTGCAACTTCAGGAGAAAGCCGCATGAAAACAGTCAGCGCACTGATTGCTACCGCCATCATCTCCCTGAACTCGCTGCCGACGCTGGCCGCCGAACCGTGGGGCAATGCCGACCCCAAGGCGGGCAAGCAGAATCATGACAAGGCTTGCGTCGCCTGCCACGTCCGGCTCTATGGTGGCGACGGCAGCAAGATGTACACCCGCGACGGCCGCCTGCTTTCGACGCAGCTCGATGTCCTGCAGCGCGTCGCCACTTGCAACTCCCAGGTCAAGGCTGGCTGGTTCCCGGACGAAGAGGCCGAAGTTGCCGCCTATCTGAACCAGCAGTACTACCACTTCAAGGACTAAGGTGTGCGTACAACCCCCGGCAAGACGACGCTCCCCATGAATATGCGTTGCTGATGGAAGGCCGCGTCATCGCCGCCCATGGCCGCCAGTACGTCGTGGAACTCGCCGACGGGTCACGCTTGCCCTGTTTCCCCCGTGGCAAAAAAAGCGACATCGCCTGCGGCGATCGCGTCGATATCAAGCAAACATCAGAGGATCAGGGTGTCATCGAGGCCATTCAGCCACGCAGCAGCCTGCTCTATCGGTCAAACGAAATCCGCCAGAAACTGATCGCCGCCAACGTCGATCAACTGGTCATCGTCGTTGCCACCGAACCGGCCTTTTCCGACGAACTGATCGCCCGCGCCCTCGTAGCGGCGGAAAGCGAGGGAATCTCCCCGCTCATCGTTCTCAACAAATGCGACCTCGCCGACAAACTGCCCAGCGCCCGCCAGCGCCTGGCAGTACTCTCCGGCCTCGGCTACCGGGTGCTCGAGCTATCCGCCCTCGAGCACGCCGAAGATCTGCGCCCCCACCTCGCCAACCAGACCAGCGTACTGGTCGGCCAATCCGGCATGGGCAAGTCGACGCTGGTCAACGCACTGATTCCCGAGGCCCGGGCCGCCACCCGCGAAATATCGCTGGCGCTCGACTCCGGCAAGCACACGACCACGCACGCCACGCTCTACCACCTCGATACCGGAAGCCACCTGATCGATTCGCCTGGCCTGCAGGAATTCGGCCTTGGCCATCTTGAGCGTCAGGAAATCGAACATGCCTTCCCGGAATTTCGTCCCCATCTCGGCCAGTGTCGTTTCCGCGACTGCCACCACAATCGGGAACCGGATTGCGCCCTGATTGCCGCGGTCGACGCCGAAAAAATAGATAAAACGCGATTCGCCACCTATCACCGTATCGTCGGTACGCAGCGTGCATCCTGAAATCCCGGCAACTAAATATAATCTGTCTCCACCAAAGGATTTTCAGAGATAGCATTTTCCCGAGCACAAGGTGATAATTCTGTGAAAATCGCCACCTTCTGGTGACTGGAGACAGAACATGGGCGCAAACCCGCCAACCATACTCATCGTAGACGACACCGCGGAAAACCTCAGTGTGCTCGGCGAGTTGCTGCAACCAACCTATCGGGTGCGCGCCGCCAATTCCGGACGTCGCGCCCTGCAGATTGCGCTCGGCACTCCGACGCCCGATCTCATCCTGCTCGACGTGATGATGCCGGAAATGGATGGCTACGATGTTCTTGCAGAGTTGAGGGCAACTCCCGCCACACGGAACGTCCCCGTCATCTTTGTAACCGCCATGGACGGGACTGAGGATGAGGAACGCGGTCTCGACCGTGGTGCCGTGGACTACATCACCAAGCCAATCCGCCCCAGCATCGTCCTTGCCCGCGTCCGGACCCAACTCGAACTCAAGCAGGCCCGCGACATCCTGAGCGACCAGAACAGCTACCTCGAAGCCGAAGTCGTTCGCCGCATGGGCGAAAATCAGCTCATCCAGGAAGTCAGCATCCACGCACTGGCACGCCTCGCTGAGACCCGCGACCCGGAAACCGGCAAGCACCTCCGCCGTACGCAGGAATACGTCCTGACGCTGGCCCGAGCACTTCGCAACAACCCGAAGTTCGCCAGCTATCTGGACGACCGAACCATCAATGCCCTCGCCCAGTCCGCACCGCTCCACGACATCGGCAAGGTGGGCATTCCGGACCATATCCTCCTCAAGCCCGGAAAACTGACGCCCGAAGAGTGGGAAATCATGAAAACCCACTCCGTACTGGGTAGCAACGCCATCGCGCAAGCCGAAGCCGATGCCGAGAAACCGGTCGAGTTCCTTGCGATTGCCAAGCTGATTGCCCGTTCCCATCACGAAAAATGGGATGGCAGCGGCTATCCCGATGCCCTGGCCGGTGATGCCATCCCCATTGCAGCCCGCCTCATGGCCCTGGCCGACGTTTTCGACGCACTGACCTGCAAACGAGTCTACAAACCGGCATTCACCTTTGATGACGCCTACCGAATCATCGTCGACGGGCGAGGAAAGCATTTCGATCCCGACGTTGTCGACGCGTTCGTTGGTGAGTACCCGGTTTTCATGAGCATCGCCAAGACGTACGCCGAGTAATCAATGTCGAGCGCCACTCGCAGCAGTCCGCAAAAAAAACTGCGTCACGCCATCGCCCAGGTAGTTCTACCTTATGCGGCGCTGTCTGCACTGTGGATTCTGGTGTCCGATCAACTCGTCTCCTACCTGATCACCGATGCGCAGGCGCGCATCACAGCGAGCATGTTGAAGGGCTGGTTGTTCATCGCCATTACAGCCGCCCTCCTCGCCCTGCTTGTCCGTCGCCTGCTACAGGACAACTTCGCCAAGCAGGCCGAAGCCGAGGATGCGATTGTCGCCCTGGAGCAGGAACGCAGCCGTCTGCGTACGCTGTTCGACACAATGCCAGACCTCGTCTGGCTGAAAGATCCTGATGGTGTCTATCTCAGTTGCAACAAACGCTTCGAGCAACTTTTCGGGGCCGACGAAGCCAGTATCCGTGGAAAGACCGACTTCGATTTTGTCGCCCCCGAACTGGCCAGTTTCTTCCGTGCCAACGACCTCGCCGCTCTGCTCGCCAATGGCCCGCGTCAAAACGACGAGTGGCTGACCTTCGCCAGCGACGGTCATCGCGAACTGGTGCAGACGACAAAGGCACCCATTCACGACCGTGCCGGGAATCTGATCGGCGTTCTGGGCATTGGCCGGAACGTCACCCAGAGCAAGGAATTGCTGGAACGCTTCACCGTTGCCTTCAACGGGAGCCCGGCAGCCATTTCCTTGAGCACGATCGACGATGGCATATTCCTCGACCTCAACCCCCGCGCGGAGGAATTGCTCGGCTGGAAACGCGAGGAATTGCTGGGTAGGCGATCAGTCGACTTCGGCTTGTGGCCGAGCACAGAAGCGCGGGATCTTTGGTGCGACAAGCTGAAGGAAACAGGCCTGCTCCAGGACTATCAGACCGAGTGGCGCGCCCGTGATGGAACACCGCTCCAGATCAGCCTCTCCGCAGAGATCGTGCATCTGGGCGGAAACCCGTATGTACTCACCTACGTCCTCGACATTTCGGAACGCAAACGGGCGGACGAACAGATCGCCCAGTTGCAGGAACGGCTGGGCATCGCTTTCCGTGCTGCACCGGTTGCTGCCTGCATCACCCGCCTGTCCGACGGCAAGTTGATCGAAGCCAATGCGCGCCTGCTCAGCGAATACGGCTGGACGCGTGAAGAATTGCTCGGCAAGACCACACTTGAGGCTGGTCTGTGGGGCAGCGCCGAGGACCGTGCCGAAATGATAGCGTTGCTGCGCCGCAATGGCCGGATCATTGACTTTGCCAGCGTAGGCTGCGCTCGTGATGGCCGCCGAAAGGAAATCAGCATTTCAGCCGAGACGGTGCTGATGGGCGATGAGCCGCACCTCGTCGTCTATATCGTCGATATATCCGAACGCAGAGCGGCCGAACGGGCCCTGCGCGAGCGCGAGGAAATTTTCCGGAGCATCGTCAGTCACGCCCAGGACGGAATCTGCCTGGTCGACCCGGAAACCCTTGAATTCATCGAGATCAACGATGCTGGCCTTCGCGGCCTAGGCTATACCCGCAATGAATTCTCGGGAAAAACGCTGGCACACATTCAAGCAGTCATGAGCGTTACCGATATACGGCAAGCAATGGACGGCATCATGGCCACGGGCTACGCAATTTTCGAGAACAAACATGTGCGCAAGGATGACAGTATCCAGATCGCCCGCATCGCTGCCTCGAAGGTCCTGGTTGGCGACAAGTACTTGGTCAGCAGTATCTGGCAAGACATTACCGAAGCGAAGCAAACCGCCAGCGAACTCGAACAGCATCGCGAGCACCTTGCCGAACTGGTCGAGGCACGCACGTCGGAACTGGCTGCAGCCAAGGAAGCCGCTGAACACGCCAACCGGGCGAAGAGCGATTTCCTCGCCAACATGAGCCACGAAATACGCACCCCGATGAATGCCATTATCGGCCTTACCCATCTCGCCGAGCATCACACGCAGGACATCGAGCAACTCCGACGTCTGACCAAGGTCGGCGATGCGGCGCGCCATCTGCTTGCGCTCATCAACCAGATTCTCGACATCTCCAAGATCGAAGCAGGCAAGCTTGAACTCTCGCTGGACGACTTCCAGCTATCCAGCGTGCTCGACAACACAGCCAACCTGCTGATTGACCGATTGAAGTCGCGCGGACTCCTGTATGCCCAGACCATCGATCCGGCCCTACCCGCCGTGCTGAATGGCGATGCCCTGCGCATTGGCCAGATTCTGCTCAATTATCTCGGGAATGCGGTCAAATTCACCGAAACAGGCAGCATTTCGGTCTCGGTGGATTTGTTGAATACCGAGGCTGACAGCATGCTGGTTCGCTTTGCCGTTACCGACACCGGCATCGGCATTCCGCCCGAGCAGCAAGGCCGGCTTTTCCGAGCCTTCGAGCAGGCCGACAGTTCACCGACTCGACGTTTTGGTGGCACCGGCCTCGGCCTGGCCATTGCCCACCGCCTGGCCCTTCTGATGGGCGGCGAAGCCGGCGTAACGAGCGCCGTCGGCCAGGGAAGCACTTTCTGGTTTACGGCAAGACTGCACGCTGGCAACGTAGCCACGCTCGCATCTACCCCTCCCGTTTCCGCCAAGGAAGCGGAGCGCATACTCCGCAGCGAGTACGCGCAAGCGCATATCCTGCTCGTCGAAGACAACCCTATCAATCAGGAAGTTGCCCTGGAGTTGCTGCGTGGCGTCGGCCTGCAAGTCGATCTTGCGGTCAACGGCAAAAAAGCCGTGAAAATGGCCTCGGAAACGGCCTACGATCTGATCTTCATGGATATCCAGATGCCGCTCATGGATGGACTGACTGCCACCCGCCACATTCGGGCAACGGAAAGTGGTCGCACGATCCCCATCCTGGCCATGACCGCCAACGCTTTCGGCGAGGACCGTCGACGCTGCATGGAGGCTGGCATGAACGACCATGTCGGCAAACCGGTTGATCCATCCAGCCTCTACGCCGCGCTGCTCAAATGGCTGGCCCCGGTAGCCAACGCGGACAGGGGTACCCAAGCTTCGCAGCCCCCCACCCTGAACCTTGAGCCTGTCACATCCAATGCCACACAGGGCACGATCTCCGCCCTCGAAAAAGTACCGGGACTGGATTCGGCCTATGGCCTGAAAGCCATGCGTGGCAAGCTGCCCAGCTATTTGCGCCTCCTCGGCATCTTCGTTTCAACGCACGGCAACGACGCCGAGAAAATCGCTGCCGCCCTAGGCAGCAGCGACATCGCGCAGGCCCAGCAAATCGCCCATGGCCTGAAAGGTGTCTCCGGAAGCCTCGGTCTTCGAAGCGTATACGATGCGGCCCGCAGCCTTGATGAAGCCTTGCGGGGCACCGCAGAGCCCCTGGACCTCTCCACCCTCGTTGCCGCTCTGGGCGAGCGATTGCAGGAGACCAGTCACGCTCTTTCTCCCATTTTCGCGGCGTACCCGGCGGACTCCAAATGAGCGCAACTAAATCGACCACGCTTCGCGACATCATGACCAGCCCGGTGTGCAGCCTGCCAGGGCATGCGACATTGCGCGAGGCAGCGCAACTGATGACCGCCGAGCACATTTCCAGTCTGCTCGTGATGGATGGTGAAAAAGCACTGGGGATCGTCACCGAAAGTGGCCTCATGCGCACATTGCATGAGCAGTTGTCGGGCGACATCCCGCTCGAAGCCGTCATGTCACAGCCGCTGATCACCGCCCCCGCCAATCTCGACCTGGCGAGTGCCCGGCAACTCGTCGACCGGCATGGCATCCGCCATCTTGCCATTGCCGATTCGTCCGGCCATGTTTGCGGCATCGTCAGCGACACGGACTTCCGCCAGCATCTTGGAATTGAAGCCTTCCGCCACTTGCGGACACTCGAAGCCATTCTCGATCGCAATGTCCCCTGCCTTCCGCCAGAAGCCACGCTGGGCGAGGCGCTGGCTACCATGGTCGAATACGGGGCTGACTACCTCATCGTCGCCGCGTCCGCAGCACCACTCGGCATCATTACGGAACGCGACATTCCGCGTCTGGTCAGCACCTGCCATGCTCCCAGCGCCATGAGCCTGCGGGAAGCGATGAGCACGCCCTTGCGCAGTGTCCAGGTCGACGCGACGGTCACCACCGCACTGGAGGCGATGGGCCGTTTCCGACTCCGGCACATGGTCGTCCTTGCCAACGACGGTCGAATACTGGGTGTCATCAGCCAGCGCCGCCTGCTGGAGCAACTGGCACTCGAGCGGATGGAGGGCGCAATCCTCCAGGCGCAGCAGGAACGAGAACGCCTGCGCCTCGAAACACATCTGCGACTGGCGCTCGATGGCGCCGCAGCCGGCAGTTGGGAATACAGCCACAAGAGCCGGTATCTGGTCGCCAGCGATGGCCTGCTGGCCATGCTCGGGCATACGCGCGCCAGTGCGCCGCAGACGAAATCGGAATGGATGGCATGGATCCACCCGGACGACCGGCAATTGCTGGTTGCTGCGGTCAACGCCGAAAATGGTCGAAAAACCAATGCACGCATCACCGAATACCGGATCCGTCATCACGACGGGCATTGGCTCTGGGTGGAGGATCGCAGCTGCATCGTCGAATATGCGGCAGACCAAACCCCTGCAGTCACCACGGGCGTGGTCAACGACATCACTGAACGCCAGACCACTCGTCAAAAAATAGCGCGCCAGAACCGTTCCCTGCGCATGATGAGCACCATCGCCCAGGCAGTGGTCCGCAGCAGCGGCGAACAGCAGATGCTGACGGAAATCTGTACCGTCACCGTCGACATCGGCGGCTATCTGATGGCCTGGATCGGCAGTGTCGATGATAACGATGGCAAGATCATCATTCCGATTGCCAGTTCGGGGCTGAGCGAACAATATCTGAGCCAACTCGTCGTCACCTGGGACGATACACCGAACGGTCGTGGGCCATCCGGCCGTGCCGCTCGCTCCGGTGTCCCGTCGATTGTCCGCGACATCGAGAGCGATCCATCGTTCGAACCGTGGCGATGTGCGGCGCGGGAGCAAGGTTTTCGCGCGACGATTTCAATTCCGCTGCGCGTTGATGGCAGGATCATCGGGATATTCAACATTTATTCGGCTATCGCCGATCCGTTTGACGACGAGGAAATCGCCCTCCTTTGCGACCTCGCAGGCGAAACAGGCGTAGGCCTGAGCATGCAACGCTCACGGCAGAGACTCGGGCAGAACGAAGCCATGCTGCTCGAAGCCCAACGTCTGGCGCGACTTGGCCACTTCACATTCGAGGCAGCCACCGATCGCCTGACCGGTTCGCCAACGCACAACGAAATACTTGGGCTTAACCCCGACGAAACGCTGAACACTGATGGCTGGCGGCAGCTCATCCACCCCGATGACCGGAAGCGGATAAGCGACTACACGCGGGAGCACGTCTTTCGCGGCGGCCAGCCCTTCGACCACGAGTATCGACTGATCCGCCGCAACGATGCGCAGGAGCGCTGGATACACACAGTTGGTCAGCTCGTTTTCGGCAACGACGGCCGAGTAATCCGACTGTTCGGAACAAGCCAGGACGTTACCGAACGCAAGCAATATGAACAGCGCCTGAGCCAGAGCGAAGCCGAGCTGCGAGAGGCGCAGTCGGTCGCCCATCTTGGCAGCTGGACACTCGATATCATCAATGACAGGCTCAACGTCAGTGCCGAGGTGCACAGCATATTCGCGCTCCCACCTGACCAAAAGCTGAATCTGGCCAGTTTTGTCGAATGCGTCCACCCCGATGACCGCGAACGGGTCATTGCCGACTGGCGAGCCGCCCTGGCTGGTGCCAGATACGACACCGAACATCGCATTCTCGTCGCGCAGCAGGTGCGCTGGGTTCGGGAACGGGCCAACATCCGTTTTGACGAATCCGGCAACGCCATTTCTGCCGTTGGCACGGTTCAGGATGTGACCGAACGACATGAAACCGATGAACGGTTGCGCAAGCTTTCACTGGCCATCGAACAAAGCCCGCATAGCGTCCTGATCACCAACACACTCGCCGAAATCGAATACGTCAACGAGGCCTTTGTCCAGAAAACCGGCTATTCCCGCACCGAGGCCATTGGACAACAGCCCGGTTTCCTCAGCTCGGAGATTACCCCCCGAGCAACCCATGCCGACCTCTGGAAAAAACTGGGGCAGGGAAAAATATGGCGCGGCGAATTCACCAACCGGCGCAAGGACGGCACGCTTTATTCGGATTTCGCGATCATCTCGCCGGTACGTCAGCCGGATGGCCGGATTACCCATTTCTTGAGCATCCAGGAAGACATCAGCGAGAAAAAGCAGATTCAGTCGGAGCTTGAAAGCTACCGCCACCACCTCGAACGATTGGTTGCAGACCGCACGGAGCAGCTGATCCTGGCAAAAGAGGCTGCGGAATCGGCGAACCGTGCCAAGAGCGCCTTCCTGGCCAATATCAGCCATGAGATCAGGACACCGATGAACGCCATCATCGGCCTCACGCATATTGCACAGCAGCGCGCCGGCAACAGCGAGCAGCAGGAACGGCTGACCAAGGTCAGCGAGGCAGCACACCACCTGATGGGCATCATCAACGATGTGCTCGACATTTCGAAAATCGAAGCCGGCAAGCTGCAACTCGAACGCACGGTTTTCTCACTCGACCGGATCTGCAAAACGACCTGCGAGATGGTTCATGAAAGGGCCCAGGCCCGGCGTCTACCGATTATTCGCGAGACTGACCCGGAACTGCCGGCAATGCTCGTTGGCGACCCGCTACGGGTTCAGCAGATTCTGCTCAATTTCCTTTCCAATGCCATCAAGTTCACGCACCGCGGCAAGATCGACGTCAGCATGCGACTCATCGAACGCACGGACAGCGAAGCCCTGATTCGCTGTTCGGTTACCGACACCGGCATCGGCATCAACCCCGAAGATCTGAGCAAGCTGTTTCAACCCTTCGAGCAGGCTGACACATCGACCACCCGCCGCTACGGGGGCACCGGCCTGGGGCTGGCTATCAGCCACCGGCTGGCCGAGGCGATGCACGGCGAAATCGGCGTCGACAGCCAGCCAGGGAAGGGCAGCACATTCTGGTTCACCGCCCGCCTTGGCGTTGGCGATGCCCCGCAGCTGGCAGATTCGGAGATGGCTGAGCTGCCTTCCGGCTATCAGCGGGGTGCGCGTGTCCTGCTGGCTGAAGACAACGCGGTTAACGCCGAGGTTGCCTGCGATCTCCTGCACACTGCCGGCCTTGTCGTCGACACGGCGGTCGATGGCGGCCAGGCCCTTGAGATGGCCAGCAAGCGGCATTACGACCTCGTCCTGATGGACATGCAGATGCCCGTGATGAATGGCATCGAAGCCACTCGACGGATTCGCGCCCTGCCGGGCTGGACGGCCATTCCCATCCTGGCGATGACCGCCAATGCCTTCGACGATGACCGCGATGCCTGCCTGGCGGCCGGGATGAACGACCACGTAGCCAAACCGGTTACGCCCAACGTCCTGCTTCAGGCCCTGGCGCGCTGGTTGCCGGGCGCCACCCGCGCCCAGATTTCAACTAGCGTCCCCGCCGGTGCGGGCACCGAGTTGGCGGTGATAGTCGGACTGGACAGCCGTTTCGGCTTGCAGGCTGTACGCGGTCGCGTCGATAGCTACCTTCGCCTGCTCGCCAAGTTCACCGAGAATCACGTCGAGGACTTCCCCCGCATACGCAGCCAGCTCGCTGCCGGCAACCGCGATGAGGCCCGGCGTCTGGCCCACTCCCTCAAGGGCGTTTCAGCGACCCTCGGAGCGACGCTCATCAACAAAACCTCGGTTGCACTTGAAGGGGCGATCAAGGGAGGGTTGGACGAGGCCGCAGTCGAACCGCTCTTGTGTGCTACGGAAGAGGCCTACAGATCACTGGGCGAGCAACTGGCCAGCGTAAGAAAACCGGAGAAATCCGGCGACGAGGCAGGCAATGGAGCAGCGACCCAGGCTTTGCTTGTGAAGCTGAGATACGAACTGCAACAGGGTGAAATCAGCGCCCAGAATCTCGTCCGGCAACAGGAAAACACCCTCAGAAAAACTTTCGGCGATGAATACCCGGCTTTCGAAGAATTGATCAACGACTTCGATTTCGAGGGGGCACTGGCCATTCTCGCCAACGCCATCGAGGAAAAACAGGAAACCTAGTGCTCTGCTTCGTAGAGAGCCGAACTACAGAAAGCGCAGAATGTGCGCCTGCGGCCGGGCGCGAACCGCAGCGATAGCCGCCGCTATGGCGAGGATGAGCAACAACGCCCCCCGGGCGACGGCGAGCTTTATGGGGTAGTTATCTGCCAGACTGACTACCAGGACAGCGCTTTCAGCCAGCGCCGGGTGCCGAGTCCGGCCGCCCGGCCACTGGCAAAACAGGCCGTCAGCAGATAGCCGCCGGTCGGCGCCTCCCAGTCAAGCATTTCCCCTGCACAGAAAACGCCCGGCTGGTTGCGCAACATCAGGGTCTCGTCCAGACCGCTGAAACTCACGCCGCCGGCGGTGCTGATCGCCTCGTCAAGCGGCCGGGTGGCCGTTACGCGCAGCGGCAATGCCTTGATCTTTGTGGCCAGCTCGCTCGCCACGTTCATCGCCCCGGCTGGGCAGAACTCACGGAGCAAACCGGCCTTGACGCCTTCGATGCCGGCATGTCGGCGCAGATGATTGGCCAGAGAATCGCGCCCCCGTGGCCGTGCTAGATCGGCCGTCAGCCGCTCCAGACTGCGGCCGGGAGCCAGATCAAGATGCAGCACTGCGGTGCCGTCGCGGGCCAGCGCATCGCGCAAGGGAGCGGAAACGGCATAGATCAGGCCGCCCTCGACACCCGTCGCCGTGATGTTGAATTCGCCCCTTTTTTCCGGTTGACCGCAGCAACTGGCCGCCACGGCCTTGACCGGAGCGCCGGCGAAGCGCTCGCTGAAACGGGTGCTCCACGCCACATCGAAACCGCAGTTTGCGGGCCTGAGCGGCGCCACATCGATACCACGTTCACGCAGCGAGGGCACCCAGGCGCCATCCGAGCCGAGTTTCGCCCAGCTGCCGCCACCCAGCGCCAGGATGACCGCGTCGGCCGTGATCCGGATCTCGCCTGCAGGCGTCGCAAAACACAGGCTGCCATCGGGCGCCCAGCCCAGCCAGCGGTGGCGCACATGAAACCGGACGCCCTGTCCGCGCAGGCGATGCAGCCACGCACGAAGCAGGGGCGCCGCTTTCATGTCGGCCGGAAATACGCGGCCCGAGGTACCGACGAAGGTATCGATACCCAAGCCATGAATCCACTCGCGCAGGGATGTCGGCCCAAAAGCCTCAAGCAGTGGCGCTATCTCGGCCGCCCGGTCACCGTAGCGTCCGATGAAATCGGCCAGCGGCTCGGAATGGGTGATGTTCATGCCCCCCTTTCCGGCCATCAGGAACTTGCGGCCGATAGAGGGCATGGCTTCGAAAACAGCCACGTTTTTCGGGTTGACCGTGGAATCCGCCGCAGCGAGCGCTTCAGCCGCCATCAGTCCGGCCGGGCCGCCGCCGATGATGGCGACACGAACCTTCACTTTTTGTCCGCGGCGGGCTTGGCTGAGTCCGGCAAAGCGGCAGCTTTCGGATCGAGCAGTTCGCTGGGAATTTCTTCCTCGTCCAACGGAATGACTGTCACCGCAACGTCAGGCTCGGTGCCGCCACCGCCGAGAATGATCCCGCGCAGCGGCGAAATATCCGAGAAGTCGCGACCGAAGGCCAGCGTAATGTGTTCGGTATTGGGCAGCAGATTGTTGGTCGGATCGAAGTCCACCCAGTCGTTCTCGCTGCCCGGAGCATAGACCGAGACCCAAGCGTGTGAGGCATCGGCGCCGATCAGACGGGGTTTGCCGGGGGGCGGCCGGGTCAGCAGGTAGCCGCTGACATAGCGAGCGGACAAGCCCAGCGCCCGCAGGCAGGCAATCATCAGATGCGCGAAGTCCTGACAGACGCCGCGCTTGTTTTCGAGCACTTCAAGCACCGGCGTCGAGACGGTGGTGGCTTCGGGATCGAAGGTGAATTCGCGGAAAATCTTGGCCATCAAAGCCTGTGCGCCGACCAGCACCGGCGTATCGGGTGGAAAGCAGTCGGCGGCATAGTTGGCCAGCTCGTGCTTGATGCGCACGTGCGGACTTTCGAACAGGAAGCGCGTGGCGTCCAGGTCATCAGGTAAGGGATCGGTCGAGTCGTAGGCCAGCCGATCGCGCAGCACTTCCCAGGGCAGGGATTTTTCGAGATTCTTCGGCAGGTACGGCATCACCGAGACGCTCATTACAGACCGAATGAACAGCATGTCGTGCGGCGCATGAAAGGCCACCCAGGTGACCGGATTGCCAAAAGGATCACGACCGTCCCGCCGCCAGGTCGGTTCCGGTTTGATCTCGATACGCTGCTCTTCAACCTGTTGCCAGTCGAGAATGCGCGGCGAGAGGTGAAGTTGCTGCTGCGACAAGGACACGGGGCTGCCGTAGTCGTAGCGCGTTTCGTGCAGCACGCTGTAGCGAACGGGTTCCATGGTCAAACTGCCATCGTCTGCCGGCTGACATCGCCGACATGGGTGAAGTAGCGCATGCCGAGCGACGCAGAAAGTTGATCTGCGGCGTCATTGAGGCCCTGCAACAAGTCTGCCAGTGCCTCGCAGTGCACGCAGTCGCGGGCACTGTCGAACTGGATGTTCTCCAGGCGGGCGAGATCGAAGCTGCGCAGACGTTCAAGCGCACCGCCCAGATCCCCCTCGAAATCGGCCCCCAGCTCGCGCGCCATGCGTTCGAGGTAACGACCCAGCACGCTGGCCTGGAAAACCACGCCGTGCGGATTGCTGTCGTCAAACACCAGCAGGTCAACAACCGGCAGCAGTTCCGGCTGCCGCGAATAGCGCGAGCGGTAGGTAATGATCGAGTCGGACAATTCCAGCAGCCATTCGAGCGAACCGGGGCCGCGCGTGGACGGCATGCGCAGGAAGTGGGCGACGCTCATGGCCAGAAAGGAGAGTCGCTCCAGGCGCCGGCCGATAATCAGGAAACGCCAGCCATCGTCGCGCGTCATGTTGTCCATCGCGAAACCGGTCAGCGACGATGAAACGCCGAGCACGCGGTCGAGGAAGGCAATCGCCTCGGTCAGCGTCGGGTGCACCTTGAGTGCCGCCTGCTGGTCGCGCTGCAGGCGGTTCAGGGAATGCCAGTGATCGAGCGAGAGGCGTTCGCGGACATGCGTTGCCGACCACATCAGCGAGCGAATATTGCCGGCCAGGCTACCCGGCTGCTCGGGATCGTAGATCGCCTCAAGCAACTCGTGTTCGCTGCCCTCCCTGATCTCCGTGTCCTCGCCCAACTCGGGCAGAACGCCCAGGTGACGGGCCAGTTCCATGGCAGCGACAACGACATTCGTCTTTTGCCCGCCACCGATGACGACGCGTGACAAGGCGACGCGCAGCATGCGCGCGCTGTCGTCGAAACGTTCGGAATAGCGGCCAAGCCAGAACAGGTTTTCGACCACACGCGAACTGAGATTGGCGCCGGCACGCACCAGATCGCGCACGCCGACCGAGGGCTTGAGCATCGAGAACTGGCTGACCGGGCCATTGGTCAGCACCCAGGCATCCTTCGAGGCGCCACCGCGCTGCATCGAAATAATCCGGGTGCTGGCCCCGGTGGTCACTCGTGCCAGACCGCCCGGCATCACCGAGTAGCCGTCCGGCGTGGTAACGGCGTAGGCGCGCAGGCCGACCGGACGAGCCAGCAGGCGGCGCTCGTGCGCCCGGCTCCAGGTTGGCGCCTGGGAGAGGTTGATCATTTCCTGGGCGACGTAGGCATGCGGCCGGGCTTCGATGCGGCGCAGCAGGTCGGCACGGGCCTCGCCCTTCAATTCGTTGCCAAAAACCGGATCCATCATTTGCGTCGGGTAGGCCGGCTTGATGACCAGATCGTCGAAGTTTTTCTTGACGAATTCGAGAGCCGGTTTTTCGCCGCACCACCAGGTCGCCACCGAGGGCATGGCCAGCTCTTCGCCCAGCAGATGCCGACAGATGGCCGGCAGGAAACCCATCAGGGCACCGGAGGCGAGCAGGCCGCTACCCAGCGCGTTGGCGATGACAACCCGCCCGGCACGGGCCACGTTGACCAGACCGGGAATGCCGAGTGCCGATTCGCCGCGCAGTTCGAGCGGGTCGCAATAGGCGTCATCCTGGCGGCGCAAGATGACGTGCACGCGCTTGAGGCCACGCAGGGTTTTCAGGTAAACCGTGTCACCGCGTACCGTCAGATCCTGCCCTTCGACCAGCGGAAAACCGAGGTAGCGGGCCAGGTAGGCGTGTTCGAAATAGGTTTCGTTGTACGGCCCCGGGGTGAGCAGGACCATGTGCGGCTGCTCGTCGCCTTCGACCGGGGCCAGCGCGCTCAGGCCGTCCAGTTGGTCGCGGAAGAAGTCGGCGATGTGCTGAACGCGCAGGTCGCGGAACATTTCGGGGAAGACGCGCGAGACGACCAGCCGGTTTTCCAGCGCGTACCCGGCCCCGGAAGGCGCTTGTGTGCGGTCGGCGATGACCCACCAGCGGCCGTTCGGCGAACGGGCCAGATCGACGGCGTAGTTGTGCAGCCAGACGCCGCCCGGCGGCTTGACGCCCCGGCACGGCCACAGGTAGCCGTGCTGGCCGTAGACCAGCGCCGGCGGCAGCAAACCCTCGGCGAGCAAGGTCTGTTCACCGTAGAGATCGGCCAGCATGGCGTTGAGCACGGTGGCGCGCTGGGCGACGGCAGCCGACACTTCAGCCCATTCGTCGGGCGGGATGATCAGCGGCAGCGGGTCAAGCGCCCACGGCCGGTCGGCGCCATTTGGGTCGGCGTAGACGTTGTAGGTGACGCCGTTTTCCTGAATCCGCTGCTCGGCAAAATCGAGACGGCGGCGCATTTCCTCTGGCGCCAGCCCATCGAGATGATTGAGAAACGGCTCCCAGTGCGGGCGTACGTCCCCTTTGGCCGTCAGCATTTCATCGTAGCGGCGGGGACTGTTGGGGTAAATCGTCAGGAGCGTGCGAGCCATTTATAGTTTTTACCAGCTAAAACAGGCCGTTTCCGGCCTGTTTCTGCGGTCAACCCGAATTTTTGATTAAAACCGCCGCAAGTCTAGCGTAAACGGGTGCTCGGCGCTGACCTCCGGCGCCTTGACCTGCAGCTTGCCCGGCGTGTGGCCGAAGCGGAAGAAGCGGGCCAGACGACGGCTTTCAGCCTCGAAGGCATTGACCGGGAAGGTGTCGAAACTGCGCCCGCCCGGATGCGCCACGTGGTACTGGCAACCGCCCAGCGAACGCTGCATCCAGGTATCGACGATGTCGAAAACCAGCGGCGCATGGACGCCGATGGTCGGGTGCAGGCAGGACGCCGGCTGCCAGGCGCGGTAGCGCACGCCAGCGACGAATTCGCCGTTGGTGCCGGTGTTCTGCAGCGGCACCGGAACGCCGTTGCAGGTCAGCACGTAGCGGTCGGGCGCCATGCCCTTGATCTTGACCTGGACGCGCTCGACCGACGAATCGACGTAGCGCACCGTGGTTCCGGCGCCGCCCTCCTCGCCCATGACATGCCAGGGTTCGAGGGCGTGACGCAGCTCAAACTCCATGCCCTTGACGGCGAAATCGCCGTATTTCGGGAAGCGGAACTCAAAGTGCGGGGCGAACCATTCGGCCTTGAAGGCAAAGCCGGCTTCGGCCATTTCCTGCATGACGTCCTTGAAATCCTGCTCAGCGTAAAACGGCAGCATGAAACGATCGTGCAACTCGGTGCCCCAGCGCGCCAGGCGGGCCGGCTCGTAGGGTTGTTCCCAGAAACGGGCAATCATGGCGCGGAGCAGCAATTGCTGGGCGAGCGACATGCGGGCGTGCGGCGGCATTTCGAAGGCGCGCAGTTCGAGGAGGCCAAGGCGGCCGGTCGGGCCGTCCGGCGAGTAGAGCTTGTCGATGCAGAACTCGGAACGGTGCGTGTTGCCGGTGACGTCGGTGAGCAGGTTGCGCAGGATGCGATCGATCAGCCATGGCTGAACAACGCCGCCCGGCTGCGGAATCTGCTTGAAGGCGATTTCGAGCTCGTAGAGGCTGTCGTTGCGCGCTTCATCAACGCGCGGCGCCTGGCTGGTCGGGCCGATGAACAGGCCGGAGAATAGATAGGACAGACTCGGATGGTTGTGCCAGTATGCGATCAGGCTCTTGAGCAGATCGGGGCGACGGAGGAAGGGCGAATCGTTCGGCGTCGCACCGCCAAGGACGAAGTGGTTGCCGCCGCCGGTGCCGGTGTGACGCCCGTCGACCATGAACTTTTCGGTGGTCAGGCGCGAGTAGTGGGCCGCCTCGTAGAGGTGGGTGGTCTGGTCGACCAACTGGTCCCAGCTCCGCGCCGGATGGACATTGACCTCGATCACGCCGGGATCGGGCGTGACGCTGAAATGCGTCAGGCGCGGGTCGGACGGTGGCGTATAGCCTTCCATGATGACCGGCAGCGACATCTCTTCGGCAGTCGCATCAACGGCAGCAACGATTTCCAGATAGTCATCGAGCTTCTCGGTTGGCGGCATGAAGACGTAGAGACGACCGTCGCGCGGCTCGGCGCACATGGCCATGCGAGTGATCCAGCCGGCCGATTCCTTGAAGCGCGGCATGGTGTCGGTCGGCTTTTCCCAAGCGCAGACCTTGCCGTCGCCAGACTCGCCGCCGGCGGCGCCGAGGCTACCCAAATGGCGGCGCTGCATCTGCGGCTCGCGGGCACCGACCTCGCCGCTCACGCGGGCACGCAGGGCGGCCCAGCTGGCCAGCGGATCGGTAGCGGTTTCGGCATCGGGCGGATTGACGTAGGGGTAGTCGCTGGTCGCCGTCCATGGCTGTGAATCGTAGGGCAAACGGTAGCCCATGGCCGAGTCGCCGGGGAACAGGTAGCAACGCTCGGAGCGCAGGAACCACGGGCCGGTCTGCCACTGGTTCCATACGTTTTTCATGATCGGCAGCACCGAGCCAACGGTGTAGGTCATGCCCTGGGTGAACACCTTCATCAGGCGTTCGCGCTCCAGCGCGTCGTCGACACGTGAATCAAAAGGATCGACGTTGCCCGGCAGACGGCGCTCGCGCCACATGTAGTAATAAACGTCCTCGAAGGCCGGGAAGACGTAGTCGGAGGTCATGCCGAGGCGTTCGGCGACACGCTTGAGGAAGCGCTGGGCGTGCTCGCTGGTGGCACCGTAATCGACGCTTTCGTTGGCGTACAGCTCGGGCGCATTCCAGATCGGCTCGCCGTCCTTGCGCCAGAAGCAGTTCAGGCTCCAGCGCGGGAGTTGTTCGCCGGGATACCACTTGCCTTGGCCGAAGTGCATGAGGCCGTTCGGGGCGTATTTTTCGCGCAGGCGGTGGAAGATGTCGGCGGCGAAAATGCGCTTCGTCGGGCCGAGGGCGGCGGTGTTCCATTCGGCGCCGTCCGGGTCGTCGACGGCGACGAAAGTCGGTTCGCCACCTTGGGTCAGGCGAACGTCGAGCTTGCCGAGGGTGTCGTCGATCTGGTGGCCGAGATTTTCGATCTCGCTCCACTGTTCATCGGTGTAGGGTTTGGTGACGCGCGGCGCTTCCCAGATGCGGGTGACCTGCATGTGGTGCTCGAACTCGGTTTCGCACTCGTCGAGGCCACCGGTGACCGGCGCGGCGGAACCGGGTTCCGGCGTGCAGGCCAGCGGGATGTGGCCTTCGCCGGCGAACAGGCCGGAGGTCGGGTCGAGACCGATCCAGCCGGCGCCCGGCAGATAGACTTCAGCCCAGGCGTGCAGGTCGGTGAAGTCGGCTTCGGGGCCTGACGGGCCATCCAGAGATTTCACGTCTGCGGTCAACTGGATTAAATAGCCAGAAACGAAACGAGCCGCCAGGCCGAGGTGGCGCAGCACCTGCACCAGCAGCCAGGCCGAGTCGCGGCAGGAGCCGGAACGCTTGGTCAGCGTCTCTTCCGGCGTCTGGACGCCCGGTTCCATGCGGATGGTGTAGCGGATGGCCTTTTGCAGATCAGCGTTGAGGGCGACGAGGAAATCGACGCTGCGTACCGGCTCGCGCGAAATGCCGGCCATGTACTTCTTGAGCTCCGGCGTTTCCGGCAGCTTGTGCAGGTAGGGCGTCAGTTCGTGGCGTTCCCAGGCCTCGTAGGCGAAGGGAATTTTTTCGGCGTGCGGCTCGAGGAAGAAATCGAAGGGATTGATGACCGACATCTCGGCCACCATATCGACCTCGATGCTGAAGTCGCGGGTCTTTTCCGGGAAAACGAGCCGGGCCAGGTAGTTGCCCTGCGGGTCCTGCTGCCAGTTAACAAAATGCTTTTCCGGCCCGATCTTCAGTGAGTAGGAAAGTATGCGCGTCCGCGAATGTGGGCAGGGGCGCAAGCGAATGACCTGCGGCCCGAGACTGATCAGGCGATCGTAGTTGTAACGGGTAACGTGATTCAGCGCGACATGGATCGACACGAGCTTGCTCCAGGCAGAATGATTGCAAGCTTAAAAGCAAGACACGAACCAGCTTGCAAGTCGTTGTTTTTTAACAAACAGAATCTTCGCACGCACCTGATGAAAGCCATATGACAGCATGCACGCACCAGAACCGTGCGAAGCCAGCCGAGGGTAGCAGCCAGAAAACTTATGAAAGTTTAACGAACCCCGCGGCGTCCAGCGCCACAAACGGGTTGTAACAGACCTCCCACAGGAAGCCGTCGGGGTCGGCAAAATATCCGCGAAAACCTCCCCAGAAAACCTTCTCCGCCGGACGAACGAGCGTTGCCCCAACAGCCAACGCCTCGTCCAGCGTCGCGATCACCGCTGCTTCCGAGGGTACGTTGTGAGCCAGCGTAAACCCGGCAAATCCGCTGCCGGCCGGCGCGACCGCCGCATCCTCAGCCAGCGCTTCACGCTGAAACAGGGCGAAGGCCACCGAGCCTGCCTGAAAGAAGGCAATCGCCTCTTGGCTGGAGGATGATTCCTGCCAGCCCAGCGCCTTGTAGAACGCCCGACTACAGGCGAGATCGGCGACGCCGAGGGTAATGAAGCTGATGGTCTGATTCACGGTCTGTACCTGATGAGCAATGCCCCGGCACCTAGATATCCAGATGCTTTTTCAGTTCTGGCATGCTGGGAATGCGAATCCGTTTCCCTTCGACCACAATCAGCCCGAGCTTGCTCAGATCATGCAGGATGCGCGAGAAATGCTCCTGGGTAAGATTGAGTCGCGACGCAATAACCCCCTTGCTGGAGGAAAGCTCCAGCACAACATGCTCCTCGCCATGCTGGCTTTCGAGCAATTCGTGCATGAAGTACCCAATAACACGCTGTGTTCCGGTATGCAGCGAATATGCTTCGACATCGCTCATCAGCTGATGCATGCGCAAGGCCATACCGGCCAGCATTTTTCTGGCAAACGAGTAGTTCTTCTGGAGCTCGACAAAAATCGTTTCCTTGGCGACATGCAGAACCAGCGAATCGCTCAGTGCCTGAGCATAGATGAAATAGGGTCTGTCCATGAGCATGATGGCTTCACCAAAGCTATGGCCAGACTGAATGATTTCGACGACCTTCTCGGTGCCCTGCGGGGAGGAAATCGCCAATTTGATCTGGCCATAGGCCAGCACATGGAACCCCGTGCAAGGATCACCCTGGCGAAACAGGGTTTCGCCCTTGACCAGCCGCGTTTGATGAGTCCCCTTGGCCACCAAGGCCAGATCGTCAGGCGTAAGCCCGTCGAACAAGGGAACGCGACTCAAAAGACTATCAATCTGCACTGGTTGAAAATCCCGCATTCTTTCTCCTCTTTATCTGTCGTCGCATCAGCGGAACAACCCCGCCCGAATTTACGGCATTTTGGCTTTTGATTTCAATCAAAACAAGCCTTGGTAAACTCAAAGAAATCCGGTAGCTCTATCAAACCACGGCCCGAGGGCATCCAGGATATCTAGCGCGGCCCGCCGTACTGGTCAGCCAACTGGTCGTAATGCGCATGCGACTCGGTTTCCGTGAGCGCGGCGGCATGCCACTCGATGAGGGCCGGATGCGCGAGGACGGCATCCCGGTATGCTGCGGCGACCGGCGGCAGCGGCACGTTATAGACGTTGAAGCGACAGGCAATCGGGGCAAACATGGCATCGGCAATCGAGAAATCGCCAAACAGCCACGGACCGCTACCGGTGGCAAACTGGCTGCGCGCCTCGGTCCAGATTTCAACGACGCGCTCGATGTCGCGCTGGACTTCCGGCGTCGCCGGTTTGCCCTTGAGCTTCAACTTCAGGTTCATCGGCATTGCGGTACGCAATTTGGCGAAGCCGGCGTGCATTTCGGCCGAAATGCTGCGCGCCCTCGCCCTTGCCCTGGCGTCGGCCGGCCACATCTGCGAGTAGCGCTCGGCCAGGGTTTCGGCGATGGCGATGCTCTCCCAAATCTGATAACCATTTTCATGCAGGCAGGGCACGCGGGCATTGCCTGCCAACGGTTTGAGCGAGGGGTTATAGTCACGCCCGGCGACGGAAACCATGTGCTCGGCAAAAGGGATACCGAAATGCTTCATCAGCAGCCACGGCCGCAAGGACCATGACGAGTAATTCTTGTTCCCGATGTAGAGATCGAACATGGGGCACTCCTGTGATTGACCGGACCAGTCCAACTTTACCGCAAAGCCATGCACAGTCGCGTGTGCTTGCCCTTCTGCGGTCAACCGGACAATTTAGTCAATTTTGAAGTCGCCCTTCGGTACTCGACCGACTGCGCGACACTTCGTCTCCGCCACCTAGCCCGTATAATTCGCGCTCTTGGTCCAACCCCATTATCGATCGCCAGCCATGTCCATTCGTTTGAAATATCCCCTTTTTCTCCTGTTGACCGCAACAATCCTGGCCGGATGCGGCGAGGTCGAGGACACACGGCCCGGGCAGCCAGTCAAGCATCGTCAGGTGGCGTTCAAGGAAATCGTCAAGACCTTCGAGCCGATGGGCGTCATGTTGCGCAAGGAGCGCTACGACGCCGACAAGTTCCTGCCCATGGCGGAAGCACTGCTCGCCAAGCGTGACGGCCCCTGGTCATATTTTGGCGCCGACACGAACTACCCGCCGACCAAGGCCACGCCGGATGTCTGGAAACAACCGGAACAGTTCGAGAAAGACAAGAACGCCTTCATCGCCGCCACCGACGCACTGATCGTGGCCGCCCAAAGCAAGGAAAAGGCACAAGTGGAAAAGGCCTACGAGACACTTCACGAGACATGCAAGACTTGCCACAAGCAGTTCAAGGAACGCTGAGATCACCGGTAAACCTGCATGTTGAGACTCACCGAACTGAAGCTGCCGCTGGACCACGCCAGTGACGCATTGCGGCCAGCTCTTTGTCAGCGGCTTGGAATCACCGACGACGAGCTGATCGATTTCACGATATTCAAGCGCAGCTACGATGCGCGCAAGAAATCGGCGATAACGCTGATCTACACGCTGGATTTCAACGTCAGCGACGAACCGGCGCTGCTCAAAAAACTGGCCGATGATCGAAACGTCGGGCCGCGGCCGGATACCAGCTACAAATTCGTTGCCCAGGCCCCGGCCGAACAGAAGACCCGTCCCGTCGTCATCGGCACCGGCCCCTGCGGCCTGCTGGCCGGGCTGATACTCGCCCAGATGGGTTTCAAGCCGATCATCCTCGAACGCGGCAAGGCCGTGCGCGAGCGCACCAAGGACACCTGGGGCCTGTGGCGCAACAACAAGCTCAACCCGGAATCGAACGTCCAGTTCGGCGAAGGCGGCGCCGGCACTTTCTCCGACGGCAAGCTCTACAGCCAGATCAAGGACCCGCAGCACCATGGCCGCAAGGTGCTCGAAGAGTTCGTCAAAGCCGGCGCGCCGGAAGAGATCATGGTCGTCAGCAAGCCGCACATCGGCACCTTCCGGCTGGTCAAGATGGTCGAGAACATCCGCACCACAATCACCGAACTGGGCGGCGAAATCCGCTTCGGCAGCAAGGTCGAGCGGCTGGTCATCGACGATCATCAAGTGCGCGGCGTGGTCATGGCTGATGGCGAAACCATCGCCACCGACCATGTCGTCCTCGCCGTCGGCCACAGCGCCCGCGACACTTTCCAGGCGCTCTACGAGCAAGGCGTTTACATCGAAGCCAAGCCCTTCTCCATCGGCTTCCGAGTCGAACACCCGCAGGCGATGATCGACAAGGCCCGCTTCGGCCCCAATGCCGGCAACGAAATCCTCGGCGCCGCCGACTACAAACTTGTCCACCACTGCAAGAACGGCCGCGCCGCCTACAGCTTCTGCATGTGCCCCGGCGGCCAGGTCGTCGCCGCCACCTCGGAAGAAGGCCGCGTCGTCACCAACGGCATGAGCCAATATTCGCGCGCCGAACGCAACGCCAACGCGGCGCTTGTCGTGGAAGTCAAACCGGAAGATTTCCCCGGCGACTACCGGACCAACCCGCTGGCCGGCATCGACTTTCAGCGCCAGTGGGAATCCGCCGCCTTCGTCGCCGGCGGCAGCACCTACGCTGCCCCCGCCCAGCGCGTCGGCGACTTTTTGGCCGGCCGGCCATCCACCGCCTTGGGCGAAGTCGATCCCTCCTACCAGCCCGGCGTGCACATGACCGATCTGGCCAGCTGCGTCCCGCCCTACGTCATCGAAGCACTGCGCGAAGCCATCCCGGCCTTCGACAAGCAGATCAAGGGCTTCGCCATGGCCGACGCCATCCTGACCGGCGTCGAAACCCGTACCTCGTCACCGATCCGCATCAAACGCGGCCCAGACTACCAGAGCATCAACACCCGCGGCCTCTACCCGGCCGGCGAAGGCGCCGGCTATGCGGGCGGAATTCTGTCGGCTGGGGTTGATGGGATCAAGGTGGCGGAGGCGGTGGCGATGTCGATGGCAGGCGTTGACTAAGTTTCGGCTTTCAATTCGGCGGAAATACCGTCCAAAAGCACACCGTCTGCGAACTTCGTGAAAAAGCCACTGCCGAATGATGCAATCCTTCGGCAACGTGCAGATACAACATGGAAACCTTGAATTTAAAGATCACCGGTTTAACCGATGAAACCAGCGTCCGATCGTTGGCAAACGCCATTCAGGACTTGCCAAATATTGGCCACATCGAGATATCCCCGGAAACGGGAGAGACCACCATAGAACATGGTCGATTCATCAGTCCGGATGACATCCTGCAGGCGATTGTCGATGCCGGCTTTGAAGCAGAGTTCAGCTAGCGGTCTGCTTCGCAGATCACCAACCACAAGGCTTGCCTTTGCACCTGAAGCGCTGTTCCTCAATCTCGCGATAGCGAAAGCCGTTGCTCGTTGAATACGTGCCCCATCAATTCCCTGATCTTCAGGCAAACTGCCCCGCCACCCAGCCCGACGACCAGGCCCACTGGAAGTTGTAGCCGCCCAGCCAGCCTGTCACGTCGACGACTTCGCCGATGAAGTAGAGGCCGGGCGCCGCCTTGGCTTCCATGGTTTTTGACGAGAGCGCGTCGGTCGATACGCCACCAAGCGTGACTTCGGCTTTGGCGAAGCCGAGGGTGCCGGACGGCATGAGGGGCCAGGCGTTGAGTTGGCTGGCGATCAGGTCGAGGTCGCGTCGGCCGAGTTCGCTGATCGGGCGGGTCACGAACTTTTCGCCGCCAAGCAGCGCGCACCATTCGTGAGCGAAGCGCCGGGGCAGGCGTTCGGCGAGCAGGTTGGGCAGGTGTACGCGGCCTTGCCGGTGTGCTTCGAGCCATGTTCCTGCATCGGTACCCGGCAGCAGGTCGAGGGCGACGGGTTGCTTTTTGCCGCTGCGGTATTCCTGCATCTGCCAGTAACTGGAGATTTGCAGGATGGCCGGGCCAGAGAGGCCGCGATGGGTGATCAGCACGTTTTCGCGGAACTGAGCATCGTCAAACTGAGCGACGGCGTCGAGCGTTGATCCGGCCAGTGGCTTGATCGGTTCGAGCACATCGGGCGCCAGGGCGAGCGGAACGAGGGCCGGCCGGGGCGGGACGACGGAAATGCCGAACTGCTCGGCCAGTCGGTAGCCGAACGGGCTGGCGCCGATTTTCGGGATGGCCAGGCCGCCGGTGGCGACGACCAGGGACTGGCATGAAAATTGGCCTTTTTCCGTGTTGACCGCAAAACGCCTGTCGGTTTCGCCCGGCTGGCGCTCGATGTGCCGCACGGCACAAGGAAAAGCCCACTGGACGCCAACGTCCTCGCAGGCATCGCGGAGCATGTCGATGATGTCCTGGGCTGATTCGTCGCAGAAGAGCTGGCCGTGCTCGCGCTCGTGGTAAGGAATCCGCCGCTTGTCGACCATCGCAATGAAATCGAACTGCGTGAAGCGGGCGAGCGCCGAGCGGCAGAAGTGCGGGTTCTGCGAGAGGAAGTTGTCAGCACTGACGGTGCGATTGGTGAAGTTGCAGCGCCCGCCACCCGAGATGCGGATGCGTTCGCCGAGCGTTTCGGCGTGATCGACGAGCAGCACGCGCCGGCCACGCGCGCCAGCCTGGGCCGCACACATCATGCCGGCCGCGCCGGCGCCGATGACGATGGTGTCGAAATGCATGGGGTCCGATCAGGGAAAAGGCTTGCGCCGAAACGGGGCGAATTTTATCACCGGGGGCTTAGCTGCCCTGCTGCGGGCAGTGTGCGGGTCGAATTCAAAGCGAAATGAACGGCGGTGGAAGCGGTGTTTGTCGGAAATACAACACAGAAAAATATGCGTTTCACCATCCGACACAAGCCCATTCCGGAGAAATATTTTTCCCGAAATACTGTTGCAAGAAAACGGTGAAATGATGGTGGCTGAATCATTTCCGGCATTTTTGCTCCCAATTTTGGAATAAAAACCATCGTCGCAAACGCAACAAAAATTAAACGTTTGTTTGCACGCTATCTACTAACCAGTTGATATAGATCAGTAAATCTCATTGCTGCGCCGCAACAATTGCCGGTAATTATTGATACAATGACGCCGTTGTAAATTCTAATTTCCCACTTAAGGAGCCACCGATGTCCATCAATACCGAGCAATTCGCCGCCGCCAACAAAGCCGCCGTTGATTCCCTTCTGTCCGTTGCCAACACCGCCCTGGCTTCTGCCGAGCGTATCGCCAGCCTGAATCTGGAAAC
Organism: Dechloromonas sp.; assembly: GCA_016790815.1. Classification (GTDB taxonomy): domain Bacteria; phylum Pseudomonadota; class Gammaproteobacteria; order Burkholderiales; family Rhodocyclaceae; genus Azonexus. The sequence goes on from JAEUOG010000034.1 coordinate 29,382, forward strand.
CGCCCGTTCGGTCCTGGAAGACTCCGTCTCCAACGCCAAGGCTCTGATGGGTGCCAAGGATCCGCAAGAAGCCCTGTCCATCCAGGCTTCCCTGGCCCAGCCGAGCGTCGAGAAGGCTGTTGCCTACTCCAAGTCGGTCTACGAAATCTCTACCGAAACCCAGGAACAGCTGGCCAAGATGGTTGAAGCCCAATTCGGCGACTTCCAGAAGAACGTTGCGGACATGCTCGAAAAGGCTGCCAAGTCTGCCCCGGCTGGTTCCGACGTTGCCGTTGCTGCCGTTCAGAGCGCCATCGCTGCCGCCAACTCTGCTTTCGACAACATGCGCAAGACCGCCAAGCAAGTGACCGAAATGGCCCAGACCAACATGGCTGCCGCTACCAGCGCCACCACTAAGGCTGTCAAGAAGTCGAAGTAATTTCAGCTCCTGCTGAACCAAAAAGGCCCGCATCGCTGCCAATGCCGTTCAGTTAGCGCTGAACGGCATTTTCATTTATTGCGTAAAGCATTGTAAACATTAGCTAAAGCTGTTAACTTCCGGCTCGATGCTTGCGAGCCAACTTTACGCGACCACTGATGTTCTACCGGTAGCCGGTC
>JAEUOG010000042.1 GCA_016790815.1 Dechloromonas sp.
CTGCGGATGAAAATCCGCTCTATAGGCGTGTCGGCATCATTACGAAGGTGGACGAATATATTGACCACGGTCATGGCACTGCCTGGCTTTCAGGCGAATGTCTCATTACCACGAACTACCATGTCGCTTTTTTCAAGAGTCGTAAAGAGGATGGCAAGGTCATCACTACGCGTGCCAAGAGGGGAGTCGCTCTTGACTTCCATGTCGATTTGCAACAGGGAAGGACGAAGTCGTTTGCCAAAAAGGTTCGTGCGGAAGTTATTGATTTTGGCAACTGGACTCCGGGGGATACAACAGGGGCCTTTGAGGATTTCGTCCTTCTCAAGCTAGACCAATGCATTGGCAGAGACTTAGGCTTTCTAGAAATCAAGTCTCCCAGTAATCGATACTGGCAACCTGCTGGTGAACTGACGGTGATCGGATATCCTCAAGACCGATGGACAGATTCGGGAGTTACCGTCGAGTCTGGCTGCAAGGCACCGGATACAAGCGCGGGGGTAGGTGGCGCGACAATAGATTGCTCGTTTACGCCGGGAAGTTCGGGATCACCTGTGCTCGAAATCCAGGACAATGGCGCGTACCTCGTTACCGGAATGGTCACAGGTGGCTCGGCGAAGAATCATGCGGAAAAATATGATGTGCGCTCCGGGTCGGTAAACTGGATGGTTTTGTCCGATGTCTTCGCGGAATCGATTCAGGAAGCTCGCTACGACATCGAGCCCCATACGCTTTCTGAAGAGGTGCGCAAGCGAATCGCAACACGCCGTTCAAATGAGGCTGGTGCGCTGGCCTTCGGTGCAATGCCAACTTCCTCTAAGGACATGAAAGCCAGCGCTTCCAGTTGGCGTGTCAAATTGCAGCCTGACGGGCGAGATGCCCAAATCTATTACCTGCAACGGCCAGATGTATGCACCCGACGAGGCTGCATGACGGTGGTGCTTTCGCGTCCGTACGTCGGCAAGTTCAGCGATACCAAGATTGTCGGGAAGTTCATGGGCCTGCCGCTACCCGAATTTATCGGCCCGGCCCGCTCGGGACAATGGCGAACGCTATACGTGCCGGATGAGAATTCGGGGCTCTACCGGGAAATCACTTTCGATGATGGCGAATACAGAGTGTCATCAAAGGCACCGATATCCGAAGCCCAGATCCGAGAACAGGGCGGCAAGGCGACGGGGCTGAAGGCGCAATAAGACTCAGCGCAGGCAGCGCAAGAACGGTTTGGCCGCAGCACGTAGACCGTCTTGGCGCATCGCAAGACAGCTATCCCAAGCGTGAGCTGATTGCTTGGTGCTACACGTTTTGCCATCAGCCAAGGCGCGACGCGCATCCTCAAAGAACACCCAGCACTCCCGCTCGTACCTGCGAAACGGTGTAGCTTCCGGTAGAAGATGGGCAGCCACCAAGGTGACATAGGTGCCTGCCTCTGAACGTGCCATAAAGTCCGGTGTCCTGTCGGACCAATCCTCCAGCGCCGTCACGTAGCGATCAAGTGCTTGGACACGGGCTGCAGGTGTTTTAATTGCAGCACAGTTGGGCAATGGCGGAAGCGACTTTTCAGCTTTAACAGTCGGCGACCAAGCACAGAAGGTTGATATCAGCAGAAACCACCGGAAAAGCGATTGTTTGGTCATCGTATTGAAAACGATACATTCATGCCGTTTTGTTGATGAAATCATATAGTGACCACTACTGCTGGTACCGTTTCTATTTGCCGAAAATTCCCATGTGTTTTTTTTAGTCTTGCGTACAGTGGATAAATGGATCCGACCATGAAGCTATCTTCGTCTCCGCTTTTTCTGCTGCTCGTCGGGCATTCGCTTGATCACTCTCGTTCTCGCAAGCACGCATCTGGCTGTTTCTAAGGATTTGAAGAGCGTCAGACGGCCGCTTGTCTCCACGTGTTTCGCACCAGTAGTTCGCGTCGGCGGCGTGAAGCAGTTGGAGCATAAGCGAATATCGGTAGTGCCCATATATCTTTGCACTATCGATGGTGCCGTACTCCGCCTTGTTTTTGTCTAGAGCGTAGTCCGCACCTAGCATGTTTCTCAGGTTAACCAAGATTTCATTGTCTTGGAAAAGTACATATACGTTCTCAACGGGGTCGCCGCCCAGTATCCCGTCCAAAGGAGAAGGATTGAAGAGCCACGCCTCCTGAACAAGAGAGGCTGTTTCGGGGTGTTTTTTCACGTGAGCTGCCAGCCCTCCTCCTAATGAATAGCCAGTAGCGACTATGGGAATCCCTTTGTACTTTTCGTCTTCATATACCTGCAAAACCAGTTTTCGTGCGGATTCGTACTGAACAGGAATCCCGATGTTCTGGATGAGCCAGTCTCGCCATTGGTTGCTGCCAGCAAACGTGACAACGACCTTTTCTATCTTGTTTCCACTGGGGCTCCGCCGCTCATATACTGCACCTTGAAAACCAAGCCAAGAATCCTTGTCATACTCGGGGTTGTGCTGAAGAAGAGGTGTTTCGCCAAAAAGATGATCACGGCCCTCCTCGTTGTCTATATGGAGGATTTTGGCAGCAGCCAACGCGTACAGATACCCCTGTCCTGCCAATTGGCGAGCGCGCGGACTGAGTGTTTTGGCTGAGTGCCCATGTTGGTATCGTTCTGAACAAAATACGGGGCCTGCTTCGTAGTCTGAACTCCTAGTCGTAAAGCACGCAGGAGAGACTTTGCCGTCCTTGACACACTCACCGCGGACAGGTGTCGGCATCCCGGAACATCCACCCAATCCAAAACCTGCGACAGCCAGAATTGGAAGCATCCAATAACGTAGTTGCATGATCATCTCTCCTCCAGTGAGGTTGTTTCAGGTCTCTTTTTGCTCTCATGCTGAACCCAATGGCATAATTTTGGAGGCTAGAGCATGAATTTCGTTCAATGAATCTATTTGACTGAATCAAAAAAAGTTAATCGGTGACCACAGAATAGAGAATCATCTGTTCGATGCGATTTACGTTTGAGCGGCTGCTAACTGAGGTGTTGCCGCCGAAACAAGAGGACTGGGCAAAGGTCAGCTTTGGCCGAGTTGAGTGAATTTGCCGTGCGGCAGGTCTCAGAATGCACCAGTCGCTCAGATGGCTGCTTTGTGGATGCTGTGTGTGGCGGCTCATGGCCGTTTGCGGGCCTTGTCTGAATCGCGCAGCGCCCAAAGAACTACCAGCTCGGCGTTTCCATCGTCTGCGGCAGTGGCGGCTCGGGCAGCCAGGCCCCACTGGCACCATAGATGGCTGTGCCCGCAATCGTCAGCGCCACGATCAGTGCGAGCACGCCACCGCCCTTGGCCGACTCGCCGGTCGCCCCTTCCTTCCAGCCAGTCAGCATCGGCTTGATCAGCTTGTCTTTTTTTACGTGGCTATAGAAGGCGATGGCAGCGACGTGCAGGACTACGAGGGCGATCAGCACATTGGAGAGAAGTTCGTGCAGGCCGCTCAGGCGGTTGCTGAGCGACTTGCTGATCAGGTCATAGAGGGGGCCGACGAAGGCGATGTCGTCGTTGGCGAAGAGGCCGCTGAGGGTTTGTGCGGTCAACAGGAAAATCAGGCCAAAAACGGAAAGTGCGCCGAGCGGATTGTGGCCGAGGCCGCGCCATTCGCCGTTGAGATAGGACTTGATCTTGCCCGGCGTCGGGAAGAACTGGGCGAAGCGGGCGTAGGTGGAGCCGGCGAAGCCCCAGACGATGCGAAAGGCAATCAGGCCGACGATGGCGAGGCCGATCTTGCCGTGCAGGTCGATCAGCTTGCCGCCGAGTTGGCCGGTAACTACCGACGCAACGACGGCCAAAACCAGCAGCCAGTGAAAGAGGCGGGTGGGCAGATCCCAGAGGCGAATTCGTTGGCGATTCATGTTGTGCCTTGCTTGGTAAAAAAACAGGCACCCGCGGGTGCCTGTCCATGTTCTCGAAAATCCGGATTATTTCTTGACCTTGAAATCGTCATGGCAGCCCTTGCAGGTGTCGCCGAGTTTGCCCAACTGAGCGCCGACTGCGGCTGCATCGCCGGTCGCGGCAACCTTGGCCATTTCGTTGGCTTCCTTGTTGAATGCCATGGCGACCTTGCCGACCTTTTCCTTGTCGGTGAAGATGGCCGGCTTGGCGCGGGTTTCTTCCCAGCCCTTGCCCTTGTCGCTGCCCGGCACGTAGAGCGCGCCCATGCCGGAGTTGGCGATGGCCTGGATGGCGTTGGCGGCCTTGATGACTTCTTCCTTGTTGTAGGCACCTTCGACGTTGGCCTTGATGCGGGCCATGTTCCAGGCCATGAAGCCGTAGCCGGACTGGCGGAACTTGATGGCGTCTTCGACCTTGACCTGTGCGACGGCTGTACCGGCCGCAAGGGTGGTGGTGAGCAGGGCGAGCAGAAGCTTGGATTTCATTGGGGTTTCTCCGTTGTCATTGAGGAAAATCGGGTTGCAATGCGTTAACGCACGGCACCGGTGTTTTATTCCGCAAAAATTATAGCGCCGGTATATGGCCGTCTGCTTATCAATCAATGAAGAGTTTCCACGGCAAGCTTGAAACAAACTGAACGAGCAGGCTCAAACGGCAAAAACATGTTTGACGCGTAGCGCCGGCGAGCCCTCTTCGATCGCGATGAGGCGCGCGATGTTCGGGTGCTTGCCCGGGTTGGCGCGCTCGTCCTCGGTGTGCTCTGCAAAGATTTCCAGACCTTTTTTTGCTGCCTCGGCGTTGATGGAGCCGTAGGTTTGCGCCAGATGGTTGTAGACCGCCAGCGAACCCTGGCTACCCGCCTTGTTTTCGATGGTCGCGACCACAACATCTTCCTTGTCGAGCAGGTTGATGGCGGCGAGGTGGGAGATCCCGGGGAGTTTTTTCAGGTTTTCAGCAAAAGACATTATTTCCATTCCCTTTTAGCTTTGACCAGGCCGATGATCAGCCCGGTGGTGAAGGTGACGGCCGGCAAGATGAAGGCGATGGCCTTGATGCCGCGCTCGGCGCCAAAATCCAAAAGCAGCCAGACGGTGGGCAAGAGGCCGAGAAACAGGCCGATTGCGCCGCCGCGAATGCCGCCACGGATCACCTCGGGATCCGTCGTCTTGCGTTCACCGGTGCACTGCGGGCAGTAAATGGCATCTGCCGGCACATCATGGCCGCATTTGCTGCACTTCATGGCTTTAAATCCGCCTGGCCAGCTCGGCCGCTTTGCCCGTGTAATCCCACGGCGTCAGCTTGAGCAGCTCTGCCTTGGCGGCTTCCGGGATTTCCAGCGTCGAGACGAAAGCCTGCATACCTTCACGCGAAACACGCGTGCCGCGGGTCAGTTCCTTGAGTTTTTCGTAGGCGTTGGGCACAGCGTAGCGGCGCATGACGGTCTGGATCGGCTCGGCGAGGAGTTCCCAGTTGGCGTCGAGATCGGCCTGCATCACGTGGGCATTGACTTCCAGCTTGTTCAGCCCCTTGAGCAGCGAGTCATAGGCGAGCAGCGTGTAGCCAAGGCCGACACCCATGTTGCGGAGCACCGTCGAATCGGTCAGGTCGCGCTGCCAACGCGAGATCGGCAGCTTTTCGGCGAGGTGCTTCAAGACCGCATTGGCTAGACCGAGATTACCTTCGGAGTTCTCGAAGTCGATGGGATTGACCTTGTGCGGCATGGTCGACGAGCCGATTTCACCAGCCTTGACCTTCTGCTTGAAGAAACCGAGCGAGATGTAGCCCCAGATGTCGCGGTCAAGGTCGATCAGGATGCTGTTGGCGCGGGCAAAGGCGTCGAACAGTTCGGCCAGCGCGTCGTGCGGCTCGATCTGGATGGTGTAGGGATTGAAGGTCAGGCCGAGCGATTCGACGAAACGCTTGGCGAAGCCTTCCCAGTCGTAGCCCGGGTAGGCGATCAGGTGGGCGTTGTAGTTGCCGACCGCGCCGTTGATCTTGCCGAGCAGTTCGACGGCCACGATGCGGGCACGAGCGCGCTCCAGGCGGTAGGCGACATTGGCCATTTCCTTGCCGAGCGTCGTCGGCGTTGCCGGCTGGCCGTGCGTGCGGCTCATCATCGGCACTTCAGCGTTGACGTGGGCCAATTCCTTGAGGCGGGCGATGACCTTGTCGAGCGAGGGCAGCATGGCCTGCTCGCGGGCACCCTGGCACATCAGTGCGTGCGACAGGTTGTTGATGTCTTCCGAGGTGCAGGCGAAGTGGATGAACTCGCTTACCTTGGTGACTTCGGCGTTGCCTTTGGTGTTCTTCTTGATCCAGTATTCGAGCGCCTTGACGTCATGGTTGGTGACCGCTTCCTCGGCTTTCACCTCGGCGGCCTGCTCAACGGTGAAGTTGGCGACCAGCGCGTCGAGCTCTGCTACGGTCGACCGGGAAAAAGCGGCAATTTCCGAAAAATGCGGCTCAGCGGCCAGCGCCTTCAGCCATTCGATTTCGACTTTCAAGCGTGCCTTGATCAAGCCAAACTCGGAAAAATGCTCGCGCAGGGCGTCAACCTTGCCGGCGTAGCGGCCATCGAGCGGGGAGAGTGCGGTCAGCGGATTGAAAGTCATCGAATCATCCTTTTCAGTAAGCCGAACATTTTACCTTCCCGGCGAACCCCTCGCCATACGCTATAATTGACCCCCCCAAATCAGAGAGCTCGCGATGAAGCTGATCGGCTCCCATACCAGCCCCTATGCACGAAAAGTGCGGATCGTGCTGGCCGAAAAAAAGATCGATTTCGAATTTGTCATCGATTCACCCTGGACTGAAGACAGCAAGGTCCCCGACATCAACCCGCTCGGCAAGATCCCGGTGCTGGTACTTGACGACAACACGCCGCTGTTCGACTCCCGAGTCATTGTCGAGTACATCGACAACGTGACGCCGAACAACAAACTGTTCCCGGCGCCGAACCGCGAGCGGACCGAGGTCAAGCGCTGGGAAGCATTGGCTGATGGCGTGCTTGATGCAGCAGTCAGCGCATTGCTCGAAGGCAAGCGCCCCAAAAAGGAACAGAGCGCCGGCTGGATAGATCGCCAGCAGGGCAAGGTTTCGCGTGGCCTCGACTTCATGGCCAGAGAGCTCGGCGACAAGAGCTTCTGCATGGGCACCCACTTCTCGATGGCCGACATCGCCGTCGGTACTGCACTCGGCTACCTGCGCTTCCGCTTCCCGGAGATCAACTGGCACGAGAACCATCCGAATCTGGGCAAGCTCTACGACAAGCTGATGCTACGTCCGTCTTTTGCAGACACTGTGCCACACGACTGAGCAACCGGTTTCCAGATCAGATGAGGGTGCCTGTGGGCACCCTTTTTACTGCAGGTGACAAAAAAACACCCCTGGCACGCCGAAAATGAAACCTTGCGCCGTTACAGCGGTCAATCTGCCGACCAAACTGATATCTGATCAAGGATGACCGCTTTGAAACAACGCACCGATACCAGCCCAATGCGAAACATTGCCCGAACCTTGGCGGTTGCGCTGGGTCAGCGAGACCATCACACCCGCCTCCATTCCGACCGGGTTGTTCACCTGTCAGCCGAGCTCGGTGTCCAGATCAGTCTTTCCGACCGCGAACTTGAACAATTGTCGCTGAGCGCCCAGTTCCACGATCTCGGGAAGATCGGCATTCCTGACAAGGTGTTGCACAAGCCTTCGCGATTCGAACAAAACGAGTGGGAATGCATGAAACAGCACGCGCTGATCGGCGAACGGATCATTCTGGCCATCGACAGTGAAAACTCTCAAGAAGTCGCCAGAGCCGTCCGCCACCATCATGAACATTACGATGGCTCCGGCTACCCCGACAGCCTTGTCGGCACGGATATCCCCCTTTTCGCCAGAATCATCTCACTGGCGGACAGCTATGACGCCATGGTCGAAACACGCGCCTACCATCGCGGGCGTTCGCACCGTGAAGTCATGGACATCCTGAACATGGAATGCGGAATCAAGCACGACCCCGATCTCCTGCATGCTTTCACGGCGGCCATCGAGAAATCGGAAGCACGCGGCCCTGCAGACTGATCCTGTTCAGCGGATGACACCGCCCCCTAAGCAGACACGGCTCTCGTAGAGCACGACAGACTGCCCGGGCGTCAGCGCCCACTGCGGCTCGGCGAAATTGATTTTGCAGCTGTCGCCATCGACACGCTCGACCTCGCACGGCTGATCTGCCGTCCGGTAGCGTGGCTTGGCGGTATAAACCCAGTGCGTATGTGGCTCGCGGCCGGAAACCCACGATAGCTGCTCTGCCACCAGCGAACTGGTCAGCAACGCCGGATGGTCGTGACCCTGGGCAACGTAAAGCACATTTTTTTCCATGTCCTTGCCAACCACGAACCAGGCGTCGTGATCACCACCACCGGCCTGCCCCTTCTCCTTCAGGCCGCCGATATGCAGGCCCTTGCGCTGGCCCATGGTGTGGAACATCAGGCCGTCGTGCTCGCCGAGCACCTTGCCGTCGTCAAGACGACGGATTTCGCCCTTCTTCGGCGGCAGGTAACGACTCAGAAAATCCTTGAACGGCCGTTCGCCGATGAAGCAGATACCGGTCGAATCCTTCTTCGCTGCCACATGCAAACCTTCCGCCTCGGCAATCTTGCGCACCTCGCGCTTGTAGATATCAGCCAGCGGAAACAGCGTCTTCGACAGCTGCGCCTGATTCAGGCGATAAAGGAAGTAACTCTGGTCCTTGGTCCCGTCCTCGGCCTTGAGCAACTGGTACTCGCCGTTGAATTCGCGCACGCCGGCATAGTGGCCGGTGGCGATCCTGTCGGCGCCGAGCTGCATGGCGTGATCAAGAAAGGCCTTGAACTTGATTTCGGAATTGCACAGGATGTCCGGATTCGGCGTCCGCCCGGCCTGATATTCGCGCAGGAACTCGGCGAAAACGCGCTCACGGTATTCGGCGGCGAAATTGACCACCTCGACGTCGATGCCGATGCGGTCTGCGACGCTCATCACGTCGATCAGATCCTGGCGCGACGAGCAGTATTCCTCGGTGTCGTCGTCTTCCCAGTTCTTCATGAACAGACCGATCACCTTCCAGCCCTGTTGCTTGAGCAACAAGGCCGCCACGGAAGAATCAACGCCGCCGGACAAACCGACGACCACAGTTTTTTCAGACATCGGGCCCAGCCCCTTTCTTCCAATCAGCCAGCGGCAAGATCACCGCCGGCAGTCCATTATCGACGAACCAGCTATCAACCACGAAGCGCGGCGCTTCGCCCTCTGTTTTTTCCTCGATCACGGCCGAGTAGTGCACGAAAAAAACCGAGGCGACTCCCCTCGCGACGGGTTCGACGACGCGGTGCCAGCGCAGATAGCTACGTGCTTCGAGGGTCTTGAGAAGGCGGGTCGTCGAGGTCGAGTGATCAATGCAGTCCATCTTGCCCGAGACGTGCCCGTCGGCAAAATTGCCGCCGCGGTCGTTGCGAATGTCGGACTGCTCGCCGGCCCAGGCGTAGAGCCGGCCAACGGCCTCGGCAAGCATTTTTCGCTCATTTTCCGCGTCGACCGCAGCAAACAGCATGCGCCGCACTTCGCCAAGCTGGCCTTCGGTATAACGGATATCCGTCTGCGCCAGACAACCGTAGCCGTGGCAGATGCGCACCATTTCATCGGCGGCACCCGCGCCCGAAGCAGCGAGAACAAAGGCGAGCAGCCAGTGGCGCATCAGTCGTAGTGCGTCAGCAGATCAAGCGGATAATTCTTGCCGGCCATGAAATCCTCGATGCACCGCAGGATCAGCGGGCTGCGATGCCGGCCCTGAGTCGCCCTGACCTCATCAAGCGTCAGCCAGCGGGCGGCGACGATGCCGTCATCGAGTTGCCGCCCCGCCTCGTAGCCACGCAATTCGCCACCAAAGGCAAAGCGCAGATAGGTCGTATCTTCCTTGCTCGGATGCGTCCAGTTATAGATGCCGACCAGATGCGTCGGCTTGAAGTGGTAGGCAGTTTCTTCCAGTGCCTCGCGGGCCACGGCATCAAGCAGCGACTCACCTTCTTCAAGGTGGCCGGCCGGCTGGTTGAAGGCCAGCCCGGCCTCGGTTTCCTCCTCGACCAGAAGGAATTTTCCGTCACGCTGAACAACTGCGGCAACGGTAACGTGGGGTTTCCAGACCATGACAAAGCTCGATCGGCAAAAGCGCTATTTTAACGTCTGATTTCGGCTAGAATTGTGGGCTTTTACAGGCGCAACACGGAGAATCGAACATGTCCATGTCGGATCGCGACGGCTTTATTTGGCAAGACGGAAAACTGGTGCCCTGGCGCGAAGCCACCACCCACGTCCTCACCCACTCGCTGCACTATGGCATGGGTGTATTCGAGGGCGTCCGTGCCTACAAGACCGAGCGCGGCACCGCGATTTTCCGCCTCAAGGAGCACACCGAACGCCTGTTCCGTTCGGCCCACATCTTCCAGATGCAGATGCCCTACTCGGCTGAAGAGCTGAATGAAGCGCAAAAGGAAGTGATCCGCGCCAACCATCTGGAATCCGGCTACCTGCGCCCGCTCGCCTTCTACGGCTCTGAAAAAATGGGCGTGTCGCCCAAGGGCGCCAAGGTGCACGTCATCATCGCGGCCTGGCCCTGGGGCGCCTACCTCGGCGAAGAAGGCATGGAGCGCGGCATCCGCATCAAGACCTCCTCCTTTACCCGCCACCACGTGAATATCACGATGGTGCGCGCCAAGGCGTCGGGCAACTACATGAACTCCATCCTCGCCAACAACGAGGCAACTGCCGATGGTTACGACGAAGCCCTGTTGCTCGACCCGGAAGGTTACGTTTGCGAAGGCGCCGGCGAGAACGTATTCATTGTCCGCAACGGCAAGCTGTACACGCCGGATTTGACGGCCTGCCTCGAAGGCATCACGCGCGCCACCGTCATGCAACTGGCCGGCGAACTGGGCATCGAAGTCATCGAAAAGCGCATCACGCGTGACGAACTTTATTGCGCCGACGAAGCCTTCTTCACCGGCACTGCCGCGGAAGTGACGCCGATCCGCGAACTCGACAACCGCCAGATCGGTGTCGGCCATCGCGGCCCGATCACCAAGGCGCTGCAGGAAAAGTATTTCGACGTGGTTTATGGCCGTTCCGCTGCGCACGCCGACTGGCTGGCCACCGTCTAATTCAGGGAGAAAACGATGTCCGACAAAAAGACCATTGAAATCACCGCCCACGACCTGCCACTGCACTGCCCGACGCCCAGCGTCGCGCTGTGGAGCCAGCATCCGCGCGTTTTCCTCGACGTGCTGAAGACCGGCGAAGTAACCTGCCCGTACTGCTCCACCAAGTACGTTTTCACGGGCGAAGCGCCCAAGGGTCATCACTAGGCACCGGGCGGCGGGCCGCGCTTTTACGCCCCGGCCCGCCACTTTCGCATGAACAAGGCCCTGATCGTCGCCCCCTCGTGGATTGGCGACACCATCATGGCGCAGCCACTATTTGCCCGGCTGCACGCCCAGAGTCCCGGATTGCAGCTCGACGCCATCGCCCCGCGCTGGGTTGCGCCCGTCCTGCGCCGCATGGCGGAAATCCGCGATGTTTTGGATAGCCCGTTCGGCCACGGCCAACTATCGCTCAAACCTCGCTGGCGGCTCGCCCGGGAGCTGGCCTCCCGGGGCTACGACAGCGTTTATGTCCTGCCCAACTCACTCAAATCGGCCCTCGTGCCGTGGATGGCCAGCATCCCGAAGCGCGTCGGCTTCACTGGTGAGTCGCGATACGGCCTGATCAACGTCCGCCATTCGCTCGACAAGGCCGCGTTGCCGCTCATGGTCGAGCGCTTCGCCCAGCTAGCCGAAACGCCGGGCCAGCTGCTGAAGCCAGCAGTTTTTCGGCCAAAAATCCGGTCGACCGCAGCTGATCAGGAAAAAACCCTGGCCGAACTAGCCATCGCCCGCCCTGCCCGCGTTATCGCCTTCTGCCCCGGCGCCGAATTCGGCCCGGCCAAGCGCTGGCCGGCTGCCCATTTTGCCGCGCTGGCCAAAAAACTGGCTGAACAGGGTTGCACCATCTGGCTTTTCGGCTCGCCCAAGGACCACGCCGTCGCGGAGGAGATTTCGCAACTCGCACCGGGCCTCTGCAACAACCTGTGTGGTGCCACCTCGTTGGCCCAGGCGGTCGATCTGCTGGCCATGGCCGAGTTGGTGGTCTGCAACGACTCCGGCCTCATGCACGTTGCCGCCGCCCTCGACCGGCCGATCGTTGCCCTCTACGGCTCCTCGTCGCCCGGCTTCACGCCGCCGCTCTCCGACCGCGCCGACATCCTGAGCCTCAATCTCGACTGCAGCCCCTGCTTCAAGCGCGAATGCCCGCTTGGTCACCTCGACTGCCTGAACGAGCTCCTGCCAGAAAATGTCTTCGCGACCTGCCAGCAAAGAATGACACTATGAGCGGACCAACCGTTTTCGCCCTGCCCGACGATGTCGAGCGCGCCTTCTACGAGGCCATCGCCGAGGGAGATGCCGACCGCATGATGCTGGTCTGGGCCGAAGATGACGACACGGTGTGCACGCATCCGACCGGCGTACGCCTGATCGGCCTCATTCCGATCCGCGAGAGCTGGCGCAGCATTTTTGCCAACGCCCGCCTGCGCGTCCAGTCCGAACCCGTCGCCCATTGGAACGGCACCATCATTGCCGTCCATCACCTGACGGAAATCCTCTTTGTCGGCGACGACCCGAGCCCGCACGGGCCGCTCTACGTTACCCACGTCTACGTTCGCGGCCCGCACGGCTGGCGGCTGGCCAGCCGGCACACCTCAGCCGCTGATGATGGCCATCAGGCCATGGCCGAGGCCGTGCCGCACACGCTGCATTGAAGCCCCCAAAGCCCTATCGCGCGCCAAGCTGGCTGCCCGGCGGCCAGGCGCAAACCCTCTGGCCGCTGCTCATCAAGCCACGCCCCCTCCAATTGCGCCGCGAACGATGGACGGCGCCGGATGGCGATTTCATCGATGTCGATCACCTCGACGGCCCCGCCGATGCCCCGTTGCTCGTCCTCTTCCACGGCCTCGAAGGCAGCGCCAACAGCCATTACGCCATCTCCACCTCCCGCGCCTGCAAGGCCGCCGGCTGGCGCCTCGCGTTGCCGCATTTTCGCGGCTGCTCGGGCGAACTGAACCACCGGCCGCGCGCCTACCATTCCGGCGACGCCGAAGAAATCGACTGGATCCTGCGCCGCCTGCATGCGGCCAACGGTGACCGCAAGCTGCACGCCGCCGGTGTCTCGCTTGGCGGGAACGCACTGCTCAAGTGGGCTGGCGAGCGCGGCAACGCGGCGGGTGAGCTGGTCACCGGGGTGGCTGCGATCTGCGCTCCGCTTGATCTCGCGGCTTGCGGCCATCATCTGGCAAAGGGTTTTAACCGGATTTACACCCGCCACTTCCTGACCACCCTGAAAGCCATCTCTGCCAACCGCCTGCAAAAATTCCCCGGCATCTTCGACGAGACACGCATGCGCCGGGCGATCAATCTCTACGAATTCGACGATGCGGTGACCGCACCCATCCACGGTTTTGCCGGTGCCGATGACTACTGGCGGCGTGCCTCGTCCAAACCGTGGCTGAAATCGATCACGGTACCGACGCTTGCGGTCAACCCGAAAAATGACCCGTTTTTGCCATCACGCTTTCTGCCGACCGGCAACGATGTCAGCCCCTTCATTCGCCAGGAACACCCGGAATGCGGGGGGCACGTGGGTTTTGTCACGGGTCCCTTTCCGGGAAATCTGGACTGGCTGCCACAAAGGCTTTTACACTTCTTCCTTTTTGAAACGTCATGAATCCATGCCGTTTGGCCATGGCCTGGCCGATACAACGATATCGCATTGATATCCGCGCATCGTTGGCCTTTTGCCCTGCAACGAACCTGACCTCCGGACCACCATGAGCCAACTCCCCGCTGAAATCTTCAAGGCCTACGACATTCGTGGCATCGTCGATAAATCGCTGACCGCCGACGTCGTCCGCCAGGTCGGCCACGCACTCGGCTCATTGGCCGTCGAACAAGGCCAGAAGGCCATTGCCGTCGGCCGCGACGGCCGGCTGTCCGGCCCGGAACTCGCCGGCGCCCTGATGGACGGCATCTGCGCCGCCGGCTGCGATGCCATCGACGTCGGCTGCGTGCCAACCCCGGTCACCTACTTCGCCGCCTACGAACTCGGCTGCCACTCCTGCGTCTCGGTTACCGGCAGCCACAACCCGCCCGACTACAACGGCCTGAAGATGGTCATCGGCGGCACGACGCTGGCTCTCGACGCCATCCAGGATTTGAAGAAACGCATCGAAGCCGGCAACCTCAAGCACGGCCAGGGCAAGCGCAGCTCGGCTGACGTTCTTGGCGCCTACGTCGATAAAATCGTCGGCGACGTCAAACTGGCACGCCCAATGAAGATCGTCATGGATTGCGGCAACGGCGTCGCCGGCGCCATCGCCCCGGAACTGTTCAAACGCCTCGGCTGCGACATCGTGCCGCTGTTCTGCGAAGTCGACGGCAATTTCCCGAACCATCACCCGGACCCATCCAAGCCGGAAAACCTGGCCGACGTGATCAAGGCCCTCAAGGAAACCGATGCTGAAATTGGCATCGCCTTCGACGGCGACGGCGACCGCCTCGGCGTGGTGACCAAGGATGGCGAAATCATTTTCCCGGACCGCCAGCTCATGCTGTTCGCCGCCGACGTGCTGTCGCGCGTGCCGGGTGGCACGGTGATTTACGACGTCAAATGCACCCGCCTGCTCGCCCCGTGGATCAAGCAACACGGCGGCGTGCCGCTGATGTGGAACACCGGTCACGCCCTGGTCAAGGCCAAGCTCCGTGAAACCGGCGCCCCGCTGGCTGGCGAAATGTCCGGCCACACCTTCTTCAAGGAACGCTGGTACGGCTTCGACGACGGTCTCTACACGGGCGCCCGCCTGCTCGAAATCCTCAGCAAGGCCGCCGACGCCAATCCGGTTCTGAAAAACCTGCCGAATTCACCGTCGACCCCGGAACTCAACATCAAGATGGCCGAAGGTGAGCCCTTCACGCTGATCGACAAATTGAAGGCTGGCGGCAAATTCAATGGCGCCGACGAAATCATCACCATCGACGGTGTGCGCGTAGAATACGCAGATGGCTTCGGTTTGGCCCGCCCATCGAACACGACACCGGTGGTTGTGCTGCGTTTCGAAGCCGACAACGCCGTCGCGCTCGAACGCATCCAGGCTGATTTTCGTCAGGCCCTGAATGCAGTCTGGCCGGGGATTCAATTGCCGTTTTAAGGAACAACGTGAGCGAAAACGCCGCCGACCAGCTTTTTCTAGGGCGCCAGCCCATTCTGGACCGCAATCAAGAGCTTTTTGCTTACGAACTGCTATTCCGTAGCGGAAGCCGCAACTTCGCCGACGTCACCTGCGGCGTACAGGCGACCGCCACGGTCATCGCCAATGCATTCACCGAGCTCGGTGTCGAAGCGGCGCTCGGGGATTGCCGCGGCTTCATCAACGTTGACGAGGCATTCCTGTTCAGCGACCTGCTGGAATTGCTGCCGCGCCACGCCGTCGTTCTGGAAATTCTTGAAACCGTTCCACCGACACCGGCCGTCATCGAACGCTGCATCGCACTCAAGGCGGCTGGCTTCACGTTGGCGCTCGACGACGTCGTTCAACTGGCACCCGAGTACGCTGAATTGCTGGCGCTGGTCGAAATCGTCAAGGTCGACATCCAGCCGCTTTCCCGTATCGAGCTCATGCAGTTGGCAATGAAGCTCAAGCCGATGGGCAAGCAACTGCTGGCCGAAAAAGTCGACTCGCGCGAGCAGATGGAACAATGCATGAAGCTGGGCTTCACGCTGTTCCAGGGCTATTACTTCGCCAAACCGACCATCATTTCCGGCAAGAAGCTCGATCATTCGCAGATGTCGCTCATGAAACTTATGGGCCTGCTGCTGGGCGATGCAGCCACCTCGGAAATCGAAACGGCGCTCAAACCCGAGCCCGGCCTGACCATCAACCTGCTGCGCATGACCAATTCGGTCGGTTCGGGCACAACCGAAAAGATCACCTCGCTGAGTCACGCCATCACCGTCCTCGGCCGTCGCCAACTGCAACGCTGGCTACAGCTACTGGTTTTCTCCGCCGGCAACCCGAACGCCGCGAGCAATCCGCTGCTGCTCCTGTCCGCCACCCGCGGCCGGCTCATGGAATTGCTGGCAGCCGAACTGCGTCCCGGGGACACGGGCTTTGCCGACCAAGCCTTCATGGCCGGCATCATGTCACTGATGCCGGCGCTCGTCGGCCAACCGATTGCTGAAATTGTCGCCCCACTGGGCCTGACAGCCAATGTGCGCGACGCACTATGTGAAGGCAGCGGTCCGCTCGGCGCCCTGCTCCTCTTGGCCGAAAGCAGCGAATCGGGCGACATTCCGAGGTTGACCGCAGCGCTGAGCGCGCTACCTGGCCTCAGCCCGAAAGCGCTGAACCGGACCCAGACTCAAGCCCTGCAATGGGCCAACAGCATCGGTCAGGAAGCAGCGGTCTAGTTCGCACTCACCGTTACAATAATCGGACAGCCCCAGTACAAAACGGGACCGTCACTCGTCTACAATCTGGCCATTTTCACCACGCGAAACAGCACATGGACAGCGCCCGGCAGCACTCCCCGTTTAAACAAGGCACTCCATCCGGCCCTTTGGCCAAGGTGGTCGCCTTCCTGCTGAGCGCGACTTTTCTGGTCATGGCCTTCATGTTTTCGCTGGTCGCGCTGGCCGTTGTCGCTGTCGTCGGCGTGGTGCTGGGCGGCTGGCTGTGGTGGAAAACGCGTGCGCTGCGTAAGCAGATGAAGGAAATGCGCGAGGCTGCCCAGCAGATGGGCGATGGTGGCCCGATGCCCAACGATCAGGTGATCGAGGGCGAATTCATCCGCGAAGTACCGCCCGCCCAGCGCCTGCGCTGATCAACGCAACTTGGGGTTGAGCGACCCGCGGTTGTAATCCTTGTCGCCGGGCATCACCGTCCGGCCGATGCCAAATATACCGCCCTGCGCTTCGGCCGGACGAACCCTGTTTTCAGGATATTCGGCGGCCACCTTCTGCGCCTCAGCCGCCATCGCGGCATCGACGAATTCCCAGCGACCATTCGGGAAAAGACGCACTTTTTTCCCGTCGACCGTAGCAGCATCAAGCGGCGTGCGGTCCAGTTCAGCGGCGAGGCACTGCCCCGCCGCCAGCGCCAGAGTCAGCGCGAAAACTGCTTTCACAGTTTGCCTTCAACCCAGGCGGCCACAGACGCCAGCGCCGCCGGCAGGTTTTCCGGCTGCGTACCGCCAGCCTGCGCCATGTCCGGACGACCGCCGCCCTTGCCGCCGACCTGCTGGGCGACCATGTTGACCAACTCGCCAGCCTTGACCTTGGCGGTCAGATCGGCCGTCACGCCGGCGATCAGCGTCACCTTGCCATCGACCACCGAGGCCAGCACGATGGCTGCCGATTTCAGCTTGTCGCGCAGCTTGTCCATGGTTTCGCGCAGCGTGTTGACGTCGGCGCCTTCGAGCGTCGCGGCAAGCACCTTGGCGCCCTTGACGTCGACCGCGTTGGCCAGCATGTCGTCGCCCTGCGCCGAAGCCAGCTTGCCCTTGAGGGCGGCCAGTTCACGCTCAAGCTTCTTGACCTGATCAAGCACAGCCAGCACGCGGCCATGCACTTCTCTCGGCAAGACCTTGAGCGTACCGGCAACACCGCCGAGGGCGCTTTCCATGTCCTGCATGTAGGCCAGCGCATTATCGCCAGTGACGGCTTCGACACGACGCACGCCGGCCGCGACGCCACCTTCGGCCGTGATGCTGAACAGGCCTATGTCGCCGGTGCGCGAAACGTGGGTGCCCCCGCACAGTTCGCGCGAGGAGCCGATGTCGAGCACACGCACGTCGTCGCCGTACTTTTCGCCGAAGAGCATCATGGCGCCGAGCTTCTGGGCTTCGGCGATGGGCAGGACGCGGGTTTCGGTGGCGACGTTGGCGAGAATCTCGGCATTGACGATGTTCTCGACGCGACGGATTTCCTCGTCGGTCATCGGCTGGTTATGCACGAAGTCGAAACGGGTCTTGTCCGGATCGACCTGCGAGCCTTTTTGCTGGACGTGGTCGCCGAGCACTTCGCGCAGCGCCTTGTGCAGCAGGTGGGTCGCCGAGTGGTTGCGCATGATGCGCTGGCGGGCCAGTACGTCGACCTTGGCGGCAACGCCGTTGCCGACCGAAATGGTGCCAGTCTTGACGACGCCGTGGTGGCCGAAGACGGTAGCCTGGATTTTCTGCGTGTCTTCGACGGCGAAAATGCCATGCACCGACTGCAGCGCGCCGCAGTCGCCTACCTGACCGCCGGATTCGGCGTAGAACGGCGTGTCGTCAAGGACGACGACGCCCATTTCGCCCTCATTGAGCTGGTTGACCGCAGCACCGTCCTTGTACAGGGCGAGCACGTTGGCCTTCGCTTCCAGCGTCGAATAGCCGTGGAAAGTCGTGGCCGGGCCGTCGTACTCGAGGTTGGTCGCCATTTTGAACTTGCCGGCGGCGCGCGCCTGTTCCTTCTGGCGGGCCATGGCGGCATCGAAGGCGGCAGCGTCGACGGTGATCTTGTGTTCGCGGCAGATGTCCTGCGTCAGATCGAGCGGGAAGCCGTAGGTGTCGTGCAGCTTGAAAGCCGTGTCACCATTGAAGACGCCGCCTTCGCCCAGCGCCTTGAGCTCGCCGTCGAGGATGGCCATGCCGTGCTCGATGGTTTCGAAGAAGCGGTCTTCTTCCTGCTTCAGCGTGGCGACGATCCTCGCCTGATTCTGGCCGAGTTCCGGATAGGCCATGCCCATTTCGGCAACGAGGTCCGGCACCATTTTGTGGAAGAAGGCGGCGCGGGCGCCGAGCTTGTAGCCGTGACGGATGGCGCGGCGGATGATGCGGCGCAGCACGTAGCCGCGGCCCTCGTTGCCCGGGATGACGCCGTCGGCGAGCAGGAAGGAGCAGGCGCGGATGTGGTCGGCCAGGACCTTCAGCGACGGTGAGTCCATGTCGGCGGCCGAGGTTTCGCGGGCGGCGGCCTTGAGCAGTGCCTGGAACAGGTCGATTTCGTAGTTGGCGTGCACGCCCTGCAGCACGGCAGAGACGCGCTCCAAGCCCATGCCGGTATCGACCGACGGCTTGGGCAGCGGATGCATGACGCCAGCTTCGTCGCGGTTGAACTGCATGAAAACGTTGTTCCAGATTTCGATGAAGCGGTCACCATCCTCGTCCGGCGATCCCGGGGGGCCGCCCCAGTGCTTTTCGCCGTGGTCATAGAAAATCTCGGTGCACGGGCCGCAGGGGCCGGTGTCGCCCATCATCCAGAAATTATCGGAGGCGTAGCGAGCGCCCTTGTTGTCGCCGATGCGGATGACGCGCTCGACCGGAACGCCGATTTCCTTGGTCCAGATGTCGTAGGCTTCGTCGTCCTCGGCGTAAACCGTGACGGTCAGCTTGTCCTTGGGCAGCTTGTAGACCTCAGTCAGCAGTTCCCAGGCGTACTTGATGGCGTCGCGCTTGAAGTAGTCGCCAAAACTGAAGTTGCCGAGCATCTCGAAGAAGGTGTGGTGACGGGCGGTGTAGCCGACGTTTTCGAGGTCGTTGTGCTTGCCGCCGGCGCGCACGCATTTCTGCGAGGTGGTGGCGCGGTTGTAGGGGCGCTTGTCGAAACCGAGGAAGACGTCCTTGAACTGGTTCATCCCAGCGTTGGTGAACAGCAGGGTCGGGTCTTCGTGCGGCACAAGCGAGCTGGAAGAAACAATCTGGTGGCCCTTGGAGGCGAAGAAGTCGAGGAACTGCTGGCGGATTTCTGAGCTTTTCATAAGCTGGCGGCCCTTGCGGCGTTGAATTCGGAATCTATGATTTTAACGCAGGTACGGCAGGAACTTGAGTACCTGATAAAGGTTCAATTCCGGCCTTTTTGCCCGTCGACCGCAGCAATGAAAAACCCGCCTGTTGGCGGGTTTTTCGGGGCGATGAGTACTCAGCGACGACGATCAACGCGGCCGTTATGGTTGTAGTCATGCTGACGATCATGCTTCTGGCGGTAGATGCGGGCACTTTGCCTATCCTGCGCCTGGTTCAAGCGGGCGCGCTCGCCGCGCGTTACGACGCCATCGGATTTGGCGCGATTTTCCATGTTGTCGACGCGGTCCTGGCCGCGATCGAGCCGGTTGGCTTCGCGCTGGGTCAGGCTGCCGGATGCGACACCCTGATCGATTCGCCGCTCCTGGTTGGCCTGGCGCTGATCGACGCCCGGCGTGTTGGCCTGGGCAAAGGCGATTGCCGGCAGAACCATGGAAAGGACGGCGAGGGTCTTGATGATTTTCATGTTCATTCTCCTGATGGTTAGGGCTAACTCCCTGAACGCCATTAGAAGGTAAAACCGGGTAAAAATCAGCCGCCTAAATGCAAGCCTTTGTAAGCACTTGTTTCGGCCACGAAAAGATCGAGGCGATCGGTAAAGATGGCGCCGACGCCGCGATCGAACAACGATTTGGCCGCTTTTTCCGAGTTGACCGTGTAACACAGCAAGGGGATGCCATTCACCTGCGCCTCGGCCAGCACATCGTCAGCCAAATGACGGGCATCGCAATGCAGCGTAAGGGCTTGCAAACGCCTCACCGTATCCAGCCAGCCCGCCGGCACACGTTCGAAGAGCGCCCCGCGTGGAATCTGTGGCGCCAAGTCTCGGGCAATTTCCAATACATCCAGGGAAAACGATGAGAACAACGGCTGCACCGCGGCCCCCTGCCAGAGCATGCAGCTCAGGCGCACCACCGTTTCCGCCGTCTGGCACTCGAACCCTGCGGCCGGCTTGATCTCGACATTGGCCAGCAGGCCATACTCGCGGCACAACGCGACAGCCTCCGAGTAGCGGGGAATACGTTCGCCGTCGCCAGCGTCGAGCTCGAAGAGTTGGCTATCGGGCGTCTCGCAAACAAGGCCATGACCGTTCGTTGTCCGCTCAAGCCTCTCGTCGTGGATGAGCACGGGCGTTCCATCACCCGACAACATTACATCGAACTCGACAGCCGAAAACCCCATGCGTGCAGCCAGCCGGATGCCGGCGAGCGTGTTCTCGGGGGCCAGTTTCCCGCCACCGCGATGACAAAACCAGCGCGGTAGCGGAAAACCCATCAGAACGGTTGCGACTTCTTCAGCAGGGGCTTGGCAGCCAGCAAGGCATTGCCACGGCTGACCGACGTATCGAGCGCGGCTTTGGCCGGCTTCTTGTCAGCCCAGACAGCTTCCAGCTCTTCATTGGCAATGATGCGGACCGCATCAATATTGGCCACGCGCACGGCCGGCTTGTTGCCGTTGCCATTCAGCGACGCGTAGGCCACTTCCAGCGCCCTGTCACCATCCTGCAGCAATTTGCTACGCACACCGGAACGGGCTGCTGCTGTCAGCGGCAGGCCGCCGTAGACACGGACCATCTCAATCTGCATTTCCGGCGACAGCATGAAGCTGACAAATTTTGCAGCCTGTTTGTACTGCGCCGGCGTACGTCCTGCACCGACCCACAGCGAAGCGCCATCAGCCAGCGACGACTGGCGACCGCCATAAACATCGTCATGATAGGGCAACGGTGCGACGCCCAGTTCGACGCCCTTGGCATCGCGGAAATCGACGTGCTCGCGCGAATCGGTCGTGATCATCGCGCACTCACCTTCGTTGAACCGGGCACTGGCTTCGTTGCGACGGCCGAACAGTTTGAAATAATTGGCCTTGCTCCAGGTCGCCATCATGGCCAGATGCTTGACCTGCGGCAGACCGTTGAAGGTCAGCAGCCCCTTTTCGGTAGCAGCTGGAACGCCGGAGACGGCGCTGACGTTATCCACGTGCACCCAAACCGGCCATGACGAAGTGTAGGGGCAAGCGTAGCCAGCATCCTGTAGCTTGTCGAGCATGCCCTGCATTTCAAACCAAGTCTTCGGCGGTTGGTCGGGATTCAGCTTGGCTTTGCGGAACGCGTTCTTGTTGTAGAACAGAACCGGAGTGGAATAAAGCACCGGAAGGGCGACCAGCCTGCCCTTGGCATCCACCACGCCAGCCTTCAGATCACCGGACAACTCGCCAAGACTCAACGGCTGCCCGGCCTTGGCCATCATGTCATGCAACGGCACGAAATTCTTAGGCTGACTCAGAACATCACTCATGTCGTAGCGGCGCATCAGGTTCAACGCAGCGGGCTTGTCGCCCTTTTCCAGACGAACCAGCTTCAGCGTGCTACCCGACTCCTTGTTGAATCGATCGACAATCGCCTGCAACCGCTCCTCGCCTGTCTCACCAAGGTTGTGCGCCAATTCGAATTCAGCCGAAGCCGCCGGCGCAGGTGCAGGTTTGGGCGGTTTGGCCGGTTTGGCCTGAACGACGGAACATGCCAGAGCCATTGATAGTGCGATAGTCAGAGGGCGAATGCAATGCGACATGAATACTCCAGCAGATCTTGAAAGACTTGGATTATAAAGCCGAGCTGCACGACACAGCCCCCACACTTTTCGCAAATATGCGAAAATCCGTCGCATGATCACGCGAATATTTCTTGTTGTCGCCCTTCTTGGACTCAGTGCCTGCGAGCAGGTGAATCAAAAGCTTGGCCTCGAAGATCCGGCAAAAAAAGAAGCCAAGGCCGAACAGGAAGCCAAGGCAGTCGGTAGCGCCTGCCGCCAGTCCGGCCGTGCCATAGAGGACTGCTATTCGATCTACGCCTGGCTGCCCAAAGCGGGCATCTACGCCGGATGGCGCGAGATGGACGAATACATGCGCGAGAACAAGATGGAAACCATCGCGCCACAACTCCCCCCCCCCGAGCCCCCCGGAACCAAGAAGAAGAAGAAAGGCCAGGAGGCTCCTGCCGATACGGATGCCAAGGCTGAAGAAAAGGCAGAGCCCGAGAAGAAGACTGAGAAACACTAGCCACGACTTGACGAAGGTGTCGATGATGGCGCCTTTTCAGGCTAAGCCCCAAGCATTCGGGTGCTCGAGGGCCGGTAAGCGTATAATACCGTCCCATGTCTGAAATCAATACCTTAGCCGGCGATAGCGCCGTGACCATCGCTGCCGATGCAGCGCCCGAAATCACCTTTGCCGACCTCGGGCTAGCGCCGGAACTCCTGCGCGCCGTCCTCGACGAAGGCTACACCAAGCCAACGCCGATCCAGGCCCAGGCCATCCCGCTGGTCATCAGTGGCAAGGACATCATGGGCGGCGCCCAGACCGGTACAGGCAAGACGGCCGCCTTCACGCTGCCCATCCTGCAGCGCATCCTGCCCTTCTCCAGCAGCAGCCCGTCGCCAGCCAAGCATCCGGTGCGCGCCCTGATCCTCGCGCCGACCCGCGAACTCGCCATGCAAGTCTTCGAGTCGGTCAAGACCTACAGCAAGCACACGCCGATCCGCGCCATGTGCGCCTTCGGCGGCGTCGACATCAAGCCGCAGATAGCCGAACTGAAAAAAGGCGTTGAAATCCTCGTCGCCACGCCCGGTCGACTGCTCGATCACGTCGAAAACAAGAGCGTCAGCTTCAACTCCGTCCAGGCTCTTGTGCTCGACGAAGCCGATCGCATGCTTGACATGGGCTTCGTGCCCGACGTCACCCGCATCCTCAATATGCTGCCTGCCCAGCGCCAGAGCCTGCTGTTCTCCGCCACCTTCTCGGAAGAAATCAAGAAGCTGGCCGACACCATGCTGAAGTCGCCAGTGCTGATTGAGGTCGCCCGCCGTAATCAGGTTTCCGACACCATCACGCACCGTGTTCATCCGGTTTCCGAGTATGGCAAGCGCGGTCTGCTGACAAAGCTGCTGCGCTCCGGCGAAATTCGCCAGTGCATCGTCTTCATGCGCACAAAACAGGGCTGTTCGCGACTGACCCGCGAACTGCAGCGTGCAGGCATCAAGGCTGACGCCATTCACGGTGACAAGAGCCAGCTCGAGCGCATCAAGGCGCTCGAAGCCTTCAAGGGCGGCGAGACGCATGCCCTGATCGCCACCGACGTCGCTGCCCGCGGCCTCGACGTGGATGACCTGCCTTATGTCATCAACTACGAACTGCCGCACACACCGGAAGACTACGTGCACCGCATCGGCCGTACCGGCCGCGCTGGCAAGATGGGCAACGCGATTTCGCTGGTCAGCGCCCGTGAGGTCGTCTATCTGGTCGATATCGAAAAACTCATCAAGCGACCGATCGAGCAGGTCGAAGTTACCGGATTCGAGCCGGAACCGGAGTACGAATACCCCCCGGGCAACAAGAAAAAACGCAGTGCCCCGGTCATCGCCCCCGTCGCCCAGCGGCCGGAACGTGGCGAACGCCCGGAGCGCGGTGAACGTTCGGCTCGCCCGGAGCGTGAGCGCAACGATCGCCAGGACCGCCGCCCTCCGCGCCGGAACCCGATGATCGCCGCCGACGGTTTCGATTTCAGCAAGCCCTACGAAGACAATTCGCCCCGCGGCGAAGTACCGGATTCGCCGCAGGCCCCTGCAAAGGTCGATCCGCACAAGCCCAAGCGCGTTGTTGCGGCGCTGTTGGGTGGACTTGGACGCAAGTAGCACCGAGCAATCAGCGCCCGTATGGCGCTGGCCCAAGGATGATATGAGGCTCTGCCCAACGGGCGCAATACCACTTGCGACGGAACTCCGGCACACATAGCGAAAAATACCGAGGCATTTAGACCCGCCCAGTCCCCTTGGACGGCAACGCCGGAACCAACTTGACAATGGCCAGGGAAAGGTTGTCACCACCACCCTTGGCACGTCGCCGCGCCTTGTCGATCAATATTTCGCAGGCCTTCCGTGCGGAATTATTGGCAACCAGTTCCCCAAGTTCGTTGTCTTCGAAGTAGGCCCAGAGTCCGTCGGAACAGAGCACGAAGGAATCACCAGCAACGAGGTCAATGGTTTCGGAGACCGACACCTTCGGGTCGTCCTGTCCGCCCAGCGAAGCCAGGAGCACATTGCGGTTGGGGTGGGTCAAGGCCTGCCCCTCCGTGATCTTGCCAATCGACACAAGGTACTCGACATAGGAGTGGTCCACGGAGCGTGCAACCAGCCCGTTACCCCGAAAATGGTAAAGGCGGCTGTCTCCGCAATGCCCCCAGGTAATCTTCCCCGGTTGCAGAAGCAACATCACAGCCGTGCTGTGGGGGTCCATTTCGTTCATGAAGCGCGATGCCTTGATCATCGTGTGCGCCTCACGCATGCTGTTCTCGAGCATGCGCTGGGGAACCTCGTCAGACGACGAAAACTGGTCCAGATTCGTTTTGGCCGTATGTACGACCTGTTCTGCCGCCAAGGCACCGCCAGTGTGGCCGCCCATGCCGTCGGCAACAACGGCCAGTGCCACGCCACGTAAACGGGCGTGCGGGAGGATCGCCACACGATCCTGCTGTTCCTTTCGATCCCCCTGATGTTGCGCCGCGCAGGCGTCGAGTGCTATGGACATCCGCCCCCCTTTTTGCGCGCAAGGTTATCACGATAGGCGTTGCCATCAATTGCCACTATTCCACATTCCTCTACTTTGTAACGCACATCAAGCCTCGGCGACGTTGCCGAAGCGTTCAAGGATCACGTCGACGAATTCGGGCAATGACTCCTCGCTGAGGCCCAGCTCAGGTAGCACGTCATTTTTCATTTGCTCCCACTCGGCGCTGGCTATCCGCTGATCTCGATAATAGATATCGATGGCCAGCTGGACAATAGCGACCATGCTGCGTGCCTCATGCTGGCCAAGCTCACGGATGGCGTGGTGATAGCGGATGGCGTCGCAGATGAACTCCGGCAGGTGCCAGTGACGGGCGATCAGATAGCCGACAACGCAGTGGTCTGCATTGAATTTCCGGTCTTCGTCGGCAAGATCGATCCATGCGCCGGGCGTACCGAGCTTCATCTCGGCACAGTAGGTCGGAAACCGCTGCATCAACAAAGGTACGCCGCAGTCATGGAAAATACCGGCGAGGTAGGCTTGATCCGGAAATATGTTGCAGACTGAAATACGTTCGTCGGCGATCAGCATGGCGAGTTGCCCGACGGCATGCGAGCGCGCCCAGAAAGCCTCGTACACCCGGCGGTCTTTCTTGATATCACCCGCGCCCGTCAAGGCGATGGCCTGCACGAGATTGAACGTTTGCCGGACACCGACCGCATGCAGAATGGCTTCAACCGAATCGAATGGCTGGTGCTGCCGATAAGCAGAGTTTCCAACCACTTTGAAGAGCATGGCAGTCAGCCCAGGATCCTGATTGATCACCTTGGCCAGCAATCGCACATCGAGTTCGCTGCGTGCCATGAGCTTGCGCAGCTCTTCAAGCACACGTGGCTGGGCTGGAATCCGGACCCCGTTTTCCAACAGGCGCTTGATACGAGCCGCATCGTCGACGCCAAGCAATTGGGTGATTTCAAATACCGATGAACCAGAGCTACTCATGCAAGAACCTCGTCGATCAATTCAATCCAGTGCCGTACAGGCAAGGTGCTGCCCGCCTGCAAGTGCGTCAGGCAGCCAATATTAGCCGTTGCGGCCAGCGCCGGGCCACCGGCATTGAGGTCAGCCAGCTTGTTGGCGCGTAGCTTGCCGGCCAGTTCGGGCTGCAGGACGGAATAGGTACCGGCCGAACCGCAGCACAGATGGCTGTCGGCAACCGGCGTCAGTTCGTAGCCGGCGGCTTGCAGCAAGAGCTCGATGCTGCCGCGAATCTGCAGGCCGTGCTGCAGGGTGCATGGCGAATGGAAGGCCAGTTTGCCGCGTCTTTCCGGACTGGCTGCCAGCAGGGGCAGAAGCGCTGCTTTTTCAAACGCCAGAATTTCCGATGGATCGCGACTCAAAGAGCTGATTTTTGCCGCTTTTTCGGCGTAGACCGCATCATCGGCCAGAATGTGGCCGTAATCCCGGACCTGCACACCACAGCCGGAGGCGGTAACGACGATGGCTTCAACGCCGGCTTCGACGTGCGGCCACCAGGCGTCGATGTTGCGGCGCATGTCGCTCTTGGCCGCTTCGTGGTCGTTGAGGTGGAAACGAACCGCGCCACAGCAACCGGCCTTGGCTTCTTCAAACAATTCGATCCCGAGCTTATCGAAAACCCGCGCCGTGGCGGCGTTGATATTCGGGGCCAGTGAAGGCTGGACGCAACCTGCCAGCGCCAGCATGCGGCGCCGGTGGCCAGCCGGATTCGGCCACGGCGCCCCGGACGGCTGAGCAGGCGGCAACTTGTCTGCCAAGCTGGTGGGCAGCAAGGGCCGAACGGCGCGACCAAGGGCGACCGCCGGGCCAAACAGCGCGGGATTGGGCAACACGGTTCGAAGCAGCGCGCGTGTCACACGGTCAGCGAAACGGCGCGGCAGTTTGGCCTCGACCACGGCACGCCCGACATCGAGCAGGTGGCTGTATTTGACGCCCGACGGGCAGGTCGTTTCGCAGGAGCGGCAGGTCAGGCAGCGGTCGAGGTGGGTGCGCGTCTTTTCGGTCACCGGCTTGCCTTCGAGCACCTGCTTGATCAGGTAGATGCGGCCGCGCGGGCCGTCGAGTTCGTCGCCGAGCAGTTGGTAAGTCGGGCAGGTCGCCGTGCAGAAGCCGCAATGGACGCACTTGCGCAGGATTTCCTCGGCGACCTGGCCGGCGTGGGTAGCGCGCAGTTCGGCGGTGATCTTGGTATCCATCAGTACTCCGCGCACAGACGACCGGGGTTGAGGATACCTTGCGGGTCGAAGGCTTTCTTGAGGCGGCTATGCAGGGCGAGCAAGGCTGGCGTCAGGGGCGCGAAGGCACCTTCCAGGCAGCGTAGCGATTCCGACGCCCGGTAGAGCATGGCATGGCCGCCGAGGCTCGCTGCGGCTGCGCGAACGGCTGCGTGATCGCCATCGACCTCACCGGCGTACCAGCGCAGCGCCCCGCCCCACTCGATTGCGCGCAGGCCTTCGAGCTCCGGAGACGGCACGTTGGACGGCAGCGCCAGTCGCCACAGCGGGCTGGCGGCAAAGGCCGGGTGCGTTTGCTCGCGTATCGAATTCCAGTGTTTTTCCGGGTTGACCGCAACATTGCCGCCGAGCTTGCCGGTAGCGGCCTCGACCGCCGCCCGTGCACCTGAGAGGCGCAGCCAGAGCTGGCCGTCGTGCCAGAAGGACGCCGAAATCGGCAGCGGCAGGCCACCCCATTCGTTGAGCCGACGAATCGCCTCGGCGGCGTCGCAGTCAAAAACCAGCGTCGTTTCGGAAACCGGTTTGGGCAACACTTTGAGCGTGGCCTCGGCGATGACGCCGAGGGTGCCAAGACTGCCGGCGATGACGCGCGACACGTCGTAGCCGGCGACGTTTTTCATGACCTGGCCGCCGAAATTGAGCACCTGGCCGGTGCCATCAACCAGCTTGACCCCGAGCACGAAGTCGCGCACGGCGCCGGCCTGTTGCCGACGCGGGCCGGAGAGGCCGGCGGCAACGCAGCCGCCGACCGTAGCGCCAGCAGAGCCAACACTTGCGCCAGCGGGGCCGGCATCCCCGCCAGAGAAATGCGGCGGCTCGAAGGCGAGCATCTGGCCCTTTTCGGCCAGCGCGGCCTCGATTTCGGCGAGCGGTGTGCCGCCTTTGGCCGTGATGTAAAGCTCGGTCGGCTCGTAGGCGATGATGCCGCGATGGGCCGACACATTGAGCACTTCGCCGGCCAGCAGGCCGCCGTAGAAATCCTTGCTGCCCGCGCCGCGGATGCGCAGCGGTGCGTGCTCCGCTGCGGCGTTGCGGACGGCGGCGACGATGTCGTCGAGCGAATGGGCCATCAGCATCAGAAGCGCTCCAGCTCAGGGAATTTTACGTCGCCGTGATGGACGTGCATGCGGCCGTATTCGGCGCAGCGGTGCAGGCTGGGCACGGCCTTGCCGGGGTTAAGCAGGCCGGTTTCGTCGAAGGCGGCCTTGACGCGGTGGAAGGCTTCGATTTCCGGCGTCGCGTACTGGACGCACATCTGGTTGATTTTCTCGATGCCGACGCCATGTTCGCCGGTGATCGAACCGCCGAGCGCCACCGACAATTCGAGGATTTCGGCGCCGAAGGCTTCGGCCCGCTCCCAGTCGCCCGGTTTCGAGGCGTCGTACATGATCAGCGGATGCAGGTTGCCGTCGCCGGCGTGGAAGACGTTGGCGCAGCGCAGGCCGTATTTGGTTTCCATGGCGGCGATGGCCGACAGCATTTCGGCCAGCCGCTTGCGCGGGATCGTTCCGTCCATGCAGTAATAGTCGGGC
>JAEUOG010000032.1 GCA_016790815.1 Dechloromonas sp.
AACAGATTATTCATGACTAACCTTAACGCAATCGTCCGCTAAAACCATATTTTCCATAGGGAAATTTTATCATTGCACATGTGAGAACTTGTCACAAGAAGGCCGGTAGATTGCGAGTAAACTGAACGCCCTTGAAACGACAAATGGCGCACGCATCTACAGTTTTTTCGCCACGAACGGATAACCATGGTCCCACATCTCACCACCTCACTGACCGGCCCGTTGCTGGATCTGGAAAAGAAAATCCTCGGCAGCATGCCGGCTATCGAGCGCTGGTTTCGTGGCCAGTGGATCGAGAATACGCTGCCATTCTATTCCTCGGTTGACCTGCGCAATTCCGGCTTCAAGCTGGCGCCGGTCGATACCAATCTTTTCCCGGGTGGTTTCAACAATTTGAACCCTGCCTTCCTGCCGCTCTGCGTGCAGGCGGCGATGAGCGCCATCGAAAAATTCTGTCCGGAAGCGCGCAGCCTGCTGCTCATTCCCGAGAACCACACGCGCAACCAGTTCTACCTGCAGAACGTCGCGCAGATCGCCGCCATCCTCAAGCAAACCGGGCTGAATGTGCGCCTCGGTTCGCTGAACCCGGAAGTCACTCAGCCGACGACCGTCGACTTGCCCAACGGCCAGAGCCTGCTGCTCGAACCGCTGGTGCGCACGCCGCACCGCCTCGGCCTGGATGGCTTCGATCCCTGCGCCATCCTGCTCAACAATGACCTGTCGGCCGGCATTCCGGCCATCCTGCAGGGGCTGAACGACCAGGTCGTGCTGCCGCCGGTCCATGCCGGCTGGGCGGTGCGCCGCAAGTCCAACCACTTCGCCGCCTACGACCAGGTCGCCAACGATTTCGCCCAGGCCATCGGCATCGACCCGTGGCGCATCAATCCGGCATTCTCGGTGTGCCGCAGCGTCAATTTCCACGAACGTCAGGGCGAGGAATGCCTGGCCGCCAACGTCGCCGCCGTGCTCGACATCGTCAAGGAAAAGTACCGCGAATACGACATCGACGAGACACCGTACGTCGTCGTCAAGGCTGATGCCGGCACCTACGGCATGGGTGTGATGACGGTGCGCAATGTCGATGAAGTCATCGCGCTGAACCGCAAGCAGCGCAACAAGATGAGCGTCGTCAAGGAAGGCCTCGAAGTCTCCGAAGTGCTGATCCAGGAAGGCGTGCATTCATTTGAAACGCTGAACGAGGCAGTCGCCGAGCCGGTCATTTACATGATCGACCGCTACGTCGTCGGCGGCTTCTATCGCGTCCATACCGGGCGCGGCAAGGATGAAAACCTCAACGCGCCGGGCATGCATTTCGAGCCGCTGGCCTTCGATACCGGCTGCAACATGCCCGACTACGGCTGCGGCAACCCGGACTCGCCACCCAACCGCTTCTACGCCTACGGCGTCGTCGGCCGTCTGGCCTGCCTCGCTGCCGCCATCGAACTCGAGCGCACGGCGCCGGAAAACGGCTGAGCGGCGTGGCCCAGCAGCTGCATTTTGAAAAACACTTGCTGGGCGGCAGCAGCCAGTCGCTGAAACTGGCTTTTGTTCTCGATCCGCTCGATCACCTGAAGGCCTGGAAGGATTCCTCGGTGGCCATGATGCGGGCGGCCGAAAACCACGGCCATGAGGTTTTCGCCATCGACGCCGCGACGCTGGGCTGGCGCAAGCCGGACGAGGCGCATGTCGGCGGCGTTTCCGGCGAGGCGCTGCACCTCCACCTGCGCCCGGACGATCACGACTGGTACCGCGAAACCGGCCGCGAATGGATGCCGCTGACCGCCTTCGACGCGGTGATCATGCGCAAGGACCCACCCTTCGATTTCGAGTACCTGACCGCCACCTGGCTGCTCGAACGGGCCGAGGAAGATGGCGTCAAGGTCTTCAACCGGCCACGAGCGTTGCGCAATCACTCCGAAAAGCTGGCGATCATGGAATTTGCCCATTTTTCGCCGTCGACCGTAGCGACGCGCAACATGGCGCAGATTCAGCGCTTCATCGACGAGCAGCGCGACGTCATCCTCAAGCCGCTCGACGGCATGGGCGGTAGCCAGATTTTCCGCGTCCATCGCAACGATCCGAACCGCAATGTCATCGTCGAAACGCTGACCCACGAAGGCGCGCGAACCATCATGGCGCAGCGCTACGTTCCCGAAATCAGTGCCGGCGACAAGCGCATCCTGCTCATTGCCGGCAAACCGGTTCCGTGGTGCCTGGCGCGCATTCCCAAGGCCGGCGAAACGCGCGGCAACCTGGCTGCCGGCGGTACCGGCGTCGCCCAGGAATTGTCGGCCCGCGACCGGGAAATTGCCGAGGCCATCGGCCCCATCCTCTTCAAGCGCGGGCTGATGCTGATCGGCATCGACGTCATCGGCGACTACCTGACCGAAATCAACGTCACCAGCCCGACCTGCATGGTCGAGATCCGCCAGCAATCCGGCTTCGACGCGGCCGGCGCGTTCATCACGGCCGTCGAGCACGCATGCGGCATTTCCTGATTGCTGCGCTGGCGCTGCTCCTCGCCGCCTGCGGCCGCACGCCGCTGCAGGAACAGCAGGCCTACGTCTTCGGCACGCGCGTCGAAGTGCTGGTTGTCAGCGAGGACCCGGAACAGGGCCGTAAAGCCATCTCCGCCGTGCTTCGCGAATTCGACCGACTGCACCGGGCCTATCACGCGTGGCAACCGTCGCAACTGACGACTTTGAATTCGGCCATTTTTTCTGGTCGACCGCAGGAAGTAAGTGCCGAACTGGCCGAATTCGTCCGCGAAGCCCAAGCGCTGTCGAAACAGGGCGATTACCTGTTCGACCCGGGCATCGGCGGGCTAATCAAGCTATGGGGCTTTCAGGCTGACGAATTCAAGGCCGAACTTCCTGGCGAAAGCGAAATCACGGACTGGCAAGTAAGCAAACCGTCGATAGCCGACATCGCCATCAACGGCCAGACAATCACCAGCCGCAACCGCAAGGTCGCGCTCGACTTCGGCGGCTACCTGAAAGGCGTTGCGCTCGACCGTGCCGCAGCCATCCTGCGCGCCCAGGGCATCAATAATGCGCTGATCAACATCGGCGGCAACGTCATGGCGCTCGGCAGCAAGGAAGGCAAGCCGTGGCGCGTCGGCATCCAGCACCCGCGCCAGCCCGGGCCGCTGGCCACCGTTACGCTGGCCGACGGCGAAGCGATCGGCACCTCAGGCGACTACCAGCGCTTCTTCGAGGTCGACAGTCGGCGCTACGCCCATCTGCTCGACCCGCGTACCGGCTACCCGGCAGACCACACGCAGGCCGTGACCGTCCTGATCCCGGCTGGCCCCAATGCCGGCACCCTGTCCGACGCCGCATCCAAACCAATTTTCATCGCAGGCCCGGAAAACTGGCGCGAGATGGCCAGCAAGATGAAAATCGGGCTGGTTCTGCGGGTTGACCGCAGCAACCGGATTTTCGTCACCGAAGGCCTGCAAAAAAGGCTGGAGTTCATCGGCTCCGCGCCGGAGATGAGCGTTGTCCCGTGACCTTGCCGACAGGCTGAGTCGTGCCGCGGCCGCGCTGGCCAAAGCGGACGGCCTGCTGGTCACCAGCGGTGCCGGCATGGGCATCGACTCCGGCTTGCCTGATTTTCGTGGGCCTGGTGGTTTCTGGTCGGTCTATCCGGCACTCGGTCGCGCCCGAATCGCCTTCGAGTCCATCGCCAATCCCGCTGCTTTCGAAAGCAATCCGCGCCTCGCCTGGGGCTTCTACGGCCATCGCCTTGACCTCTATCGGCGTACCGAACCGCACGCCGGATTCGGCCTGTTGCTCGACATGGCGAAAGCGATGCCGCAGGGCATTCGCGCCTTCACCAGCAACGTCGACGGGCAGTTCCAGAAAGCCCGCTATTCTCCAGACACGGTCTGCGAGATACACGGCTCGATCCATCACCTGCAATGCACCGAAGACTGCGGTCAGCACATCTGGTCAGCCGGGGATTTCCATCCGGATATCGACCGCGATCAGTGTCGGCTGGTGGGAGATCTGCCTCACTGCCCCCACTGCGGCGCGCTGGCCCGCCCGAACATCCTGATGTTCGGCGACTGGGGCTGGCTTGACCGGCGCACGACAGCACAATACCAGCGCCTGCAGCAATGGCTCCGGACAGTGGAGAATCTGGTCTGCATCGAAATTGGCGCCGGGACGAATATCTCGACAGTTCGCCACTTTTCCGAAAACTGCGGCGGCAGGCTCATTCGCATCAATCCGGCCGAGCCGGAGGTGCCCGATGCGACCACGGACATCAGTCTGCCCCTTGGCGGTCTGGACGGAATAACCCGACTCCAGCAGGCTTTCAAAAAGGCCTGAATTGCCTTATTCCGGCGCCTTGGAATCGATGGTCACGGTAACCGGCCCGTCGTTGACCAGACTCACCGCCATATCTGCGCCAAATATTCCGGTTGCCACGGGCCTGCCCAGATCAGCAGACAGCTTGGCGACAAATTGCTCAAACAGGGGCTGCGATACATCGCCACGCGCCGCGCGGTTCCACGACGGCCGATTACCCTTTTTGACCGAGGCATAAAGCGTGAATTGCGAGACGGCCAGAATCTCGCCGCCAGCCTCCACAACACTCCGATTCATCACCCCATTCTCATCGGCAAAAAGCCGCAGGCGAATGATCTTCCCGGCCATCCAGTCAAGATCGGCTGCACTGTCATCCGCTTCAAAACCGGCGAGGACGAGCAAACCCGATTCGATTTTTCCGCAAATTTGCCGGTCGACCGCAACACTGGCTTCCTTGACCCGCTGAATCACTACCCGCATGCCAAACCTCTCACCCGAAATGGAAAAGGCTCCCGATGGAGCCTTTTCCGTACTGATTTCCCGACAACAAAGGCCGATCAGATATCGACCCGGGCACTCAGGGCGTTGGTTTCGATGAAGGCCCGACGCGGCTCGACATCTTCGCCCATGAGAGTCGTGAAGATCTCGTCGGCAGCAATGGCGTCATCGATCTGCACGCGCAGCAGACGGCGGACCTTCGGATCCATGGTCGTTTCCCAGAGCTGGTCGGGATTCATTTCGCCGAGACCTTTATAGCGTTGCTTGCTGATACCGCGCTCGACTTCGTTGAGCAGCCACTTCATGGCATCGCCAAAATTGGTGACAACCTGCTTTTTCTCGCCGCGCGCCATGAAACCGCCGGCGCCGAACATGTCGGCGAGCGTTTCAGCCGTACGACGCAACTGGATGAAATCGCCGGACAACAGCAGATCTTCGTCGATCAGGCCGACCTTCAGATTGCCATGGTGCATGCGCTCAACGCGCAATATCCAGCGTTCCTGGATATCGTCAAACTTCGGCACCATGCGCGTTCCGGCCGGGATGAATCCGGCGATGCGTTCGGCACTGGTGCGCGTGTTTTCTTCGCTGGACAGGTCAATCGCGATGTTGTGGCGAACGATGGACTGGAGCACTTCCGGATTGATCAGATGCGACAGGCGATCAATGACCGCTTCGGTAGCCAGCCAGGAACGGGCCAGCCCCTCGAGCGCCGGGCCGGTGATCGGCTCGGCGCCGGCGCGTGGTGTCAGGACAGCTTCGTCGAGCGCCATGCTGAGCAGGAACTGGTTGTATTCGAGGTCATCCTTCAGGTAGCGCTCTGTCTTGCCATGCTTGACCTTGTAGAGCGGCGGCTGGGCGATATAGACGTAGCCGCGGTCGATCAGCTCGGGCATCTGGCGATAGAGCAGCGTCAGCAACAGGGTACGGATGTGCGCACCGTCGACGTCCGCGTCGGTCATGATGATGATGCGGTGGTAACGCAGCTTTTCGACGTTGAAATCGTCCTTGCCGATGCCGGTGCCGAGCGCGGTGATCAACGTGACGATCTGCTCGGACGAGATCAGCTTGTCGAAACGGGCCTTTTCGACGTTGAGCACCTTGCCGCGCAGCGGCAGGATAGCCTGGAACTTCCGGTCACGGCCCTGCTTTGCAGAGCCGCCGGCGGAGTCGCCCTCGACGATGTAGATTTCACACAGCGCCGGGTCTTTTTCCTGGCAGTCGGCCAGCTTGCCGGGCAGGCCGACGCCGTCGAGCACACCCTTGCGGCGCGTCATTTCACGGGCGCGGCGGGCGGCTTCGCGGGCCCGCGAGGCTTCGACGATCTTGCCGCAAATCATCTTGGCATCGACCGGACGTTCGAGCAGGAAGTCGGCGAGCTTCTGGGCAACGACTTCTTCGACCGCGGCGCGGGCTTCCGACGAGACCAACTTCATCTTGGTCTGCGAGGCGAACTTGGGATCGGGCATCTTGACCGACAGCACGCAGGCCAGGCCTTCGCGCATGTCGTCACCGGCGATATCGACCTTGGCTTTCTTGGCGATCTCGTTTTCGTCGATGTACTTGTTGATGACGCGGGTCATCGCGGCGCGCAGGCCAGTCAGGTGGGTACCCCCATCCGACTGCGGAATGTTGTTGGTAAAGCAGAGCACCTGTTCCTGGTAGGAATCGTTCCACTGCATCGCCACTTCGACGCCGATGGTGATGGCGGAATCGGCTGCACCCTGACCCACCTTGGCGTCGCCGGCGGAGTAGAAAATGTTCGGGTGAAGGACCGACTTGGTGCGGTTGATGTACTCGACGAAGCTCTGCACGCCACCGGCAAAGGCAAAGAGTTCTTCCTTGCCG
Organism: Dechloromonas sp.; assembly: GCA_016790815.1. GTDB lineage: Bacteria > Pseudomonadota > Gammaproteobacteria > Burkholderiales > Rhodocyclaceae > Azonexus. The sequence goes on from JAEUOG010000032.1 coordinate 6,660, forward strand.
GCACGCTGGTCGACCAGCTTGATGGAAACGCCGTTGTTCAGGAAGGACAGTTCGCGCAGGCGCTTGGCGAGGATTTCGTAGTGGAATTCAACGTGACCGAAGATTTCGTCATCGGCCAGGAAGTGCACTTCGGTACCGCGCTTTTCGGTATCGCCGATGATCTTCAGCGGCGACACTTCGAAGCCGTCGCGGACCTCAATGCTACGGTCGACCGGCACACCACGGCAAAATTCCATGAAGTGCTTCTTTCCGTCGCGACGGATGGTCAGGCGCAGGAACTTCGACAGCGCATTGACGCAGGAAACGCCAACGCCGTGCAGACCGCCGGACACCTTGTACGAGTTCTGGTTGAACTTGCCGCCGGCGTGCAGTTCAGTCAGCGCGATTTCGGCAGCCGAGCGCTTCGGCTCGTGCTTGTCGTCCATCTTGACCCCGGTCGGGATGCCCCGGCCGTTGTCGATGACGGAAATCGAATTGTCGGTATGGATGGTGACGATGATGTCGTCGCAATGCCCGGCCAGTGCCTCGTCGATCGAGTTGTCGACGACTTCGAAGACCAGATGATGCAGGCCGGTACCGTCCGAGGTGTCGCCGATGTACATGCCCGGCCGCTTGCGGACGGCCTCCAGGCCTTCGAGGATCTGGATGCTGGATTCACCGTAGGCCGGTGATGGGGCGTCCGGGGGGCTGCTCATTGGCGTATTTTCTTCGCTCATGCTTTGTGTTCCACGTGAAACTGCAAAAGGCCAGCCCGGCGGGCTGACCTTTGTTCGATTGCTGCTTTGGTTTCTAGATGCGCATCGGCATCACGACATATTTGAAGCGGTCGTTGCCCGGCAGGGTGATCAGGGCGCTGGAATTGGCGTCGTTGAAACTCCACTGAATTTCGTCGGCGTGGATGTTGTTCAGCACGTCCAGCAGATAGCCAACATTGAACCCAACGTCGATGGCATCACCGTTGTAATCGACCTCGATTTCTTCGACAGCTTCTTCCTGCTCGGCATTGGCAGCGATCAGCTTCAGGCTGTTTTCGCCCAGCACGACGCGAACCCCACGGAATTTTTCGTTGGTCAGAATGGCGGCGCGCTGCATGGCCTGCATCAGCGTCTGACGGCCAACCTTCATGTGATTCTTCAAGGTGGCCGGAACAACGCGTTCGTAATCGGGGAACTTGCCGTCGATCAGCTTGGAAACCAGCACCACGGAGCCGAAGGCGAAACGCACCTGGTTCGGGGTCAAGGTGATGTTCAGCGCATCGTCGTTGTCGAGCAGCAGGCGGTTCAGCTCAAGAACTGTCTTGCGTGGCAGGATCATTTCCTGACGTGGCAGATCGGTATCAATCTCGACGCTGGCGTAGGCCAGACGGTGACCATCGGTCGCCACGGCACGCAGTTCCTTGCCTTCGACCAGCAACAAAAGACCGTTCAGGTAGTAACGCACGTCTTGCGCTGCCATCGAATACTGGGTCTTGCTGATCAGTTGCCGGAAAGCCTTTTGCGACATTGAAAACTGCTTGGTTTCACCTTCATTGACCGTCATGCGCGGGAAATCGTCGGCCGGCAGTGTCTGCAGGCTGAACCGACTCTTGCCGCCACGAACAAGCAGGCGCTTGTCTTCGAGAACCAGGCTGACTTCGGTGGTATCCGGCAGCGAACGCAGGATTTCCTGCAGCTTGCGGGCACCCACAGTCACCGCACCGTCGCCATCACCGCCGGCACCTTCGGTACTCGTCGTGATCTGGATTTCGATGTCGGTGGCCAGCAAGGTCAGACGATCACCCTTCTTTTCCAGCAACACATTGGACAGGATAGGCAGCGTATGACGACGCTCGACAATTCCCGATACCGACTGCAGCGGGGCCAGAAGCGTGTCTCTTTGGGTTTTGATAAGAACCATAAATTAAATTCCTAAGTAGACTATATCGGGAACAATTCTGTGAATAACTGAAAATATTCGTTTTATTTCAGATGATTGCTTCAAATTTTACGGTCTGCGAATACGACTGAGTTGCCTGTGGGTGAAATCCGAACAATTTTCCCACAAAGTGGGTAATTCCATATGATTCACAATTGACGCACAGCTTTTCCACAGACTTATCGACAGCCTCATCCTTTCAATACCTGCAGCAACACATGCAGGTCATGGTTGAGTTCGTTTTCCTTGAGGCGAAGGCTGTCGATTGTTTTGACGGCATGAATGACCGTCGTGTGATCACGGCCGCCAAAGGCATCGCCAATTTCCGGGAAGCTGTGTGACGTCACTTCCCGGCACAGCCACATGGCCACCTGACGCGGACGGGCTATGGCCCGAGTGCGTTTTTTGGAGAACAGTTCGGCAACCTTCATCTTGTAGTAATCGGCGACAGTTTTCTGGATATTGTCGATACCGACATTTCGCGCCGAACCAATGACGTCCTTGAGTGCTTCCTTGGTCAGGTCGAGCGCGATGGCGCGACCATGAAAGGATGAGTAGGCGAGCACTTTCTTCAAAGCACCTTCAAGTTCGCGGACGTTGGAACGCAAATGCTTGGCGATGAAGAACGGAACCTCGTCATCAAGATGGATACCTTCCGCTTCAGCCTTCTTCTTCAGAATGGCGACGCGCATTTCCAGTTCCGGCGGCTCGATCTGGACCGTCAGACCCCAGTCGAAGCGAGTGACCAGACGGTCATCCAAGCCGTTGATGTCCTTCGGATAGGTATCGCAAGTGATGATGATCTGCTTGCGGGCTTCGATCAGCGCATTGAACAGGAAGAAGAACTCCTCCTGAGATCGATTCTTTCCATTGAAAAACTGGACATCATCGAGCAACAGCACATCGAGCGAACGATAGGTGCGCTTGAAAGTATCGAAGGATTTTTGCTGGTAGGCACGCACGACGTCCGAGTAATAGTCCTCGGCGTGAACGTAGCGAACGATCTTTTCGGGATTTTCGGCAACGATGGCATTGCCGATGGCGTGTATCAGGTGGGTCTTGCCAAGGCCGGCACCGCCATAGATAAACAGTGGGTTGTAGGCACCACCGGGATTGTTTGCCACCTGGACCGCTGCGGCACGTGCCAAGTCGTTGGCCTTGCCGACCACCAGATTGTCAAAGGTGAAAGACTGGAAGAGCCGCGATTTTTCGTAATTTCCGCTCTTTGCACGCGGCTTTTCTGGCGCCTGGGGCTTCTTTTCTTTACCTTCGGTCGCCTTGGCGGCTGATTTTTCGCCCGCATCGCCGCTGGTTTCGACACGGCTGGATGCTTTTCCACTGCCAATGACCAGCGCGATGCTGACCGGGCCGGAGAAAAAGCTACGGCTGTATTCTTCGATACGGGTCAGGTAGCGATCACGTACCCACTTCAGAATGAACGTGTTCGGCGCAACAAGGCGCAGGCCATCTTCCAGAGCCGTGGTTTCGCCTTCGAGCCGCAAGGGCCTGATCCAGGTGTTGAATTGCTGCGCGGGCAATTCCTGCTCGAAGCGCTGCAAACAGGATTCCCAGAAACCGGCCATTGACGAAAACACTCCACCCCGCGCATTCGGATTTGATCTCGATGGCGGTTATTAGATACTTGATTTGAAAATCGTTTTTTGATTTTGCTGATGGCCGGACGGCGACCAGCGAAGCCAAGATTCTACCCCCCATCAGAGAAGTTATCCACAGCTTTGGAAAATAATTGATCTTGACAGAACACCATCAAACAGGGTGTAATCACGCGTTTTTCTTCGCACATCAAGGGATTACAACATGAAACGCACGTATCAACCGTCGGTCGTGCGCCGCAAGCGCACCCATGGCTTCCTGGTCCGTATGCGCACCAAGGGTGGCCGTGCAGTCATTGCTGCTCGCCGCGCCAAGGGTCGCACGCGTCTGGCCGTATAAACCGGACGTTCGGCGAGGTGGAACAAACCTTCGCCCGACGCTATCGCCTGACAAAAACGGATGAGTTCTCATCCGTTTTTGGTTTCAGGAGGGCTATTCGAGGCAAGTTGCTGATGCTGCATTATCAACCGCGTCCCGAAGGAATTACTGAACCAAGGCTGGGCCTTGTCGTTGCCAAAAAACTGCTCAAGCGGGCAGTCGACCGCAACAAGGTCAAGCGTGTGGTTCGCGAGCAGTTCCGGCTACGATTGTCTGGCTTGCCGGCTGTCGATCTTGTCATCAGGCTGGCAGCGAAACCCTCGCCGCTCGACAGCAAGCTGCTGGCTGAGGATTTCCTGGCCCTGTTGAACAAACTGCAACGGCCTCGGCCCAAGCGGGAAGAATGATGAAGTATCTGGTGATTGGTCTGGTTCGCATCTATCAGTATGCGATCAGTCCCTTCCTCGGACGCAGTTGCCGTCATGTACCGAGTTGCTCGTCATACATGGTGGAAGCAGTACAGAAATATGGCGCCTTCCGGGGTGGCTGGCTGGGCTTGAAAAGAGTCGGTCGTTGCCACCCATGGCATCCTGGTGGGTATGATCCTGTACCCTGATTCAAGAATTCTTTTGTAGGCTGTTCATGGATACTCGACGCCTGATACTGGTTTTGATCTTCACTTTCTCCAGCTTCATGCTGTGGGAAAACTGGCAGAAGTACAACCAGCCAAAGCCAGCCGCCGATGCGGTGGCTACAACCCCCGCCGGCAGTGCCGCGCCGGTCCCGTCTGCTTCGCTGCAGCCCAAGGGATCCCCCGTTGCGCCTGTTGTCTCTGCGCCGGTTTCGACGGCCGAGACGTTCACGATCACGACCGACCTGCTGAAGGCCACCGTTTCCGCTCAGGGCGGCGATGTGGTTGCCCTTGAACTGCTCCGCTACAAGGAACATGACAACAAGGAAAAGACCTTCGTCCTGTTCGATGCCAAGCACCAATATCAGGCCCAGGCCGGACTGATCGGCGAAGGTTTGCCGACACATCGTTCGGTTTTCAAGCGTGTTGAGGGCGCCACGACACTGGCCGATGGCGCGAATGAGTTGAAACTGCGCCTGGAATCTACGGATCAGAATGGATTGAAGGTTGCCAAGATTCTCACCTTCAAACGCGGTTCATATCAGATTGATGTCGCCTGGGAAATTATCAACGGCAGCGACAAGGCCATTGCACCGCATGCGTACTTCCAGTTACAGCGCGACGACGTTGCACCGGCTGGTGAAACGGCCATGGTGTCGACCTTTACCGGCCCGGCCGTGTTTACCGACGCGGAGAAGTACCAGAAGATCGACTTCAGCGCGATTGCCGAGAACAAGGCCAAGTTTGCCAAGACGGCCGACAATGGCTGGCTGGCCATGGTCCAGCACTACTTTGTGGCAGCCTGGGTTCCCAAGGAAAAGACACAGCGTGAGTTCTACATGCGCAAGGTCGAAGGCAGCAATGTTTTCCAGACCGGTGTGATCGTTCCGGTTGCCGAAATTGCGCCGGGGGCCAAGGGTGAAGCGTCGGTCAGCCTGTATGCCGGTCCGCAGGAACAGACAGCACTCAAGCAGATAGCCGAAGGTCTCGACCTCGTCGTCGACTACGGCTGGCTGACAGTGGTCGCCGCGCCGATTTTCTGGGCGCTGGAAGCCATACACAAGCTGGTTGGCAACTGGGGCTGGGCCATCGTCATTCTGACCATCATCATCAAGGCCATTTTCTTCCCGCTGTCCGCAGCATCATATCGCTCGATGGCCAAGATGAAGGTTCTGACGCCGCGCCTGATGCAGCTGAAAGAGCGTTTTGGGGACGACAAGCAGCGCATGAACCAGGAAATGATGAAGATGTACCAGACGGAGAAGGTCAATCCGCTGGGTGGCTGCCTGCCTATCCTGGTCCAGATTCCGGTTTTCATCGCGCTCTACTGGGTGCTGCTCGGTGCCGTTGAAATGCGCGATGCGCCATGGACCCTGTGGATCAAGGACTTGGCTTCGCCTGACCCCTATTACATCCTGCCCATCATCATGATGGCGTCGATGTTCATTCAGACCAAGCTCAACCCGACGCCGCCGGATCCGATTCAGGCCAAGGTCATGATGGCCATGCCGCTGATTTTCGGCTTCATGTTCTTCTGGTTCCCGGCCGGTCTGGTGCTTTACTGGGTGGTCAACAACGTGCTCTCCATTGCCCAGCAGTGGCAGATCACGCGGCTCATCGACGCTGGCGGCAAGGCTGCCAACGACGCCAAAGCCTAAGGTGTGAAATCTGACACCATCGCCGCCATCGCTACGGCCCCGGGCCGTGGTGGTGTCGGCGTCATCCGCATTTCGGGCAGCAATTTGCTGCCCTTTGCTTTTGCGCTGACCGGCAAGACACCCAAGCCGCGTTACGCAACACTGGCCGATTTCAAGGCGGCCGACGGTGCTACGGTCGACAGCGGAATTCTGCTGTTTTTCCCGAATCCCCACTCCTTTACCGGCGAGGACGTTCTCGAACTGCAGGGTCATGGTGGCCCGGTGGTCATGCAGATGCTGCTCGCCCGTTGCCTCGACCTTGGTGCAAGGCTGGCCGAACCCGGTGAATTCAGTCGCCGTGCCTTCCTCAACGGAAAAATGGATCTGGCCCAGGCCGAGGCTGTCGCCGACCTGATTGATGCCGCCACAAGCAGCGCCGCGCGTTCTGCCGTCCGTTCCTTGCAAGGCGAGTTTTCACGCGCGATTGGCGAACTCAATGACGAACTGATCAACCTGCGCATGCTGGTTGAGGCGACGCTGGATTTCCCGGAAGAAGACATCGATTTCCTCAAGGCGGCGAATGCCTTTGGTCGTCTGGAAACACTTCAACTCAAGCTGGCGCAGATATTCGACCGTGCAGGCCAGGGAAAACTGCTACAAACAGGCCTGCACGTCGTTCTTGCCGGGCAGCCGAATGTTGGCAAGTCCTCGCTGCTTAACCGACTGGCTGGTGACGATCTGGCTATCGTGACGCCCATTGCCGGCACGACGCGCGATGCCTTGCGGTCGACCATCCAGATTGAGGGAATTCCGCTCCACATCATCGATACCGCCGGCCTTCGGGAAACCGAAGACGAAGTTGAAAAGATCGGTATTGCCCGGAGTTGGCAAGAAATTGAACGGGCTGACGCGGTGCTCCTGCTGGTTGATGCCAGAACTGGTGTCAGTGCAGCCGATAAGGAAATTCTCGTCAGACTCCCGGAGCGCCTTAAACGGGTCACCATCTACAACAAGATCGACCTGTCTGGTGCTACGGCGGAACGTCACGATGAACCGGACACTACCGCAATTTCACTTTCAGCACGCTCCGGCGAAGGCATAGACCTGCTGCGTCAGGAATTGCTGCGCATTGCCGGCTGGCATCAGACTGAAGATGTATTCATCGCTCGCGAGCGCCATCTTCGGGCCCTGTCCGATGCACAGGAACACATCGCTGGCGCACGAAATGTGGTTGAAGGAAAGCTTCCTGCACTCGAGCTTTTTGCCGAAGAACTCCGGCTGGCACAACAATCACTCGGGCTGATCACTGGAGAATTCACCGCCGACGACCTTCTCGGCGTCATTTTCAGTCGATTCTGCATCGGAAAATAAGCTGTTGCCTGGGTGTACATAAACCTGTGAACAAGCTGTCCGGCAAATGTGTGCAAGTCGAATATTTTTTGAATTCTTAAAACTATCCGGAATTCATCCACAGGCAAAACAGCAGCTTGCCAAGTGCAACTATCAGTATTTAAGATACTGAATTTATGTAATTAATTTATTTTATCCACAGATGTATTGTCAAGTTATTCTCATTAGTTGGTTTACATATAGTTATTACCAAAAACCGTACACGCCACGCTGACTTTGATTCTGGATCCATAGCTTGGACTTCTTCACACCGGAAATATTGGTTTTGTTGTCTGCGGCCCTCATCGCTGGTGTCGTCGACGCAGTCGTCGGTGGCGGTGGTTTGATCCAGATTCCGTCACTTTTAGTTGTCTATCCGGGGGAGTCTGCCGCAACCCTGTTTGGTACCAACAAATGCGCGAGTGTGGTGGGTACGGCCAATGCCACTTGGCGTTATGCCCGACAGATCGTGATGCCATGGCGAACTGTCCTGCCGGCTGCGCTGGCTGCTTTCGCTTTTTCCTACGCTGGTGCAGCCACCGTTGCCTGGTTGCCAAAAGATGTCGTTCGGCCTCTGATCCTTATGCTGCTGGTTTTCGCTGCGGTCTACACCGTGAGACGAAAGGATTTCGGCTTGCTGCATCGGCCGGCGTATACGGGGCAACGTGAGCTGATCTACTCGGTGCTACTTGGAGGGTTGATAGGGTTTTACGATGGTTTTTTCGGGCCTGGAACGGGAAGCTTCCTGATTTTCCTGTTTGTCCGTTTCTTCGGTTTCGACTTTCTTCATGCGTCGGCCGGGGCGAAAGTGGTTAACGTGGCGACCAACCTGGCTGCCTTGGGCTATTTTTTGCCCGAGGGCTACGTATTGCCCTTGGTGGCAGCCGCCATGGCAGTAGCGAATTTGACTGGCTCGACGGTGGGCACACGACTCGCGCTGAAATATGGCAGCGGGTTCATTCGTCAGCTGTTTCAGGTCATGGTCGTTGTCTTGATCGTGAAACTGACGTGGGATACGTTCAGAGTTTCGTAATACTTTTTCCGGAACTGAAGTGAACGGGATATTTCTAATAAAATTCAGCTACTTCGTTTGAGGAAACCAGATGCGCGTCACGCTTGTTCATCCCGCTGGCTTCAATTTTGTGCCCGGTCAACCGGATTTCTCGGTGCTGGCCAATCGCATGCCACCGATCGGCATCATGCAACTGGCGAGTTGGTTGGAAAAATTTGGTCACAGTGTGCAATTGCATGATTGCCTAGGGCCTTATGCGCCACCGACGACTGCTGAAAATGCCGAGATCGTTTTGGCTACCAATCCCGAAATGGTCGGTTTTTCGGCGACCACGTCGGGTTTCATGGATGCTTTCGAAATTGCTGCTTTCATCCGGGAGCGTCGCCCGGAAATCAAGATCGTTTTCGGCAACGTCCATGTCTCTTCGCTGGGTGCGCCTATCCTCGAAAAATTTCCTGAAATTGATTACCTGGTCATCGGCGAAGGCGAAGGCGCCATGCTGGAATTGGCAGATGGCAAGCCACTGGCGTCGATAGGCAACCTGATCTGGCGCAACGAAACCGGGCGTATCGTCGCTAATCCGCGCCGCGACCGCATCACCAGTCTGGACGAGCTGCCCTTCCCGGCTTACGAAAAGCTGGCTGGTTTTCCGCACGCCTACCATCTGCCGTTGTTTGCCTATGAAAAACGCCATGGCGCAACGATGATCACATCGCGTGGCTGTCCGTACACCTGTTCATTCTGTGACCGCACTGTGTTCGAACGGGCTTACAAGACCAATTCGCCCCAGTACATCTACGATCACATGAAGTATTTGCGGGACAACTTCGGTGTCTGGCATATCAACATGTACGACGATCTGTTTACGGCAAAAAAACAACGCGTCCTCGATCTGTGCGAGTTGTTGATCGAAAACCCGCTTGGCATGCAGTTCAACTGTGCCATCCGGGCCGGCCACACCTCGGATGACATGCTGGCCAAGCTCAAGAAGGCTGGCGCGCTCATGGTGTCGATCGGCATCGAGTCAGCTGATCCGGAAATGATGGAGCGCCACAAGGCAGGCGTTACGCTGGAAGCGGTGCGCGAGACTGTTCGTTCCATCCATGCGGCTGGTCTGCGTGCCAAGGGTCTGTTCATTTTCGGCATGCCGGGTGAGACGCCGGAAACGGTGCGCACGACGAGCGATTTCATCCTGTCGCTCGGTCTCGATGAAATGAACATGACCAAGTTCAGTCCGCTGCACGGAGCGCCGATCTGGGATGAGTGCATCAACGATCCGACCGGCGATTTCGTCGAGGACTGGCGCCTGATGAACTGTCTGAATTTCGTATATCTGCCGGAAGGCTTCAAGTCTCGGGAAGAAATGGATGCGCTGTACAACTGGCACATCAAGCGCTTCTACGACAGCAAGGGCTATCAGCGTCGTTTTGCCAAGCGCTTGTGGCAGCACCGCTGGAGTCTGTGGCACGTCCTCAAGCATCTGCCGGAGACTATCGCCGCCGCGCGTTACTTCAGTTCCAACAAGGAACAACTGGAAAAGGCCGCCCGCGAATTCAAGCTGCATCCACGTCAGCCGCTTGGCCTCAAACCACAGCTGTCGACTGAATTGCTGATCGACAACATCGTCTCGCTGTCGCCGGTCAAACTGACCCGGCGCGATGCGGCCAAGCAGATCATTCCGGTAGTCTATGAGTCATCAGCATGCTGTACGCCGCCTGCCGCGCAGGCAGCGGTATAATCCCTTTTTTCGTCATAGGCATCGGGGAGGCACCGACATGAAAGAACATTTCATTTTTGGCCGTTTTTTCCGGTTGACCGCAGCAGCCTGCGTCGTCGTGGCTTTGGGTGCCTGCAAGGGCAATGAAGCCAAGCCGGAAGACGGCAAACCGACAGCCGAGGTCAAGAAAGACGCAGCGCTCCGCACTGGTTATGCCTGCTGCAACCTGCATTATTCGGGCGACTGGATCAGTGATTCGAACCTGGCCCAGTTACCGTTCATCCCGGCTGGTACACCGATTCGCGTACTGAAAATCGATGGCTATCGCGCCAACATAGACGTCGAAGGCAAGGCCTACCGGCTCGGTCACGATTATGGCCGGGCTGACGAAACGACCGAGCAATGGGTCAACAAGCTGGTCGTTCTAGAAGATCCAAAGGCCAAGATGGCCAAGTATTCGCCAGCCGTGCGCGCTGCTATCGCCAAGGGCCAGCTCATGAAAGGTATGACCAGGGAACAGGTCATCATGGCGGTTGGCCATCCGCAAACCAACGAAAATCCCAAGCTGGATGCCCCCTACTGGCGCTACTGGTGGTCGAGCTTCGGCCCCTACTACGTGTATTGGGCCAAGGGGAGCGTCAGCAAGATCGACGGCCATTCCGAGACCGTGGGCTACATGACCTACAAGGGCAAATAATTCGTCGTGGCCACAGAGAAAAAATAAGGGTTTTCAGGATGGAACAAACGCAGGGAGCGGAACGAAAACAGTGTGACGTGCTGGTCATTGGCGGTGGGCCGGCCGGTTGCACCGTGGCGCCCATGCTCGCCGAAAGAGGTTACAAGGTGGTGTTGCTCGAAAAGGCGCATCACCCGCGCTTTCATATCGGTGAATCCCTGTTGCCGGCCAATTTGCCGCTCTTCGAGCGCATGGGCATTGCCGAGGAAGTAAAGGCCATCGGCATGTACAAGCCGGGCGCCGAGTTTGTTTCGCCGAATCATGAAGAGTCGTCGGTCTTCGTCTTTGCCGAGGCTTGGGACAAGTCCATGCCCCACGCCTATCAGGTCAAGCGCGACCAGTTCGATACCATCCTGATCCGCAACGCGGCGAAGAAAGGTGTCGAAGTCCATGAAGGCTGCAAGGCCAAGGCCGTCGATTTTCTGCCGGACAATACTGCGACCGTCCGCGCCATGCACGACGACGGTCGTGAAACCGAGTGGCAGGCCCGCTTCGTCGTCGATGCTTCCGGTCGCGACACCTTTCTGGCCAACCGTTTCCAGATCAAGCACCGCAACCCAAAGCACAATAGCTCTGCCATCTACGGCCATTTTTCGGGCGCTCGGCGTCACGAAGGACAGTCCGAGGGCAACATCAGCATTTTTTGGTTTGAACATGGCTGGTTCTGGTTCATCCCGATGCAGAACGACATTACCAGCATCGGGATGGTGACCTGGCCCTACTACATGAAGAGCAAGGGCGAGCGTAGCCTTGAGCAATTCCTGCTTGATGGCTTTGCCCTTTGCCCGAAACTGAAAGAGCGCCTGAACGACGCGGTTCTGGTGAATGAAGTTGAGGCAACCGGCAATTTCTCCTATGTCTCCGAACGCAACCACGGCAACAACTACGTCATGCTTGGTGACGCCTACGCCTTCATCGACCCGGTCTTCTCATCCGGTGTCCTGCTTGCCATGAACAGTGGGGTGATCGCGGCCGAAGCCATCGATACCTGCCTGCGGAACCCAGCCAGGGCGCCGGCAGCGCTCAAACGCTTCGATGCGCTCATGAAACACGGGCCGAAGGAATTTTCGTGGTTCATCTATCGGGTGACCAATCCGATCATGCGTGAGTTCTTCATGGGGCCGCGCAACTACTTCCGCACCAAGGAAGCCGTACTATCCATGCTGGCCGGCGATATTTTCGGCAAGACACCGATCTGGTCATCCATACGGGTGTTCAAGATCATCTACTATCTGGCCAACATCCTGCAGCCGAGAAAAGCGTTCATGGGCTGGAAACGTCGGCGTTTCAACATTCGCAAGGTCGACGACAACGTCGTTTACAACGCATAGTGGCCCTCCGGTTCGTTTCCTCGCCGTTTGCGGTTTCACGTGAAACCAGCAACGAACTCGGTGGTGCGTTGGTAGGCGAGTCACCCAGTGGCGCTGTTCCAGGCTGGCCCGTGCAGCGGGTTTTTGCACCGCTACTTGGCGCGACGTCCGCCGCGATTCGTGAAACCTGGGTGACAGACCAGCCAGTGACTTCCGGCTACCGCGAGGGTATTGCGTGGCGCCGGGTGGATGGACTCCTCTATGGTGTCCTTGAAGTCGACGAAGCCGATTTTGATGCTGCGCCCGGTTGCTCCCGGTTACAAGCGGCCAGTGAAGAATCGTACAGCCGAATTTTCAGGCTGCTCGACGCCGAACGAGTGCCCCATTTGTGGCGGGTATGGAATTACCTCGCTGCGATCAATCTCGAAACGCACGGGCTGGAGCGTTACCGCCAGTTCAATGTCGGCCGACAGGAAGCCTTTCTCAAAGGCAATCGCGGTGCCACCGGCAACGTGCCGGCTGCGTGTGCCATTGGCCTGGCCGGCAGTCCGCTCAGCATCGCCTTCATGGCCGGAACGACGCCAGCCGTGCCGCTGGAAAACCCGCGCCAGGTTAGCGCCTACAACTATCCGCCAGACTACGGCCCGCGCAGCCCGACATTTTCCCGCGGCGCTTTGGCGTACCCGGACGGGCAGGAGATTCTGTTCATCTCGGGGACGGCCAGCATCATCGGGCATGAGACCGTCTCGCCGGGAGATGTCGCCGGCCAATGCCGCGAGTCGACAGCCAACATCAATGCGGTGATCGCCGAAGCAAACCGCCAGTGCCGCACCGCACCGTTTTCGCTGGGCGAGCTGAGCTATCGCGTTTATGTCCGTCAGGCTGGCGATTTCAGGGTCATTCGCGAAACGCTGGGGCGACTGCTCGGCAAGGTTGAGATTGTCTTCCTGCAGGCGGATATTTGCCGGCACGATCTTTTGCTTGAAATAGAGGCGTTCGCCTCGCACTCGCTGGAGGGGGGTTGATGGCCATGTCGAATAATCGGAGCAAGGGTGCGCTGGCCGCGCTGGGGCTGTTTGCCATGACGGCTTCTGCGCAGGCAGCCGGCGACCAGCCGCTGTGGGAACTGGGTGCCGGTTTGGCGGCCTTCAGTTTCCCGTCCTATCGTGGCTCGGACCAGACCCACAACTTCCTGCTTCCGGTGCCGCATTTCACTTACCACGGCGATTTTTTCAAGGCTGACCGTCAGGGTATCCGTGGCAGTTTCTTCGATTCGGACCGGGTCGACCTGACCGTCAGCCTGGCGCTCTCGCCGCCGGTGAGCAGCGACAACATCACGGCACGCACCGGCATGCCCGACCTCAAGGGCACCTTCGAGATCGGTCCTCAAATGGACGTCACCTTCTGGCGTTCCGAGAACCGTGCCCGCTTCGTCAAGCTGCTGCTTCCCCTTCGCACCGCCATCACGGTCGAAGGTTCGCCCAGGAGTATCGGCTGGGTCTTCCATCCCAAGCTCAACATGGATATCACCGACATCCCCGGCATGGGTGGCTGGAATCTCGGCATGCTGGCCGGTCCGCTGTTTGGTGACAAGCGCCAGCACGCGTATTACTACACGGTCGCTCCGCAATATGCGACCGCCGACCGCCCGGCCTATGAAGCCGGGTCGGGCTACGCCGGGACGCAATACCTCGTCGCACTCTCCAAGCGCTTCCCGAAATACTGGGTGGGCGGCTTCGTGCGTTACGACAACCTGAGCGGCGCCACGTTCGAGAACAGCCCGCTGGTTCGCCAGAAAGACTATTTTGCCGCCGGCATCGCCTTCACCTGGGTATTCGGAGAATCGTCGACCCGCGTCAAGGTCGATGACTGATCGTTTGCGCGCAGGCAATCCCTTGTGGATGGCCTACGAGTATCTGGCCATGGTCATCGGTCTTGGCTCGCTGGCCGTGCTTTGCCTGATCTGGCTGCCCTGCGCGCTGATCCTCAATTTCCTGCTGCCGCGCCGCCTGGCGCAGCCGCTCGGTCGGGCCGTGATTTCCTGGGGCTTCCGGTTTTACCTGCGCATCCTGACCGTTTTCTGCGCCTGCCGTTTTGACCTCGACGAGATTGACCGCCTGCGTGAGCAGGGCCCGCTCATCGTTGCCGCCAACCACCCTTCCCTGCTCGATGCCGTGATGATCGTCTCACGCTTGCCGAATGCGGTTTGCGTCATGAAGGCAGCGCTCATGGACAACCTGCTGTTTGGCGCTGCCGCCCGGCTGGCCCGTTACATCCGCAACGATGCAGCGCTCGATATCATTCTTGGGGCGCGTGACGAACTGCAGCAAGGCGCCCACCTGGTCATCTTTCCCGAAGGCTCCCGCACCCTGAATTTCCCTGTGGATACCTGCTCGCCGAGCGTCGGGCTGATCGCCAGCCGGTGCAAGGTCGACATTCAGACCTTGCTCATCGAATTTTCGACGCCCTATCTCGGCAAGGCCTGGCCACTTTTCCGTCGCCCCGAACTGCCGCTCAGCTGTCGCGTCCGTCTTGGCCGCCGTTTCCCGCCACCGACCAATGTCCAAGCGTTTGCCACTGAGCTCGACACCTATTTTCAGTTCGAATTTGGCCAAAAATTACGGTCGACCGTAGCATTCGCCGTCTGACCCTTGAGCCAACCGCTTTTGACCATGCCCGCCGCTTCAACTACCCACCTGGTGCTGATTCCCAGCTACAACCCCGGCCCCAAGGTGCTCGACACCGTGCGCGCCGCCCGGGCGCAATGGACGCCGGTGTGGGTCGTGGTCGATGGCAGCACGGACGGCAGCGCGGAAAAGCTGCAGGCGCTGGCCGCCAGCGATGACGGTCTGAAGGTCATCGTCCTGCCGGAAAATCGCGGCAAAGGTTCCGCTGTGCTCGAAGGCTTCATGCTCGCAGCAGCCGCTGGCTTCTCACATGCGCTAACCATGGACTCCGACGGCCAGCATCCAGCCGACCTGATACCCGTCTTCATGGCCGCGTCGCAGGCCGAACCCGACA
Source organism: Dechloromonas sp. (assembly GCA_016790815.1). Lineage (GTDB taxonomy): Bacteria > Pseudomonadota > Gammaproteobacteria > Burkholderiales > Rhodocyclaceae > Azonexus. The sequence continues at coordinate 21,959 of JAEUOG010000032.1, forward strand.
AAATGGTGCTCGGCAAACCGGTTTTCGATGCCGATGCGCCAGCGCTGCGCGTCAATGGCCGCAAAATATCGAATGGCTGGGCCAATGTCGAAACGCTGTGGATGGGCATCGGCGATTCGCTTTATGGCTTCCGCATCTATCCCGTCATGCCGCTGATCAGGATCATGCGCGCCAACCGTTTCATGCGCCGCTTCGATTTCGACCCGGAAGCTGTCGTCCGGCTCTGCTGGGCTGGTGTCCGCCCGATCAATATCGACGCTCCGGTGCGCTATTTCCGGGCTGACGAGGGCGGTGTTTCCCATTTCAAATATCTGCGCGACAACACGCTGCTGACCTGGATGCATACCCGGCTTTTTCTCGGTTTTCTGCTTCGTCTGCCGCTGCTGGCGTGGCGTCGACTGCAAACCTCATCCTGATCGATTCCCACCATGACCCAATCCGACACGCCGAACGCAGCCCTCAAGTCCGATCCTCGCCTGCAGACCTATTTTGATGGCGAAAGTGAGCGCCGTGCGGCGACGCGTGCGATGTTCGACCAGGCCGCCGGCGGCTACGATCAGGCCGAACGCATCACCGCCCTGGGCAGCGGCGCCTGGTATCGGCGCGATGTCCTGCGCCGCAACGGTCTGTCAGAAGGCATGACACTGCTCGATGTCGCGGCCGGCACCGGCCTGGTGGCCGCCGAAGGGCAGCGCCTGATCGGGCCCAGTGGCCGGTTGCTGGCACTCGATCCTTCCCCCGGCATGCTGGCCGAGTTGCGCAAGAAGCTTAACGTGGAGACCATCGAGGCCTACGCCGAATCGATTCCCCTGCCGGACAACCATGTCGATTTCGTGTCCATGGGTTACGCGCTCCGCCATGTCGGTAACCTCGATCAGGCCTTCAGCGAATATTGCCGCGTGCTGCGCCCCGGCGGGCGCGCCTGCATCATGGAAATCAGTCGCCCGGAGAGCCGGCTCGGGCAACTCGCCCTGCGCGCCTACATCCGCGGTGTGGTGCCCTTCCTGGCCCGGCTGATGCGCAGTCAGGCCGACGTCAAGCGGCTCTGGGAGTACTACGGCGACACCATCGAGCTGGCTCTTGAACCGGAGCCCATACTCGACGCCATGCGACGGGCCGGTTTCGTCGAAGTATCGTGCTCGGTCACCTTTGGCGTCTTTCGCGAGTACCTCGGTCGCAAGCCCTGAGCAGCCTTGAATTCATGAAAAATTGACGGTTGACCGCAACAGACCACCCGCCACATGAACACAACCGAAATTTTCCTGATCGCCATGGCGATCATTTTTACCGTGCCCTACCTGATCTGGCGGCTAGGGAAGACGGACTATTTCGCGCCGCTCGTCGTCGTCCAGATCATCACCGGCATCCTGCTTGGGCCCGGCATCCTCGGCAAGGCCTTACCCGAGTACTACCAGTTCGTGTTCAATCCGACGGTCATCCAGTCGCTGAACGGCATTGCCTGGTGGGCGGTCATGCTCTTCGTCATGATCGCCGGCATCGAACTTGACCTGCGAAAAGCCTGGGTACATCGTCGCGAGAGCGGCATCACAGCCGGTCTGGCGCTCGGCACGCCGCTATTCTTCGGATGTGGCGCGGCGGTGCTGATGCTCACGGTCGACGGCTGGATGGGGCCAAAAGCGCAAACCTGGCAATTCGTCGTCGGTGTGGGCATGGCCTGTGCCGTGACGGCGCTACCCATCCTCATCCTGCTCATGGAAAAGCTGGACGTCCTGCGCCAACCCATCGGCCAGCGCATCCTGCGCTACGCCAGCCTCGACGACATCGCCATCTGGGGCGTGCTGGCGCTCATCCTCATGGACTGGGAGCGCATCGGCCGTCAGGGAGCCTTTCTCGTCGCCTTCGCCATTGCTGCCTGGCTGTTTCACCGGCTCATGGTGCGAATTCCCGAACGTGACCGCTGGTATGTTGCGCTGACCTGGCTGGCCGTGGTTTCCTTCGGCGCCGACTGGGCCGGGCTGCACTTCATGGTCGGTGCTTTCCTCGCCGGGGCAAGCATGGAGGCCGACTGGTTCGATCAGGAAAAAATGGATCTGCTGCGCCACCACGTACTGCTCGTGGTGATGCCCGTCTTCTTCCTGTCGACGGGCCTGCGTACCAACTGGGATGTCGGCGGTGCCGCCGTATTCATTGCCGCCGCCCTGCTGCTCGTCGCCTCGGTGGCCGGCAAGCTGATCGGCGTGCGAATCGCCGGCAAAATCCTCAACTGGGCCCCCGGCGAAGCCAGCATCATCGGCTGGCTATTGCAAACCAAGGCCTTGATCATGATCATTTTTGCCAACATCCTGCTCGACAAGCAGATCATCACCAGCGAAACCTTCACCGCCCTGCTGCTCATGGCCGTGGTCAGTACCATGCTTACCGTGCCCATGGTCGCCCCGAAGCTCGCACAACTGAAGTCGCTGATCCAGCGTTCCGCCTGAGGAGATAAACATGAGCTACGTGGCCAAATACAGCGAAGCAGCACCGGACCGGGCTGAGGTTGATGCCCTGCCGGGTGTGGCCCTGATCGAATTCGGTGTCGACTGGTGTCCGCATTGCCAGGGCGCGCAGCCTTTTATCGAGGCTGCCCTGACAGCCAAGCCCGAGCTTCGCCACATCAAGGTCGAGGACGGCCCCGGTCGTCGGCTTGGGCGTACATTTCGCGTCAAGCTATGGCCAACGCTCATCCTGATGCGCAACGGTCAGGAGGTCGGTCGCGTCGTTCGCCCGGCCAGCGCGCTGGAAATCGCCGAACTGCTCGCCGGCTGATCCGCTCAGGCCGGTTGGCGGCGCTCCTGCCAGGCTTCGAGTTCGGCGCGTTCGATATAGGTTTCCAGCCGGTTGATATTGCCCGGTAATTGCCGGCCTTCCCATTGCTCGGTCGCCCAGCGCTTCACATTGGCGTGCAGTTCGCCGTGCTCGATGGCGTGGGCCAAGACGACTTCAAGCGCGTGCTGCCCATCCGGCCCGGTGGCCAAGGCTAGCGCAGCATCGTGCAGGCTCAGGCAGCTGTCATTTGGGGAATTCATCGGTGCCTCCTTCAGGGTTTGGGCAACATCATTCTAGTCCCGCACGACAGCCCTCATGCGTGTTTCGCGACGCACTTAGCGCCGGGCGGCCGGGTTTCAGATCATTCCACCGTTGATCGAGATGACCTGCCCGGAAATGTAGGCAGCGCTCTCCGAGGCTAAAAAAGCGACGAGGTCGGCCACCTCTTCCGGCTTGCCGGCGCGCTTCATGGGCACGAGATTCTTGATCGCCTCGGCGTCGAAGCTGCCTTCGATCATGTCGGTGGCGATGATGCCCGGCGCCACGGCATTGACCGTGATGCCGCGGCTGGCCAGTTCCAGCGCCAGTGACTTGCTGGCCGCGTGCAGGGCGCCCTTGGCGGCCGAATAATTGACCTGGCCGCGGTTACCGGTGATGCCGGCAATCGACGAAATAGTGACGATACGACCCCAGCGCGTACGGATCATTGGCATGGTCAGCGGTTGTGTGACGTTGAAGAAACCGTTGAGCGAGACGTCTACGACCGAGTGCCACTGCTCGGCGCTCATGCCGGGGAAAACGGCGTCGGCGTGGATGCCGGCGTTATTGACGAGGATCTGGATCGGTCCCGGTTCGAGCAGCTTTTCCAGAGCCGCTGCCGTCGCTGCGCGCTCGGTCACGTCGAAGGCGACGGCTTCCGCACTACCGCCGGCGGCGACGATCTCGGCGACGACGGCTTCGGCCTTTTCAAGGCTGCGGTTGGCATGGACGATGACGTGATGGCCGTCAGCGGCGAGGCGCTTGCAGATTGCTGCCCCTATGCCGCCGCTGCCGCCAGTAACGAGAGCACGCTTCATGACATTTCCTTTTTGGCCATTTTTTCGGGTTGACCGTAGATGTTTCAGCCCAGCGCCGCAGCGTCGAGTACCACGGCAGCGCGCCCCTCGAGCAGGCAGCGGCCGGCGTGCTTGAGCGAGAACTGGTAGAGGATGTTGTTGCTGTCGCCCGACTGGCGCTCGGCGCACACCTCGAGTTCGCCCGGCAAGTCGTCGAGACGCGCGACATGGAGGCTCACGCCGCGCACGCTGGTCAGGTAGCCCTGGCGCGGTGCGGCATCGTCACCGGCAATCAGCGCGCCGTGGATGGCCATGGCCTGGGCAGCGTATTCGATGCCGTTGGCGGCTCCCAGGCGGTCTTCGGAGCGCAGCGGATTGGCCGGGTCGGTGTGGCTGATTGAGCGACAGGTAATGGCGGCGTCGGACCATTCGGTCACCGCATCGAGCAGGCACATGTTGCCCTGATGCGGGATGTGGGCGGCGATCCAGTTTTTGTCTAGCACAGCCCGATGTCGACCTGCAGTTGCATGGGCGGCAGGTAGTCGAGGCAGACCTTGCCGGCTTCGCCGCGCGCCAGTTTTTGCAGCAGCGGCAGTGCGCGCAGGGCTGGAATGGAGAGGCGCAGGGCTTCCATTCCAGCATCAAGCAGCGTTTCGGCAGCATCGGCCGAAGGCGTCACCGTTATCGATGAAAGGGAGCGCTCACTGCGCTCAGGAGTTATAAGCAGTGCAACACCAGCCACGTCCGGCACCGGCCGTTTGGCAAACAGCGGCTCGGGATATTCGCTGTCGTAGGCGATCAGAAGAGTCGGTTGGCGGTCGAGCACGACCTGCCCGAGCGCATCGATCAGGCCGGCGCCGAAGCTCGCGTCGTAGGCGCAAATGACCTGGCACGGCGCCATGGCGCCGGTGGCGATGCCCCAGTAACCGGCGGCGGCGTTGTGCACCGAATTGTGGAAGCGGGTCGGCGAAATCTGGCGGTCGTCGGTGGCCAGTTGCTCGCAAAGGGCGTGGCAGTTGTGGCCGTCGGCGCCCGAGGCGGAGAAGACGGTGGCCAGCGTTGCGACATCCGTGCCGGCATGGGCGGCGCCTTCGAGGCCGATGGCCAGCGTCAGCTTGACGACGCGGCTGGCCCGGCGCCGCTCGGCCGGGGGCAGGATGCTCGGTGCTGGCAAAACGGAGGCTGCTGCGGTCAACGGCGTTTCACCACGCAAAACGGCGCGGGCGGTCGGCCAGTCCGGCATGCCGGGGGCCAGGAAACCGATGCCTTCGATCCAGGCGGTCAGCGGGCGGCTCATTTGGCTACCCCGAGAATCAGGCTGCAATTGCTGCCACCAAAACCAAAGGAGTTGGTCAGGGCGTGCCTGACTTTGCCGTCGCGGGTTTTCAGCAGGTAATCAACAGGAATGGCAGGATCGACGTTTTCGGTGCCTGGGCTGCCGGGCAGGAAACCGTCGGTCAGCGTCAGCGCGCAGATGATCGCTTCAACGGCCCCGGCGGCACCCAGCGTGTGGCCAGTGGCGCCCTTGGTTGAGCTGCAGGGAACGGTGTTTCCGAAAAGGGCAACAACGGCCTTGCCCTCGGCTGCATCGTTGGCGGGTGTCGAGGTGCCGTGCAGGTTGATGTAGTCGATGTTGCCGGCGGTCAGCCCGGCGGAGCGCAGCGCGGCTTCCATGGCCATTCTGGCGCCGAGGCCTTCCGGGTGTGGCGAGGACATGTGGTACGCGTCGCTCGATTCGCCGGTGCCGAGCAGCAGCACCGAGCCCGGCGCCGGTTGCTCGCAGCGTTCGAGCAGCGCGAATGCTGCGCCTTCGCCAATCGAAATGCCGTTGCGCGCCGCATGGTAGGGGCGGCAAGGCTGGCTGGAGGTCAGTTGCAGCGAGGCGAAGCCGTACAGCGTAGTCAGGCACAGCGTATCGACGCCGCCGACAATGGCCGCGTCGATGGTGCCAAGTTCGAGCTGGCGGGCGGCCGCGGCGAAAACCTTGGCGCTCGACGAACAGGCCGTCGAAATGGCCATGGCCATGCCTTCCAGCCCGAAATAATCGCGCGTGAATTCGGCCAGCGAGAAGGAATTGTGCGTCGTGCGGTAATGGAATTCGTTCGGCAAGGCGCCGGTTTCCGGGGCGCGCCGGCGATAGGCCAGTTCGGTCTGCAAAATGCCGGCCGTGCTGGTGCCGAGGAAAACGCCGACCCGCGTTTTGCCGTAACGGGCGATAGCCTCACGGACGCGGTCGGCAAACCCGTCCGTTTCGAGGCCCATCTGGGTCAGGCGGTTGTTGCGACAATCATATTCGGCCAGCGATTCCGGCAGTTTTTCGGCGTCGACCGCAGCAACCTCGCCCATCCAGGTATCCAGCCGTACCGTCTCGAACGCGCACGGCACCAGCCCGCTCCGCCCGCTGCGCATCGCATCGCGCGTGGCATCAAGCCCGCGGCCGAGGCAGGTAGTGGCGGTGTAGGCGGAAAGCAGCAGCGGGGTCACGGTGGCGCTCGATATGGGGTACGCTGATTTTAGCAGAGGGGGCGGTGGAGAAAGGGGCCGAATCGTTCTCGGCAGCTAAGCCGGCCATCGTCTAAACTGCTCTGGTACCGGTATTCAAAATCGAAATCGCTTTCCGGATTGGGGGGAAATGGCTACGACTATCAAATTTGTGCTGGGCGCCATTTTTTGGCTTTGCATCCTGCCGGTCCGGGCGGATGTTGAGCCAAGAGTCATCGATATCCCCACCCGTCCGGGCATCACGCAGCGCCTGCTGGTTCTGGCTCCGCCCTCGCCCAAGGCGGCGGTGATTCTGTTCGCCGGCGGACATGGCGGTTTGCAGATCGCTGCCGATGGTTCTTTAGGCTGGGGCAAGGGAAACTTCCTGATTCGCAGCCGTCAGTTGTTTGTTGATCAGGGCTTGCTGACTGTGGTGATCGACGCGCCGTCGGATCGCCAGTCTTCGCCATTCCTGGCTGGATACCGGCAGGGGCCGGAGCATGCGGCGGATGTGCAGGCGGTGATTGCCTGGGTTCGTCAGCAGTCGGGATTGCCGGTGTGGCTGGTCGGGACGAGCCGGGGTACACAGTCGATTGCGGCGGTGGCGACGCGCCTGAGCAAGGCCGACGGGCCGGATGGCCTGGTGCTGACGGCCACGATCCTGACCGATCCGAAGGCGCCGCCGGTGACTGCGATGGCGCTGGAGAGGCTGAGCATCCCGGTGCTGGTGGCGCATCACGAGCTCGACGCCTGCAGTCATTGCGCCTTCGGCGAAATCCCCAGGCTCATGCAGAAACTGGATGGCCTGCCGCACAAGAAGTTGCTGTCTTTCCGTGATGGCGTGAGCCGGGGTGATCCGTGCGAGGCGATGGCCTATCACGGCTTCAACGGTATCGAGCGCGAGGTGGTCGGACAGATTGCCTACTGGTTACTCTCCCGCTGATCCGGGATTTCATTTTTGGCCGGAATTTCCGGTTGACCGTGGCAGTTGCCTACTTGCCGTTATTCCGCGTCAGGCAGGTTTTGTAGCGGCTTTCGACCCGCTTGGCAAACCATTCCGTGGTCAGCTTGCGGGTGATTTTCGGGCTTTTCAGGTCGATTTGCGGAATGGCTTGCCGGGCAACCGGGCGGCCACCGCGTTCGGCCAGTTCGAAGACGCGATTAAATAGCGGGCTGCGTCCGAATGCCATGGTTTTTTCCTGCAACAGATCACGACGGATTTGCGGGCGGCTCATGTTCAGTTTTGCTGCGATGCCGATGGCAGCCTCTTCTACGCTGCTGGCTACCGGAGCCGGTTTGCCGTCTTCGTGGCGCAGCAGGTCGCCATCCGGCGCCAATGGCTTGCCGGTTACTTTGCCGAGCGCCAGCTGGAATGCGGCGTTGCGGCTGCTGTAGCGGCCGGCGTTGAAATCGGCGAAGCGATAGACGATGGTGTCGTAGGGCACTTCGTAGTCGAGCAGGATGGCGCTGCCGAAGTAGACGCCGCCGCGCCGGGTGAATACCTCATGGCGCAGCTTGTTCTCGATCGGGTACGGGTAGCTGCGTTCCTTGACGTGCTGGGTGGCGAATTCGACGCTGACTTGCATCGGGCCGCCGGTGCGCACGGGATTGTAGTCGGCGAACAGCTGGCGGCCGAAAGGCAGCTCGCCGATCATGTCCTCGAACAGGGCGTTGAGCTGCTTTTCGGTCTTCAGCGCATCGATGCGTTCGTTGTAGCTCTTGCCGTCAGGCGAGTTCTTGCTCAGCGCGGCGGTGACGAGCAGCGACGGCACGCCGTAGCGCCCGGCCCGGGTTTCGAGTTCGCGGCGGACGATGTTGGGCAGGCCGGGCACCGTCGGGTCGGCCTGGAAGCTGGATTCCTGCTCGATGATGGCGATGGCGGCGCAGTAGGTCTGCGTCGCGTGCGGTACGTCCAGCGTCTTGAAGGCGGTGTGCAGGTCGGTTGCCCAGCCGGCACGGTCCTTGGCCGAGGCCGGGATCAGTTGCGTGATGCGCTTTTTGACTTCGGCCTCGGGCAGCGAGGTTGGCCAGGCGGTTGCCGTCTTGCCATCGGCGCGGCGCGACATATCGGAGGGCAGTGCGCCGCCCTCCTCCTCACTCTCCTCGAACAGCGAACAGCCGGCCAGCGTGGCGAGCAGCGCAGCGGTGAGGAGGGTGAGGCGGCTTGAGCGCATGGGATCAGGCCGGAACGCGACAAACCAGCATCACGTTGGCGAACGGCTTGATATCGTTCATCGGGTCGGTTTCGACCGTGAAGCCGAAGCTCTCGAGCAAGGCGATCCACTCGGCCAGCGGCCGGCAATAGAGGCGCGGCAGGCGGTGGCCGCGCACGAAGGTGACGGCGTGATCGACCCAGTTGCAAAGGTGGTAAGGCAGCCCGGCCGAAGCATCGCCGACGCGGGTGAGGAACAGGCCACCAGGCGGCAAGGCGGCGCGGATGCGACGGATCACGTCCTTCTGGTCGGCGTGGTCGAAATAATGCAAGGCATCGAGGATGGTAATGACGTCAGCCTTCCCGAATTCCGCCTTGGTCATGTCGCCCTGCTCGATGCGCAGGCTTGGGTGGTCGAGGCCGAACGCCTTGGCGGCGCGGTCGACGTCCTTCTGCATGAGTTCGATGCCGCGCAGGCTCAGGGCCTTCGGGGCAGCCGGCCAATCCTTGGGCCAGTTGCCGGCTTCGTAGAGTTTGCGGGCGGCGAGCAGCCAGGAAAACAGGCTGCCCTGGCCGCAGCCGAGGTCGAGGTAATGGGCTTCGGCCGGGAACAGGCCGCGCTTGAGAATTTCGCGGAAGATGCTGTCGGAGGACAGCTTGCCGCGTGAGTAGTGGTACGCAAAATGGCCGCCACCCTGAAATGGGCGGCTGGCTTCATCGAGCAGGGTGCGCAGGAAACGCTTGGTCATGGCGTTGGATCGGGCAGCGTGACGGGGTTGAGGTGATTTTCGCGGAGTGTGGCGAGCAGGCGCGGCAGCACGGCGAGAATAACCGGCTGACCATCCGGCGTGCGGGCGGCGTGGCCGTCGTGCAGGAGCAGGATGTCGCCGGGTGCGAGATTGATGGTCAGGCGTTGCAATACGGTGTCCGGCTCACCGCAGCGTGTGTCGTAAGGCCGGCGCGTCCAGCTCACCAGCCTGAGGCCGAGGGCGTGCAGCACGGCGTCGAGGAAGGGATTGCGCAACCCGGCCGTGGCGCGGAAGTAACGTGGCGTCTGGCCGGTGATCTGAGAAAAGCTGGCTTGCGCGGCGGCAATGTCGGCCTTCATGCGGCCGGGGCCGAAGAAGGCAAAGACTTTGGAATGCGCGTCGCCATGGTTCTCGACACGATGGCCGCGGGCGACGATCTCGCGACACAGCGCCGGGTTCTCGCGAGCACGCCAGCCGATGCAGAAGAAGGTGGCCTTGGCATTGGCAGCATCGAGCAGGTCGAGGACGCGCGGTGTGACGTCCGGGTCTGGGCCGTCGTCGATGGTAAGGGCGATCTCACGGCGGGCCACGGCATCATCCGGCAGATGATTGAGGTTGGGGCCGAGCAAGGTCGTGCGGGGCAGCAGGCCGGCGGTGGTGATGATGGCGTGGTTGACGACCAGCACGCCAAGCGCCCACGGCCAGAGCGACGGCACAACAAGGCAAGTGATGGCCGCCGCGGCGTGCACGGCGAGCGTGGCTTTGATGGCGAAGGTGGGTTTCCAGGGGGGCGGCATGTCAGCTGGCAAAGTGGCCAAGGTTGAGAAAATGTTCCCACAAATCGCGCCACACCGGCCAGTCGTGATCGCCCGGCAGGGCGCAGCGGGCGGCGGGCGGGAAGCGTTCGGCGATGGCCTGCATGCCCTCGGCGAAGCGGTCTTCCGTGCCGTAGCCAACGAACACCGGGAAACTGGCTGGCGGAGCTTTGAGCCAGCGATAGGCCCGGAACTCGGGGTCGGCAAGGTCGATCTCTGTCGGCTTCCACACGTTGATGCCACCGGCCCGCTTGATGGCGTTGGTGGTCAGCCGGCTGCCGGGGTACGGTGCGATCAGACAAAGGCCATCGACAAGGCCCGGATGATCCGCGTTGAGGCCAAGCGCCAGCAGGCCGCCGAGCGAGATGCCGCCGAGCCACACCTGCCGATACTTGCTGCGGGCCGGGACGAGGATTTGCTCGATGACCGCCGGCAAGGCGTCGCCGCTCGAAACGGCGTCGAGGCCGAGGTCGACGGCGACGATGTCGAGCCTGAGGTGACGGATGCTGGCATCGGCGAAAAATCCGTTTTCAGCGAAGTGCTCGGGCGTCATGTAGGCGCCGGGCAGCATGACCAGCAGGCTGTCACCGCCACCGTCGTGGTGCAGGGTACGGAGTGCGTTACTCATGCGACGGTTCCACGTGAAACGCGAAGTTTCATTTTTTGCTGTTTTTCCCGGTCGACCGCAGAAGCCACGCTATTCATGGCTACGTCCCGAAAAACAGGCCGCCAGCATCAGCGCCAGCACTGCGCCCGGGCCTACGGTGACACCGATGGCGTGCAGGACCGGCACACTGGACAGGGCGAGTGTGCCGAAGCCGATGGCCGTGGTCAGGTTGGCGACGGCCATTGAGGCCAGCGTCGGCGGATCGAGCCGCCCATCGTTGCCGGCGCTGTCGAAAAACAGGGCGTAATTGGAGCCGACGGCGACGATCAGGAGCATGCCGATCAGGTGCATGAGATGTAGCTGTTCGCCGGACAGGTGAACGCCGGTAATGACGAGGATGACGGCAAGCAGCAGCGGCAGCAACACGGCGCCGAGCCGGCGGGCGGAGCGCAAGGTGACGGCGAGCAGGCCGACGATCGCGACGAAACCGGCCAGCGAGAGCAGCGTCGCTTCGTCGAGATAATCGTTGTAAAGCCGGTCGAATTCCGACTTCATGTCGATGAACAGCGCACCACTGCCGGCCAGCGCGGTGCGTACCGGTGCGATGTCGATGTCCACGCCCTTGTCACCGGCGGGCGGGCGCAGCGGCAACAGCACACTCCAGCTATCCGGCCGTTGCATGAGCAGCGAATCGACAGCCAGCGCCAGGCTGGTGCCGTTGAGCGATTGGCGGGTGATGCCGGCCTGCTCTTTCGCTTTGTCCACTTCGTCGAGGAAGGGGCCAAGTTTGCTGGCCGCGAGCGGCGAATCGACTTGTGCCATTTGCAGGCGAGCAACCAGTTCATGGCTGGCCGGCAGGCTCGCCCGGCGTGCTGCCTGCATGGCCTGGCTGGGGAGGAAACGGGCTGGGCTGTCGTAACCGCCCAGAACGCCGCGGGCGACCAGTTCGTCGAGCTGCTGCCCTGCCCGCTCGGCGGCCTGCAGCGCGGCTTCGCGGTCCGGGGCGGTGATGACGACCATGTAGCGCGAGTCCGGGGCGCCAATGTCAGCCCGCAGATCCATGTCGGTTGCCGCGTCGGCTGCACTGACCGTACTCAGGGCCGACAGGTTCGGGTGCCAGAGCTGATCCCGGTTGATGACGAGCACGGCGGTCGCGGCGAGAGTGAGCAGGATGACCGGCCAGCGCAGTTTCTGCATGGTCCGGATGCCCTGTCTGATGGGCGGCGTGAGGTGGCTCAGGTCGCGGACCGGATGATCGTTGCTGGCCAGTGCCGGCAGGATGAAGCGGGTGACGAGCGCGGCGACCAGTACGCCGCTCAGCGAATAGAGGCCTAGTTGCGCGAGACCCGGGAAGCCGGAAAAAAGCAGTGCCGCGAAGCCGCAAACGGAAGTGAGCACGCCGAGCCTGATGGTCGGCCAGAAGCGTACCCGCCATTCCGCCGCGCCCATCCGGCCGGACTGGACGAAATAATAGATCGAGTAGTCGACCGCCTCGCCGATCAGTGCCGCGCCGAAGCCGACGGTGATGCCGAAGACCGTGCCGTAGATGAGGCTGACGGCGACGATGCCGGCCAGCGCGCCGCTGACCACGGGCAGCAGGCCGAGTGTGAGGAGCCGGCCCGAGCGATAGACGAAAAACAGCACGGCGATGATGGCCAGCGTGCTGATCGCCGATAGCTTGCTGACTTCGCTCTTGATTGTTTCCCGCGATTTGACGGCGAAGACGCCGGGACCGGAAATCACGATCCGCGCGTCGCTGAAGCCAGCCTCGCGCGCGCTGTCGGCAAACTGGCCGCGGATGGTGGCGATGGTATTTTCCTGCGCGTCAGTGTCCGAACCGAGGGCGGCGCTCTGAATGAGCAGCATCGCCCGCGCGCCGTCGCGCGAAGCCCAGACGCCCTCGCGGATATTGGGCTGGGCGCCGGCGTTGAGCGCGGTGAGAAGTTCCATCATTTCGCCGGTCGGGTCGCGCGGCAACAGGGGTTTGATCACCATGCCCGCCGGCGAGGCGAGCAGGTCGACGCTGTTGGCGATGCTCTCGCGCAGGCCTTCGACGGTGAAACGTTCGGGCTTGACGGCTGGGCTGAGCAGGTAGCGGTGGCGGAACAGGAAATCACGGTCGGCATCGAGGCTGCCGGCCTGGCCGTTCTGCACGCTGACGAATTCGGGCATTTTTTCCAGTCGACCGTGCAACTGGCGTGAAGCAGCCGCTCGCTGCGTCGCGTTGCCGCCTTCGATGGCGACCATGAGCAACCGGGTGACGGCCCCCTCCTTCAACTGATCAACCAGCACCTGCTGCGTGGCGCTCGGCCGGCCAGGCAGGAAAAACGACATATCGGCCGAAAAATGGCTGTTCCAGACCACGGCTGCCCCGGCCAGCATGGCCAGCAGCCAGATCAGGAAGGCACGGGCAGCCGCGCTCATTTGAGCTCGACCGGCTCCATCGTGAGCAAGGAACGGTCGCCGTCAGCCTGCAAGTACTCGATGCTGCGGATCAGGCCCCTGCTTCCGCTGACGGTGATGCGAACCACCAGTGCCGCGATTTTTTGCTCACTGGGGAGTAGGGTGAGCACCCACTTATCAGAATTGCCCGATAAATGAAGGGCATAATTTTTCTCCAGCGCCGCACGGTTGCCGGACAGCGTGCCGCGGATGCTGTCGACGAAGGCCAGCGCCTCGGGCTGGTTGGCGAGATTGATGCTCAATTTCTGCTTCTCGCGCTCGATGGACAGCATGTCCTTGTCGAGCAGCAGCGTCTCCACCTTGGGCACCAAGGTCCGTTTTTCGAGCCGGTCGGGTGCCGTGTAGCGCATTTCGCCGGACGAGACGACGGGCTTGTCGAGCAGCGAGATGAATTTTTTCTCGGTGAATTTCGCCTTGCCACCCTTGTTTTTGGCGAGATCGGTCATGAGCTGGCCAACGTCGAAGGCGGCGCTGGCCGGCAGCGTCAAGGCGAGAAGTAACAGACAGCCGAGGAGACGTTTGATCATTTTTTCTGCCAGAAATCGAAGAAATTGAACCAGTTATACGGCGCTAGATGGCAATAGTGGGTCAGACGGTCGGCGTAGTGTTGCATGGCGGCATGGATCGCGGCATCGCGTTCTTCGCGTGTCGTCCGCGAAAAATCGGCCAGCGGCTCGAAGTGCAGCTGGTAGCGGTTGCCGCCGAGATAGAGGCCGGTCATGAAGAAAACCGGGCGGCGCAGCATGGCGGCCATGCGGAAGGGCCCGAGCGGGAACGGCGCCGGTTTGCCGAGGAAATCGCAGTCGACCGTGGCATCGTCGCCCAGCCCACGGTCGGCCAGCATGCCGACAAGATACCCTTCGTCGAGCCGGTCGCGGGCCTGCAGCATCGAATCCATGCGGCCGAGCGGGATGATGTCCTGGCTGGCGGCCGGGTTGATCGCTTCAAGCGTCGCGTTGATTTTGCGAGCGTTTTCCTCGTACATCATCATCGCGACCTTGAGGCCCTGCTGCCCTCGCCCCACGGCGCGAAGGACTTCGAAGCTGCCTAGGTGGGCACCGATGAGCAAGGCCCCGGGGTGCTCGACAGCGACTTTCTGGACGGCTTCGTTGCCGATGATCTCGATGTCGAAGAGGTCGAAACGGTCGTTAAGCAGGTAGATGCGGTCATGGATGGTGCTCGCGAAGCTGAAAACATGGCGAAAACCGTCCGACCACTCGGCCCAGCGGTTAAGCGCCAGATGCAGGTAGTCGCGACTGGAGCGGCGTGCACGTGGCGAGAAGAGAACGAAATAGGCGGCAATGCCATAGAGGACGATCCGGCCAACCCGGCGCCCGAAGGTCAGCGAAATCCAGACCATGAGTTTCAGGATAGCCAGATTGCTGCGTTCCTGCTGACGCATCCAGTCGGCGTCGGTCGGATCTTTCTGGCTCATGGCGCGGCCGGGGTCAGGCTGCCGGAGGCGACGTCACGCTCAGCGGAACGTACAGTGAAGGAAATGGTTCCTCTTGGTTTGGTGTATAGCGAGAAAGTGAGCGCTTCCTCCGGTAAAACCGGGCTGAAAAACTTGGCATTGCCGACCTGCCAGTTGAGGCCAGGTCGATCAAGCATTCTTTCGGTGAACAGGATGGCCCGATCAAGTAGCACGACGCCGGGTACGATGGGGTTGCCCGGAAAGTGGCCGGCAAAAGCCGGGTGGTCGGCCGGGACGATCCAGCGATATTCAGCGTCCGCCATGGCTGACTTTCTCGGCATATAGCGCTAGCAGATCACCGCGTGGAAGCTTGCCGGTACTGTTGCGCGGCAAGCGGTCGACGAGAATGAGCGGCCGGGGCAGGAAAATGGCGTCGATGCGCTGGCGCAATTCGACGGTGAGCTGTCGGGCACTCAGTCCGGGCGCGACGACAAAGGCGGTCAGGCGCGTGATGCCGTCCGGGCCTTCCTCGTCGGGCAGGAAAAAGGCGCCATCGACGACACCGGGTAGCGCGCAAAGCTGATGGTTCAGGTAGGCCAGCGACGTGCGCTTCCCGGCGAGGTTGATGAGGTCGGCGTGGCGGCCGTGGAGCAGGAAGCGCTGGTCAGGCAGTAGCTCGATGAGGTCTGACAGCGCGACCCGGCCTTCGACGTGGCCGGCGCTGGCGACAGTGTCGTCGCCCTCCTGTTCGAGCTGGACGCCGGGCAGCTGGGTCCACGCGGCGCCGTCGGTGGTGCGCCGGGTTGCCAGTTGGCCGGACTCGGTCGAGCCGTAGATTTCCAGCATCGGGGCGCCGGTGCGCGCTTCGGCTTCGGTGGCCAGCGTCATCGACAGCGGCGCGGTGGCCGAGAGCAGCATATCGACGGGCGGCAGCTCAATTTCGGCGGCGAGCAGCGACGAGAGGTGGAAAGGCGTGGTGACGAGCAGGCGCGGTTGCGGCACGGCGGCCAGTGCGCCGGCGATGTCCTGTGGATAGAACGGCTTGCCGGCCCAGAAGGCGCAGCCGCCGTGCAGGGCGAGCAGAAAGGTCGATTCAAAACCGTAGCTATGCTGGACCGGGACGGTACCGACGATGGCGTGCGGCTGTCGGTCGAGACCGAGTGCGGTCGCTTCGGCCTGGCCGTTGGCGACGAGTTTGCCCCAGGTTTTGGGCTGCGCCTGAGGAAGGCCAGTCGACCCCGAAGTGAACAGGATGGCTGCCAGACGCTCGGCCGGAAACTCGGGAATGTTCGATGCCGTTTTGGGCTTTTTTTTGCGGTCGACCGCAGAAATGGCTGGAAAGTCGAAGCGCGGCAAGTCGAGCGTATCGGCGGGGCCGTCGCACAGGCAAATCAGGCCGGTGTACTCAATTTGCAGCCGGCGTAAGGTTTCCGGAGCTTGCGACGAGGGTTGCAGGCTGGTCATGCCGCGCAGCAGGCCGGCCGCGAAGCCTACGGCAAAGCGGTAGCGGTCGTTGCAGAGATTGAGCAGGAAGCCGGCAGGCGGCAACTGATCGGCCAGGCAGACGGCGTCGGCGAGGTAGTCACCAACGCTGATGGGCCCTTCGGTTGTCCAGGCAAGTACGGCGTCAGGATCGGTGTGGGCCAGCAGCGGAAGGGAAGTCATGAAGAACTGGCGGGCGGCTGGGTTGGCTGGAGATCGGTAGCCGCCGCCTTTTGCTGGCTGCGCATGCTGAAGGCACGCGCAACCTGGGCGATGCTCGGCCGCTCTTCGGGTGGCAGGGCCTTGAGACGCCATAAGTGTTCGCCAACGAACATGGCGGCAAGCAGCGGGGCCGACAGCAAATTGGCGAAGGTTGACCACACCGCAAGTGGTGCGAATAACCAGAGAAGGGCCGAGACCAGCGCATTGATCAGGAAAAACAGCGACCACGCCACTGTTGCCCGCCGCGTGTAGCGTCGCTTCAGGTCGGACAGATTCGCCTCATGAACGGCGCGAGCGAGCTGCGTGATGAGCGCTTCGCCGCCACCGAGCAGGCTGCGCCCGAACAGGGTGCCGAGCGCCAGATTGGTGCCGAGGTGCTGGATGAAAAAAAGCAGCGCGATGTTGTCGCGCAGGCTCGGCCAATACCACGCCAGGCCGCCAAGCATGGCGAGGACACCGGTGCCGGTCAGCAGCAGGTGGCTGCTGCGCCAGAGCAGCAGGACAAGGGCAGCAACGATGGGGGCTACGCCGAGCAGTACCGACAGGTCGGCCGAGCCTTCACCGGCGCTGCCGCTGTGGGCCAACAAGGCCCAGACGATGAGAAACACTACAACGGCAAGGCCGCGCAGCAGCTGGCCCGGGGACAGGGTCATTTCGTACGCTGGGAGGCGATATGGGTGGACAGGGCGCGCAGCGACGAAAAGATGCGCAGGTTGTCCTGGTTGTCCGACTTGAGCTGAAATCCGTACTTTTTGGAAATGACCAGCGCGATTTCGAGCACGTCAATCGAGTCCAGACCGAGGCCGTCGCCGAACAATGGCGCATCAGGCTCGATGTCGGCTGGCGGCAGGTCAAGATTGAGTGCTGTGACGATCAGCTCAGCCACTTCCGGCAAGAGGGTTTCGATGACTTCCGGGGAAATGGCTTCAGGCATGGCAGTGCTTCCGAGGGGTTACAGCTCGACGGAGCGGAACGCGAGTACCGCGTTACTGCCGCCGAAAGCGAAGGAATTGGAGAGTGCGGCACGCAGTTGCCGACCATGGCGGGCCGTCGTCACGTGGTCTACGCCGCTACAGGCCGGGTCGAGTTCGTAGAGATGGGCTGTGGGTGGAATGACTTGATCACGCAATGCGAGAACGGTGACGATGGCTTCAATGGCCGCCGAGCCACCAAGCAGGTGGCCGTGCATCGACTTGGTGGCACTGACCGGCAGACTTGCTGAACGTTCGCCGAAAACGGCCTGCAGCGCTGCGATCTCGACCGGATCACCTTCGGTCGTTGCTGTCCCGTGGGCGTTGATGTAATCGATGTCCTCGGTGCTCAGCCCGGCATCGGCCAACGTGAGCTGAATGGCGCGAACCTGCCCTTCGGCCTCAGGCCGAACCAGATGGCTGTGGTCACAGGTCGTGCCGTAGCCGACGAGTTCGCCATGAATGCGGGCGCCGCGGGCAATGGCATGGTCCCAGTCTTCGAGGACCAGCGCTGCCCCCCCCTCGCCCAGCACCAGGCCACGGCGATCTGCCGAAAAAGGCCGGCAGGATGTGGCAGAGGTCTCGGCATCGCCCGGCGCCATGACGCGCAGGGCTTCCCAGGCACGGGCGACACCGTAGGCCTGAGGTACGTCAGAACCGCCGGTCACCATGATCATTGCTTCGCCGCTACGTACGCGACGGAAAGCTTCGCCGATGGCAATAGCCGATGAGGCGCAGGCCACCGTGTGGCTCATGCTGACGCCGCCCAGACCGAGCTGGATGGAAATGTGAGCATTGGCACCGTTGTTCATGCCAAGTACGACAGTCAGTGGCGACAGGCGTTCGCGCCCGCGTTGCCATAGCTCTCGGTAGCCGTGTTCATAAGCCATCGTGCCGCCCAGCGCGGTGCCCCAGGCAACGCCCCAATTGTTGCGGCATTCGCCTTCGCTCTTGCGCGGCAACCCGGCGTCGTCCCAGGCGCTGAAAGCCGCAGCCATGCCGAACTGCGCGTAGCGGTCCATCATGCTGGCGAGTGGCTTGCCAAGCGCGACAACGGGGTCGAAGCCGGGGCTGGTGACAAAAGGCATCGACAAAGGCCGGGGGACGTCGTCGGTCAGGAGGTGGCTGACAGCCGACTCACCGGCACACAAGCGCGCGAAGAAATCCGGGAGATCGCCACCGTAGGGACTGACCAGTCCGAGGCCAGTAATCGCCACCCGTCGCTGCCTCATTGCTCAGCTCGTCGACTTGGCAATCAACCCGTCCATCAGCGAAACCATATCGCCAACGGACCGGGGGGACTTGATGTCGCGGGAAAGCTTGATGCCGTAGCGATCCTCGAACTCAAACATCAGTTCGAGCATCATCAGCGAGTCAACCCCGAGATCGGCCAGCAGGGCGCCAGGAACGACTTTGTCCGGCTCGACGCCGAGGCGGTCCTTGAGAAAATCGCGAATCAGGCCAATGGATTCCATAACTTGCCGATTTTAGCCGAAAGGCCATATTTTCCAAAGATTTGCCCCGTCCTAGGCTCCGCGCCTGTGGGGCGCGTGCCTTTCCGGTTCCACCAAGAATTATCCCGCCGTTCCGAGTTGCTGCAGGCTTTTCTGGAACTGCCCGGCATTTTGGAAACCGACGATGCGCACCGTCTTGATTTCATGCCCCTTGGCATCGTAAAAAATGATGCCCGGAGGGCCAAAAAGGTTGAATTTCGCCAACAAAGCCTTGTCCTCGGCCGAATTCGCTGTCACATCGGCTTGCAATAGCGTAAAACCGGCCAGTTTTGCCTGAACCGCAGGATCCGAGAAGGTGAAACGCTCCATTTCCTTGCACGAGACGCACCAGTCGGCATAGAAATCGAGCATGACTGGGCGACCGGCGGATTGAATTTTCGATTCCAGATCGGCTACCGATGTGACGCGCTCGAACGGCAGGTGTTTCTGCTCAGCGGCGAAGGCTTGTCCGCGCAACCCGGCCAATGGTTGCAGCGGGTCGCGGCCACCGGCCAGTGCGCCTATCAGCAGGGCGGCTCCAGAAAGCAGCATGACGATGCCGATGCCCTTCCAGAAACGGTTCCAGCCCTTGGCGTGCGGCGGCAGCGGATCAAGGGCGTGCAGGTAGATGGCCGGGATGATGAGCAGAACTGCCCAGGCCAGCATCGAGGCCACCGGCGGGATTGCCGGCGAAACCAGCCACACGGCGGTAGCCAGCAGCAGGACGCCGAATGCCTTCTTGACGCCTTCCATCCACGGCCCGGTCTTGGGCAGCAGCGAACCGCCGGCCACGCCGACGGCGATAAGCGGCGCGCCCATGCCGAGGGCCATGACGAATAGCGCGGCGCCACCGAAAACGGCGTCCCCAGTCTGCCCGATGTAGAGCAGTGCGCCGGCCAGTGGTGCGGCTACACAGGGTCCGACGATGAGCGCCGACAACGCGCCCATGAGGAAGACGCCGATGCCGCGCCCGCCCTGCAGGTGGCCGGATTCTTCCGACAACTTGCTTTGCAGCGCGGTCGGCAATTGCAGTTCGTAGAAGCCAAACATCGAGAACGAAAGAATGACAAAAACCAGCGCAAAGCTGCCAAGCACCCACGGGTTTTGCAGCGCGGCGGAGATCAGCGTGCCGCTCAGGCCGGCCGCGACGCCGGCTGCGGCGTAGGTTACGGCCATGCCGAGGACGTAGGCGACGGACAGCGCGAAGCCGCGGGCGTGGGAATTCTTGTGGCCCTGACCGGCGATGATGCCGGACAGTATGGGGATCATCGGGAAGACACAGGGGGTCAGCGACAGGCCGAGGCCGGCGATGAAGAAGAAGGCAAGGCTGGTCCAGAAGCCGGCGTTCTTGAGCGTGGCGGCGATCTGACCACTTTCGTCGCCCTCGGCAGGGGCTGCCGCAGCCGGCGGTGCGCTGGCCGGGTCAGGCAGTTCTACGCTGACCGGCTGGGTTTGCGGTGGGTAGCAGACGCCGGCATCGGCGCAGCCTTGCGAGGTGACGTTCAGTTTCAGCGGCAGCGGGCCGGAGGACATGCGCTCGACCGGGACGCGGATGGCGACGGTCTTGTAATAGACCTCGACCTTGCCGAAATTCTCGTCGTTGTGTTCCTTGCCCTTCGGGAAGGTTGGGGTGCCCAGCGTGGCGGATTCGCCGTCAACGGTGAAGCGGAACTTGTCGCGGTAGAGGTAGTAACCCTTGGCGATCGCGTAGCTGACTTCGAGCGTCTGGCCGTCGAGCGCCTTGACCGAAGGCTTGAAGGCGACGGCCGGGTCGAGGAATTCCTCGGCGTGGGCGATCGAGAGGAAAAAGGCAAAGACGAGGAAAAGGAGGCGCATGGTCATTGGAGCGTTTCTGCCGCCACCCAGTTCAGGTAGGCGGGCAAGCCGTGGCTGAGCTGCACGGCGATGATTTCGGGCAACTCGTAGGGGTGGAGTTCGCGGATTCGCGCTTCGAGCGCCGGGTAGTTTGCTGCGGTCGACTTGAAAAATAGCGGTATTTCGGAAGCGGATTCGACCTTGCCCTGCCAGCGATAGACCGACTGGATGCGCGGCAGGATGTTTACGCAGGCGGCCAGTTTTGCCTCGACCGCGGCCAGCGCGATGGCGTTGGCGGTTTCTTCGTCCGGGCAGTTGGTGATGACGAGCAGGGTTTCCATTAGCGAATTCTACTGTGTCTACTTGAGCAGGCGGCGGCGGGTCAGGTGCAGCGCGATGGCGAAGGCTACGGCGGCGGTGGCGAGCAGCGCCATGATGTGGATCAGGGCGTCAGCCGGGACCTGGCCGGCGAGCAGTGGGCGAACGAGCGCAACGCCTTGGGCCAGCGGCAGCCAGCCACCGATCAGCGCAAGCCAGCCGGGTAACTGGTCGGTCGGGAAGAACACGCCGGAAATCAGCGTCATTGGCGTGATGAACAGCGTGAAGTAGTACATGAAGAAATCGTAGGACGGCGCCAACGCGTTCCAGATCAGGCCGAGGGCGGCGAAGGCCAGCCCGGTGAGGACGATGGCCGGTAGCGCCCAGAGCGCCAGCGGACCGTTGGTCAGGCCCATGCCGGTGATGACGACGAGAATGGCGGCGCCCGAGAACAGCGATTTGGTCGCGGCCCAGAAGAGTTCGCCGGCGACGACATCGCCCAGCCCGAGCGGTGTGTTGAGGATGGCTTCCCAGGTTTTCTGGACGTGCATGCGCGAAAAGGCCGAGTACAGGGCCTCGAAGGTCGCCGCGTTCATCGTCGAGGCGCACACCGTGCCGGCGGCGAGGAAGGCGACGTAGGGCTGGCCTTCGATGCTGGGCAGCATGGCACCCAGCCCGTAGCCGAGGCCGAGCATGTAGATCAGCGGGTCGGCCAGATTGCCCAGAATGGACGGCAAGGCAAGCTTGCGCCAGACGAGAAAATTGCGTTGCCAGACGGGAAGCCAGCCGAGCAGGGAGGGTTGGGGCAGCATGAGGCCGGACGAACGAAGCGAAGATAGTCAGGGAGGGAACATTCTAGCGTCTGGCCGTGAAGGCGGTGTTTTTGTTCGCCCCGCATCTGCCAATTGAATTTTGGCCAATTTCTTCGGTTGACCCCAGCAATGGCGCCCTGAGCGGCCTGGCTTGCCGCCGCGTTGTCGTACTTGGCGCGGATTTCGTCGCTTTCGACGATGCGCTCGTCCTTGAATTTGTCCAGCGTCAGGTCGTCGGTGATGTTGATGGTGACCGCTTCGTCGCTCTTGCCGTCACTGGCCCACTTGATTTTGGTGATGACACCGGCCATCTTGACGTCGTCTGCCGAGGCAATCGGGGAAACGGTCAGCGGGGCAGCCGCAAGTGCGATGGAAACTAACCTCCGGTGGTTTGTCCCAGCCAACTTGCGGAGGTTGGCCCAGGGGCCACACTCTAAATTCGGGCTTTTTTTCCCGTTGACCGCAGAAGTTTCCCGAGCGGCATTGCGGCAGGACGTGACTATTCGCGGATGCTGTCAAAATGGCGACATGCCACCTGCCATCATCCTTAGTACGCTCAACGCCAAATTCATCCATGTCTCGCTTGGACTGCGCTACCTGCTGGCCAATTTGGCGCGGCATGGCGGGGCAGATCTGCGCGAGCAAACGGTATTGCGAGAATTCACCATAGCCCGGCCGGTACCGGAAATCGTTGACGCCCTGCTCGGCGAACTTGGCGATCCGGACGACGGTGCGGTGCAAGTCATCGGTTTTGGCGTGTATATCTGGAACGTGGTCCCCACCACCGAAGTCGTCCGGCGCCTCAAAGAGGCCCGCCCCGCCCTGAAAATCGTTCTCGGTGGGCCGGAAGTCAGTTACGAGTGGGAAGATCAGGAAATAGTCCGGCTGGCCGACCACCTGATCACCGGCTGGGGCGACGTCAGCTTTCCAAAACTATGCCGCGCCCTGCTCCACGGCCCGCGGCCCCTCATGAAAGTGATCACTGGCGAGCAACTGGCGCTGGCCGATATCGACCTGCCCTACGCCGAGTTCAGGGCCGACGATCTGGCCCAACGCCTGCTCTACGTCGAGGCCTCGCGTGGTTGCCCGTTCAAATGCGAGTTCTGCCTCAGCGCACTCGACAAGACCGCCTGGGCCTTCGATCAGGCGCGCTTTCTTGCAGCGCTGGAAAGCCTTTACCAGCGGGGCGCACGCAATTTCAAGTTCGTCGACCGAACCTTCAACCTGAAAATTGATAGCTCGCTAGCCATCCTGCAATTCTTCCTCGACCGCCTGACACCGGATCTTTTCCTGCATTTCGAGGTTATCCCGGACCATCTGCCGGAACGATTGAAGGAGATGATCGCCCACTTCCCGCCCGGTGTGCTGCAATTCGAAATCGGCATTCAGACTTTCAATCCACAGGTCCAGCAAGCCATTTCGCGCCGGCAGGACAATGACAAAACCTGTGAAAACATCCACTGGCTGGTCAATCAGAGCCACGCCCATCTGCACACTGATCTCATCTTCGGACTGCCTGGCGAAACCCTTGCCAGCTTCGCAGCTGGGTTTGACCGTCTCTACGCGCTGCGTCCGCATGAAATTCAACTTGGCGTCCTCAAACGCCTGCGTGGCACCCCTATCGTGCGCCATAGCGCGGCCAGCGGCATGGTCTATGACGCCAAAGCACCCTACACCGTGCGGCAAACGGCGGCCGTTGATGCACCAACTGTCCAGCGTTTCACCCGCCTCGCCCGCTACTGGGATCTGATCGCCAATTCCGGCCGCTTCCCCCAAACCCTGTCGCGCCTGCTTGCCGTCCCCTCGCCCTTTGCGGCCTTTCTCGCCTTCGCCGACTGGTTATGGAATAGCACTGCCCAGACCAGCCGACTGACCCCGGAGAATCTGGTCGATGCGCTGTTTGTATATCTGACCGACCTGATGGGAGTGGAGGCGGACGGCGTTCGCCAGAGCCTGCTTGCCGACTATCAATCCAGCGGCGCCCGTGGCAACCCTGCCTGTCTGAAGGGTTTGCTGTCGGATAGGGCAGATCCGTTGCCGCGTGCAGCAAGAGCGCTGGCGCTGCGGCAGGACAGGCATGGTGGAACACTCGGTTAAACGCAGGTTTTCCCGGCGTCGTACTGCTGTAGCGTGCGGTGAATGTTCTGCTGCGGTCGACGCCCTGCCGGGCTGAAAACGGGATCAGCCAAACTTGCGCTGGTGCACTTCGACGGCTTTCAGACGGGCTTCCTTGAGGCGACTCAGCACTGATTCAGGAAGTGCTTCGCCGGCATCCTGTACCTGGTTCAGAGCGAGGGCCTCCACCGCCTTCAGCCGCGCCATCATCAGGCGGAGCCGAATGTGGTCGGGTAGCTCGTCGGCACGGGCCTTCTCGTTTTCGGATTCCTCGACCACCCGGGGGCGGCTGAAGGATCGATGCAAAACGAGATCGTCAAGGCCGCTCTGGTTGTCGCCACCGGTGTCATACGCGTCGTCGTGTTGCCCGCTGGATCGCTTGCTGGCGGTCAGCAGGGCGACCTGGCGGCGCTCGGTCCTCGATAGCAGTATGGTTGGCGCCGGCATCTTCCTGGCTTGCTGAAGCTTGCGGGCAGCCCGCTTTCTGGCTGCCTGGTCGTCAAGTTTCAGGACTTCGATGACCGGAAAGGGAGCAGGAATGGCAGAGATGGCGACACCCTGCGCAGTTTCCGACATGTCGACGATGGATGGTGCATCGGAAACAGTTTCCGATGCACAGAAGCCTACCGTCGAGTATGCGAGCACTGTCGCGAGCAACCACTGGCGCATTGCCAATTCCAATTCAAGTCAATGCAATATTCTAGCATATTCTGGAAAATTTCCCATCAAAACATGGATTTGGCATATACCAGAAACAGCCGGAGGGCCTGCAAAAGGAGGCAGCGGGCTCAGTCGCGCAGTTCGCGACCGGTCAGTTTGATAAAAACGTCTTCGAGATTGGAGGCGCGATGGACGTAGCGCAGGCCGTCGACCTCGGCCAGCCGGGCCAGCAGTTGGCGCGGGTCGCGACAGTAGAAAAAGGCAGTTTCGCCGCTGGTTTCGACGCGCTCGGCCAGATGCTTTTCATTTTTGACGAAATTGTCCAGTTGACCGTGGTATTCGTCGTAAACCTCGATCACCTGCGGCTCGATCTGCTCGGCGATCAGCTGGCGCGGGCTGCCTTCGGCGATCTTCCGGCCATGGTCGATGACGATAAGCGTGTCGCACAGGCGTTCAGCTTCGTCCATGAAATGCGTTGTCAGAATCAGTGTCTTGCCCGCCGATTTGAGCTGTTTGAGGCGATCCCAGATCAGGTGGCGTGCCTGCGGGTCGAGGCCGGTGGTTGGCTCGTCGAGGAAAATGATGTCGGGGTCGTTGACCATCGCCCGGGCCAGCGTCAGCCGACGCTTCATGCCGCCGGAAAGTGTCGACAAGCGGGCGCCGGCCTTGCTCGACAGGCCGGCAAAGTCGAGCAGTTGTGGGATCTTGGCACGGATCTCGGCGTCCTTGAGCCCGAAGTAGCGGCCGAAGACGAGCAGGTTTTCGGCGCAGGTGAAATCGGGGTCGAGATTGTCGAATTGGGGTACGACGCCAATGCGTGCCCGCGCCGCCTGAGCGTCGTCGGGAATGGCGTGGCCGTTGAGCACGATTTCGCCGCTGTCCGGCCCGGTCAGGCCAAGGCAGAGGCGCAGCGTTGTCGTCTTGCCGGCGCCGTTCGGGCCGAGCAGGCCGAAACAGGTGCCGGCTTCGACAGCGAACGACAGGCCGGCAACGACTTCGTTGCCGGCGTAGGTCTTGCGCAGTTCGCTTGCGGTCAGTGCCGCCATGCGCGGGTGACGATGTCGCGGATCTGGTGCAGGCGACGGTGGAAAAAGTGATCGGCCCCCGGCACAACGACGACTGGCAGGTCGAGCGGCAGCGCCCAGGCGAAGACATTGTCCAGCGGTACGGTTTCGTCGGACGAGCCATGGATGACGATGGTGTCGTGCGGGACGGCCTCGGTATCGTATTGGCGGCTACCTTCGACAAAACCGGCGGCGGTGCCGACCAGCACCAGGCGCTGGGCCGGGTGGCCGGCGTCGACGAGGCGCTTGGCGACGCGGGTCTGGCAAAAGGCGCCAAACGAAAAGCCGGCCAGCGCGACGGGCAGATTGCCGCAGCGGCACTTGGTGTCTTCGAGCACGGCCAGCAGGTCGTCGACTTCGCCACGGCCTTCGTCATGCACGCCTTCGGTACCACCGACGCCGCGGAAGTTCGGGCGAAACGCGGCGTAGCCGAGATTGGTGAAGGTCTTGGCCAGCGTGTAGGCGACCTTGTTGGTGTTGGCGCCACCGCCGATCGGGTGCGGGTGGGCGATCAGCGCGATGCCCCTCGGAGCGTCCGGGCGCTCCATGATGACTTCGATCTTGCCGACCGGGCCATCGACGAAAATTCTCTCTTCGACGACTTTCATATTTTCAGACGCTCCACGACGCGACCATGGATCAGGTGTTCCTGGATGATTTCCTCGACGTCTTCCTTGTCCACATAGGTGTACCAGACGGCTTCCGGATACACGACCATGACCGGCCCCTGATCGCAGCGGTCGAGGCAGCCGGCCTTGTTGATGCGGACCTTGCCCTCGCCCTTCATCTTGAGTTGGGCGATGCGGTCCTTGGCGTAGGTTTGCATTTCGGTTGCGCCGAGGGCGTTGCAGCAGGTTTCGCCGGGCTCGCGCTGGTTGCAGCAGAAAAAGACGTGGTGCTTGAAATGGCTCATGCGGACTCTCCTTTGGGGTCATCCATTATAGGCGAGGCGGTTTCACGTGGAACGCTGGCGGCGGATTAGAGGTCGACGACGCCTTTTCAGCCGGCAGCTTGGCGGGACGATCCAACTTTGCGGTATTGCGCAGCCAGCGCTTCGGCAACGTCGCCGATGAGCCGGTACGGGAGCGGTTTATCGAGTGGAAAGCTCAGATTGCCTTTCGGTCCGCGGAATTGTGCCAGGCTTTCAATCAGCGACTGAT
The DNA here is from genome assembly GCA_016790815.1 of Dechloromonas sp. Taxonomy (GTDB): domain Bacteria; phylum Pseudomonadota; class Gammaproteobacteria; order Burkholderiales; family Rhodocyclaceae; genus Azonexus. Next base: position 48,576 of record JAEUOG010000032.1, read on the forward strand.
CGGCAGTGAGGGGCGGATAGATGCCGATGTGTTTCTTGAATGCCGCAAAGTAGGGAAAAACCTTGCCGAGTCGAAATGCCGGAACGTTGTAGCCGATGCAGCGGACGGCTTCCGGAAGCCGCGCTTCGACCTCTCTCTGGATCATGTGCAGGATGAGCTGAACAGCATGTGGCTGCGCGGCAAAGTATTGGTCATGCGATTCGTAGTGGACGGATGAGGGCATGGGGATCAGCTCCGGGTCGTGGCTTTTCGTGCCATGCCTTGCTCAAGGGCAACGACGGCTGAGGAAAACACGGCAAAGCTGACGATAGTTGCCCACTCTTCGAGCCCGATAGGTGCTGTCTGGAACAACTGGTTCATCATCGGCAGATAGGTCAGCAGGATTTGCAGGGTGAGCATGGTGGCAATGCCGGCCCAGATCCACGGGTTGGAAAACAGCCCCTGTTTCCAGAAACCCTGGGTCAGCGAGCGGCAGTTGAAGAGGTAGGCCATTTCGACCATGACGAAGACGTTGACGGCGACAGTGCGCGCTTCGGCCAGGCTGTGGCCCTGCTCCAGCTCGCGCAGGAAAAGGCCGAAGGCGCCGGCCAGCAGCAGGAATGAAACGAGGACGATGCGGCGGATCAGGGCAACATCGAGTACCGGCTGGTCCAGCCGGCGCGGCGGGCGGTGCATGATGCCGCGCTCGATCGGCTCGAAGGCGAGGGGCAGGCCGATCAGCACGGCCGTAGTCATGTTGATCCACAGGATTTGCAGCGGCGTGATGGGTATCATGGCCCCGAAGAGGATGGCGGCGACGATGACGAGACCTTCGCCGAAATTGGTCGGTAGCGTCCAGGTGATGAATTTGACGAGGTTGTCCCAGACGCCGCGTCCCTCCTCGACGGCCGCTTCGATGCTGGCGAAATTGTCGTCGGTAAGGACCATGGCTGCGGCTTCCTTGGCCACTTCGGTGCCGGCCAGGCCCATGGCGATGCCGATGTCGGCCTGTTTGAGGGCTGGCGCGTCATTGACGCCGTCGCCGGTCATCGCGACGACTTCACCGCGCGCCTGGAGGGCGCGGACAAGGCGCAGCTTCTGTTCCGGTTCGACGCGGGCGAAGACGTCGACGCTGTGGGCTGCTTCGCCCAGCGCCGTGTCGTCGAGCAGGGCCAGTTCGCGGCCGGTCAGCGCTTCTTCTGCGCTCAGTCCGATTTGACGGGCGATGGCGAGCGCGGTGACGGCGTGGTCGCCGGTGATCATCTTGACCCGGATGCCGGCCGAATGGCAGTTGCGGATGGCGCTGACGGCGGCCTTGCGCGGCGGGTCGATCATGCCGACGATGCCGATCAGCGTGAGCTTGTCGATGCCTTCCACGGTTAACCGGAAATTTTGGTCAAAATCGAAATTCTTCCGGGCCAGCAGCAGGACGCGCATGCCCTGTTCGGCATAAGCGTGGGCGACTTTTTCGATAGCCGCCGGGTCGATGGGCAGCGGCTGGCCGTTGGCCGACAACTGATCGGCGCACAGCGGCAGCAGGCGTTCGAGGGCGCCTTTGACGTAGACCACGCCCTGCCCGTCGCCCTCGTGGGCGGTGGCCATGAATTGCCGGGTGGCGTCGAAAGGCAAGACGTCGCAACGCGGAAAGAGCTTGCCCAGCGTGTGCTCGTCGAGCTTGCCCTTGCGCGCGGCAACGATCAGCGCGGCTTCGGTCGGGTCGCCGGTTATTTTCCACTGGCCGTGTTCGTGGCGCAGCGAGGCATCGTTGCAAAGTGCACCGGCGATCAGGGCGTGGCGCAGCGCGCCGTCGACCTCGGCAGGCATCTCGTCGTGGGTGATAGGGCCTTCCGGCGCGTAACCGCGGCCGCCGACGGCATAACCTTCTCCGGCGCACCACAGGACGCGCACGGTCATCGCGTTTTCGGTCAGCGTGCCGGTCTTGTCGGAGCAAATGACGGTTGTGCTGCCCAGTGTTTCGACCGCCGGCAGGTGGCGGATGATGGCCCGCCGCTTGGCCATGCGGGCGACGCCGATGGCCAATGTGACGGTCACGGCCGCTGGCAGGCCTTCCGGAATGGCGCCAACGGCGAGCGCTACTGCCGCGATGAACATGTCGAATGCAGCTTCGCCACGGGCCAGGCCAACGCCGACGGTGAGCAGCGCCAGCCCGCCGATTGCCCACAGCAGCCAGTTGGAGAAACGCGCCATCTTGCGCGTCAGCGGCGTGGCCAGATCGGGGGCGGCAGCGATAAGGCCGGCGATGCGCCCGGTTTCGGTGGCGTCACCGGTGGCGATGACCAGCCCGCTGCCCTGCCCGGCTACCACCGTCGTACCGGCGTAGGCCATGTTGAGGCGGTCGGCGAGCAGGGTGTCGGGGTGCAGTGGGTCGGCGTGCTTGCTGACCGGCTGCGATTCGCCGGTCAGCATCGAATCGTCGGTGTGCAGTTCGTGGCCATGTACCAGGCGCAGGTCGGCCGGAATACGGTCGCCGGCGGCAAGCATGACGACGTCGCCGGGGACCAGTAGCGTCGCGTCGAGTTGTTTGCGATGGCCGCCGCGGCGCACCGTGACGGGGGTGGCGACACTCCGCGCCAGGGCGGCAAGGGCGCCTTCGGCCTTGGCTTCCTGCCAGTAGCCGATGAAGGCATTGACCAGCACGACGCCAAAGATCACGCTGGCGTCCACGACCTCACCGAGGACGGCAGTGATCGCGCCGGCGGCAATCAGCACCAGGATCAGCGGTTGCATGACCTGCTCGGTGAAGCGGCGCCAGGCCGGCTTGCCGGGGCGTTCTGTCAGGCGATTGGCGCCGTGTCGGGTGAGTCGGGAGGCAGCTTCGTCATCGGTCAGGCCGCTGGCGTGATCGACCCCCAGTCGCCGGGCCGCGGCGTCAGCCGTGTCGGCATGCCAGACTAGGTCCGGCGCGTTGCCAGCAACAGGAAGGGTAGGGTCAGGAAGGGCCATAGGGTTGCGACCAAGCGCGTCAGGCCATTGAAATTGAGGAAATGCCCCTGTCGCCAGGTGGCAAGGGCAGCTTCCGAATAAGGATTGGGTGGCGCCATGTTCACCAGCACCGTGGCGGCCATCAAGGCCAGCGCAGTGATCATGTGACGCGGCGTCGCCGGCAGGGCAACGGCCACGCCAAGAATGGCGCTGCCGACGATCAGCCCGAGCCTGGCGCCGGGCGTCATCCAGGCCAGCGATTCGGCAGGACTGACCAGCACGGCCGCGGCGACCGTGCTGATGACCAAGCAGAGGAGCAGGAAAAGCGGCACGATGAGGTAGGCAAAAAGCAGGCGTGCACACAGCATGCGGACGATCAGCCCGACGGCAACGGCGTTGAAGGCAGTGATGCTGGCCTCGATCATGACGAAGCTCTCGGCAGCGAAGGGAACGGCGCCGGTCAAGCCGAAAATCTGGCGCACATCGCCGGCACCAAAGAGCAGCGTTTCCGGAGACAGTGGCACGAGTAGCCACAGACCGAGCAGCGTCAAGCCGAGTTCTGCATGCGGGATGGGGGCGATCAGCCGGTGCTGCAGTGCGGCGATGCGAGCGAAGACGCGCGGCCCGAGATGCTTCGCCAAAGCTGCTCCGAGCAGGCCGCCCAGCGCGTTGCAGGCGAGGTCGAGGTTGGATGGCACACGCGAAGGGAGCCAGGTTTGCACCGATTCAAGGCTGAAACTGACGCCTCCGGCGAGCAGTGCGGCGAGGATCAGCGCAGTGAATCGGCCGGGCAGGCTGCTCAGGGCCAGCGTCAGGAAGAAGCCGAGGGGAAGGTAGACCGCGACATTGGCGGCGAGGTCGAAGACGGTCCAGTAGCGTGGCCAGCCGCCATCCAGAAAGGCTATTGTCGAAACGCCGGTATCGCGCCAGCCGGTAAACGGGTGCAGGCTGCCGTACACGACCAGCCCGAACCAGGCGAGCGCCAGGTAGCGGGAAAGCAGGATTGGGCCACGACCATGATGTGCCATGACTCGATTTTAGGTGGGAATGGCCGGCCCGTCAGCACCCACGTGTTGTGACGATCGTGGCGGCAGAAGGGCCTTTGCGCTTGCGGGTTGCCACACTGTCAGTAGATTCCGCAGTGTCCAGGCTTTTCTGTTCAGCGTTAGTGGTGGTGTGGATGCGCGTTTGTGTGATGGGTTTCAGAGGCTGCCCGATGGCGCAGGGCCTCGTGTATATCCACGTTGGGCCGCGGATGGCCGACCCATTGTGGCAACAGTGACCCGGCAATCATGCCAATGATGCTGACGCCCAGCCCGATGAGCTGCGGTGGCACCAGTTGCCCGGCACTGGCCAGGGCATAGGCGTATTCGTTGGCGCTGCCGCCTGCGGTGCTGACCAACACTTCGACCACGATCCACGATGACAGCCCGCCGATGATGGCTGCCAGCGCCCCCTGCGTCGTCGCCCGTTTCCAGAAGGCGCCGAAGAAAAGCGGCACGAAGGCGCCGGCCAGCGTGATCTTGTAGGCGTTTTCGACCATCTTGAAAATGCTGGCGTTGGAGTACAGCGCGAAGGCAAGCACGATGCAGGCAAAAACCACGATGGAGCTGCGCATCACTTTCAGGAGCTGGTGGTCGCCCATGTGCGGGTAGAAGCCACGCACGACATTTTCCGAGAAGGCGACCGAGGGGGCAAGCAAGGTGGCTGACGAGCAGCTCATGATGGCCGACAGAACGGCGCCGAAGAAGATGGCCTGGGCGAAGACCGGCGTGTGGTTTAGCACCAGCGTTGGCAGGACGAGCTGCGAGTCGGTCTGCAGCAGGCCGTTGAACAGCACGGGGTCAATCAGCGTCGCCGAGTAGGCAATGAACATCGGCACGAAGGTAAAGCAGAAATAGATCGAGGCGCCGATGATCGAGCCCCACAGCGCGATGCTCTGGGTCTTCGCCGAGGTGATGCGCTGGAAGACGTCCTGTTGCGGGATCGAGCCGAGCATCATGGTGATCCAGGCGCCGAGGAAGGTCAGCCACAGCCACGGATCGGGCGGCGGGAAGAAATCGAGTTTGCCGGCTGCCGAGGCGTGGTTGATGACCAGTTCGACGCCGCCGGTCAGCCCGGAGACAACGTAGCCGATGTACAGCATGCCGCCCATGATGACGCCCATCTGGACGAAATCGAGGATGGCTACCGAGAGCATGCCGCCGAAGGTGGTGTAGGTCAGGACGATCGCCGAACCGAGGATCATGCCGGCCGGCTGACTGATGTAGCCGTTGGTGACGACATTGAAAACCAGCCCGAGTGCCTTGATCTGGGCTGATACCCAGCCGAGGTAGCTGGCGACGATGCATAGCGTGGTCAGCACCTCGACCGTGCGGTTGTAACGCAGGCGGAAATAGTCGCCCAGCGTCAGGATGTTGAGCTTGTAGAGCTTCCGCGAGAAGAAGACGCCGGCGATGATCAGGCACATCGCCGAGCCGAAAGGATCGGCAACGACGCCGGTCAGGCCGTCCTTGACGAAGGTGGCAGAGACGCCGAAGACGGCTTCGGCCCCGAACCAGGTGGCGAACACGGTGGCGGTGACCACCGGTAGCGGCAAATGGCGGCCAGCAATAGCGAAATCCTTGGCACTATGGACGCGGGTCGCCGCAAAGAGGCCAATACCGATGGAAACCAGCAGGTAGAGAACGACGAACCAGATCAGCATGATCGTACGGTCGAATGGGGCAAGAGTTTGAAAACGCAGGAATTATAAAGTCGTTGGGCGGTTTCAAGGCGTCAAAAAGGGGCGTCGGAATGAAATTGGATGGCTGCTGCGGTCAGCGGGTGAAAAAGGCCCAAATCCATGGCGTGCAGGAGCAGTCGATCGGCCAGCCCAGTCGCCTCGCCGCCATAAAGGTCGTCACCGAGAATCGGGTGGCCGAGCGAGGCCATATGGACGCGGAGCTGGTGTGAGCGACCAGTGACCGGCTCGAGTTCGACGCGCGTCGTGTTGGCGGCCGGGTCGCGGCTGACGACGCGAAACCGGGTCAACGACGGCTTGCCAATCTCGAAATCGACCTTCTGTCGCGGACGGTTCGGCCAGTCGCAGATCAACGGTAGCTCAACCTCGCCGCTCTCCTCCGCCATTTGCCCGTAAACGACGGCGACGTAACGCTTTTCGATCTGGCGTTCGCGGAAAAATCGCGAAAGCTGCCGGTGCATTTCCGCTCCTCGCGCCAGAACGAGCAGGCCGGAAGTCGACATGTCTAGGCGATGGGCGATCAGCGCATCGGGGAAGCGGGCCTGAACGCGCGACGCCAGGCAGTCGTCCATGCCCTCCCCGCGTCCCGGCACGGAGAGTAGCCCGGCTGGTTTATCGACGACGATGATTTCGTTATCGACGTGGATGACGGTCAGGCCGTTGTCGGGTGGTGGCAGATAGGCAGTCAAAATGCTTTCACCCTGACGCTGCAGCCGCTGTCCCGGAACGCCGTGCTCTCGCGAAACCAGCTGGAGCCGGGCGAAGTCTGCGCGCAGACGCGGTGGTCGGTTGAGTGGCTTGCCCACCAGTACCACGGGGCCGGCTTGGCGAAACTCTGCGGCGCATTGACGGCCAGCCAAATACAGAGCAGCAGCTTGCCGAGCCTTGATTTGAATGCAGAATTTTCTTGCCAAGCGGTCATGGTAAATGTACTGTGTTTATACACAGTATTTAAGTAATGGCGGAGCGGGCTGGGAATATACCTCGTCTGTTCCGTGTAATCAGTGAAATTGACGGCTGCCGATGGCACATCCGGAACAATCAGCCTGTCGATCAAACGCAGCAATTTCTATTCCATCTTTGGCCCCTGTGCCATAATCCGCTCAAATTTCCGAGGTAACACCATGGACGACAACAAGGCAAAGGCGCTCGCCGCAGCGCTGCAACAGATCGAAAAGCAATTCGGTAAAGGCTCCATCATGAAGATGGGTGATGCCGAAATCGATGAAGGCATCCAGGTCGTGTCAACCGGATCGCTTGGTCTGGACATCGCGCTGGGTGTCGGCGGCTTGCCGCGCGGTCGCGTCGTTGAAATCTACGGCCCGGAATCGTCCGGCAAGACCACCCTCTGCCTGCAGGTCGTCGCCGAAATGCAGAAACTTGGTGGCGTGGCCGCCTTCATCGACGCAGAACACGCGCTCGACCCGCAATACGCGCAGAAACTGGGCGTCAATGTCGGCGACCTGCTGATCTCGCAGCCGGATACCGGCGAACAAGCCCTCGAAATCGCCGACATGCTGGTTCGCTCGGGCTCGGTCGACATCATCGTCGTCGACTCGGTCGCCGCCCTCACCCCGCGCGCCGAAATCGAAGGCGAGATGGGCGACCAGATGGTCGGCCTGCATGCCCGTCTGATGTCGCAGGCCCTGCGCAAGCTGACTGCCAATATCAAGAAGACCAACACGCTGGTCATCTTCATCAACCAGATCCGTATGAAAATCGGCGTCATGTTCGGTTCGCCGGAAACGACGACCGGCGGCAACGCCCTCAAGTTCTACGCTTCCGTCCGCCTCGACATCCGTCGTATCGGTGCGATCAAGAAGGGTGACGAAGTCATCGGCAGTGAAACCAAGGTCAAGGTCGTCAAGAACAAGGTCGCCCCGCCCTTCCGCGAAGCCATCTTCGACATCCTCTACGGTGAAGGCATTTCCCGCCAGGGCGAAGTAGTCGAAATGGGCGTCGCCCACAAGCTGGTCGAGAAGTCCGGTGCCTGGTATTCCTACAAGGGCGAAAAAATCGGCCAGGGCAAAGACAATTCCCGCGAATTCCTGAAATCGCACCCGGAAATCGCCCAGGAAATCGAAGCAAGGATTCGTGAGTCCGCCAGCACGACCGTCATCAAACCAACCAAGGCTGCTGCGGCAGATGCCTGACCTGCGCGTCCGCGCCCTGCAATTGCTGACCCGGCGTGACTACAGCCGGGCCGGCTTGCAGGCCAAGCTCGCACCGCACGCACAATCCGCGGAAGAGCTGTCGGCGGTACTCGATACCCTGCAGGCCGAGCGATTGCTCTCGGACTGTCGCTACGCGACGCAAAGGGTCGTCGTCAGGGCACGTCGCTACGGCAATGCACGGCTTCGCCAGGAATTGCGCCAGCAAGGCGTCAGCGATGACGACATCGCAACGGCCTTGCCGGAAGCCGGCGACGAGATCGAGCGCTGTCGGGCAATTTGGGCCAGAAAATTCGGTCGACCGCCGGAAACGGCCGAAGAGCGTGGCAAACAAATGCGTTTCCTGCAGTATCGTGGATTTTCCGGCGATGCCATTCGCCGGGCGATGTGCGGAGCAGACGAATGAACATGCCGGTATCCAAACTCACGGCCAACAATCTCAAAAAGCGCTACAAGGCGCGAACGGTTGTCGAAGATGTTTCCTTCGAGGTCAAATCAGGTGAAGTGGTTGGCTTGCTAGGCCCGAATGGTGCCGGCAAGACCACCTGTTTTTACATGATTGTGGGACTGGTCGCTGCTGATGGTGGCGAGGTATTCATCGACGACAACAAGCTCACCCACCTGCCGATGCACAGCCGGGCTCGTCTGGGCTTGTCGTATCTGCCGCAGGAGGCGTCAGTTTTTCGCAAGCTCAATGTCGAAGAAAATATTCGCGCCATTCTGGAATTGCTCGATTTGCCGGCCGCGGAGTTGAACGACCGCCTGGAGGGGCTGCTCAGCGAATTACATGTCAGTCATGTTCGCCACGTCAATGCGGCTGCCCTGTCTGGCGGCGAGCGTCGGCGCGTCGAAATCGCCCGCGCCCTGGCTACCAATCCTCGCTTCATCCTGCTCGACGAGCCGTTTGCCGGGGTTGACCCGATTGCCGTTCTGGAAATCCAGAAAATCATCCGCTTCCTGAAAGACCGCGGCATCGGAGTCCTGATCACCGACCACAACGTCCGTGAAACTCTGGGTATCTGCGACCACGCCTACATTATCAACGCAGGCAACGTACTCGCGGCTGGACGGCCGGATGAAATCGTTGATAATGAAAGCGTACGAAAGGTTTATCTCGGCGAGCACTTCAAGCTCTGACCGGAAGACAAGAACCGACCCTCACCGATGAAGCCGGCACTCCAGCTAAAACTCTCCCAACATCTGGCGCTGACTCCTCAACTGCAGCAGTCGATCAAGCTGCTCCAGTTGTCGACGATAGAAATGCAGCAGGAAATCGAGCGATATTTGCTCGAGAATCCCATGCTGGAGCGCGAAGATGAGCAAGGTGGCGAAAGTTTTGCCGGTGCCCAGCAATTCGACTCCCCGCAAACCAGCGAAGGTGAGCGAGAGCAAAAGGTCGAACGCGAAGAACGCGATGCGCGTGAGGAGCGTGAGCAGGATGTTCCGTCTACGCCATCTGATGTTGACGATGACCGGTGGGCATCCGACGCAGGGACCTTTACCGGTGCCGGGCGCGATGAAGACGACGACAGCGACCCACAGGACATTCACGGGACGACCATCAGTCTGCGTGACCATCTTGGCTGGCAACTCGGGATGACTCAGGTTTCGGAGCGTGACCGCAGTCTGGTGCGCTTTCTGATCGAAGCGCTCGATGACGATGGCTATCTCTCGGCCCCCCTGGAGGAGTTGTGGGAGACCTTGCCACCAGAATACGAAATCGAGATAGAAGAGCTCGAAATAGCGCTGCATCTCATCCAGAATTTTGATCCTGCCGGCATCGGGGCAAGAAGCCTGCAGGAGTGTCTTGCCCTGCAACTCAAGGCTTTGTCGGGGAGTTGTGAAAGCAGGGATCTCGCGCTGACCATTGTTCAGAAACATCTTGAGCTGTTGGCCGCACGCGATTTCGTCAAGATTCGCCGTCTGACTGGCTGCGATGATGAGTCGTTAAAGGCTGCGCAGGCTGTCATCACCAGCCTGAACCCGCGCCCGGCCTCCCGTTTTTCCCAGATAGAAGCTCGCTACATCACGCCGGACGTGATCGTAAAGAAGCTCAAGGGGAAGTGGACGGCGTACATAAATCCTGATGCCTACCCCCGCCTGCGCATCAACCGTCTTTACGCCGAGATACTTGCCAAGCAGCGCCGTGGCAATGGCCACCTCTCGACACAGTTGCAGGAGGCGCGCTGGCTGATCAAGAACGTTCAGCAGCGCTTCGAGACCATTCATCGCGTGACGCAAGCCATTGTCGATCGTCAGCGCCAGTTCTTTGAGCACGGCGAAGTGGCCATGCGGCCGTTGGTCCTGCGCGAGATCGCCGATATTCTCGGTTTGCACGAGTCGACCGTATCACGTGTCACCAGTCAGAAATATATGGCGACGCCACGTGGTATCTTCGAACTCAAATACTTCTTCGGCAGCCATGTCTCCACCGATACCGGTGGCGCCTGTTCTGCCACGGCCATCCGGGCACTGATCAAGCAGTTGATCTCGGCCGAGGATGGCAAGAAGCCCTTGTCGGATAGTCAATTATCCGAAATACTAGGCCAGCAGGGAATCGTAGTTGCCCGACGGACGGTTGCAAAATACCGCGAGTCGCTCAACATCCCCCCGGTCAATTTACGCAAGACCCTGTAGAGAGAGGAGAAAACAAGTGAATCTGCAGATCAGTGGTCACCACATCGAAGTTACCCCGGCACTTCGCGAGTACGTTGAAAACAAGCTGGATCCGGTGATCCGCCATTTCGACAAGGTAACTGGCGTCAATGTCGTTTTGTCAGTTGAAAAGCTCAAGCAAAAAGGCGAAGTGACGCTGCATGTGCCAGGCAAGGATATCCACGTCGAAGAGTCAGGTGACGATCTCTACGCCGCTATCGATGCCCTGTTCGACAAGTTGGATCGTCAGGTCCAGAAACACAAGCAAAAGGTCCAGGACCACCATCGCGGTGACAAACCCGGACTGCGTGCCGTCGCTGAATAAGCGCTGAACGGGCCGCAGCGAAACTGCCTGCGGCCTTCGTTTTTTCATATTCCTTATGAACCCCTTAACCAACCTCCTATCAATCGATCAGGTTCTGCTCAATCTCGATGCCAGCAGCAAGAAGCGGGTATTCGAGCAGGCAGGCATGCTTTTCGAAAGTCGCCTTGGTCTTGCCAGGTCGATTATTTTTGACAGCCTGTTCGCGCGCGAAAAACTCGGTTCCACCGGTTTGGGCCAAGGTGTAGCGATCCCCCATGGTCGAATCAAGGGGCTGAAACAGGCCGTTGGCGCTTTTCTGCGCCTTGCAACCCCGGTGCCGTTTGATTCTCCGGATGGTCGCCCGGTTGATCTGCTCTTCGTGTTGCTGGTTCCAGAGCAGGCGACAGAGCAGCATTTGCAGATATTGTCGGAACTGGCCCAACACTTTTCCGATCGGGCGTTCCGCGAAAAACTGCATGCCGCTCCAGATGCCGCGAGCGTTGTTGCCCTGTTTCAGGGCTGAGCGAAGGTCGTGCGTCACGTAAGTCTGGTTCAGCTTTACGAGGACAACCGGGAAAAACTGCTGCTGAACTGGAACGAAGTTCCGCAGACTGACCGCCGTATCGAGATTAAAGGCTCAAACAATTACGGCGCTGATCTCGTTGGCCACATCAATATTATTCACCCGGAGCGCCTTCAGGTCTTGGGTTTGGCTGAATACGAGTGGGCAACCCGGATTGGCGAGCGTCGATTCGCGCAGATGCTCGGCGATCTCCTCGGCGCGCAACCGCCCGCCGTGATAGTCGCTGACGGGCTGACACCCCCCCCGGTGCTTATTGAAACCTGCACCCAACTGAAGACCCCGCTGATTTACTCGCCCAAGCCTTGTTCGGCGATCATCGATCTGCTCCGGATCTACCTCTCGGCCCGATTGGCGGATACGGTCAGCCTTCACGGTGTCTTCATGGATGTCTTGGGAATGGGCGTACTGATCACTGGCGACTCCGGTGTCGGCAAATCTGAACTGGCGCTGGAGCTAATCTCCAGAGGGCATGGGCTGGTTGCCGACGACGTTGTCGAAATGGCCCGAATTGCCCCCACCACGATAGAGGGCCGCTGCCCCGGCATGCTGCGTGATTTTCTTGAGGTGCGTGGTCTCGGTTTGCTCAACATCCGGACGATTTTCGGCGAGACAGCATCGCGCCGGAAAATGAAACTCAAGCTGATTGTCCATTTGCAAAAAACCTCTGCTGCCGTAGATGCGCCGCGTCTGCCTCTTGATGCACAAACTCATGAGGTACTGGGTGTTCCGATCCGCAAGGTTGTCATACCAGTGGCGGCAGGACGTAACCTGGCGGTGTTGCTCGAGGCTGCGGTGCGAAATACGATTCTTCAGCTTCGAGGAATCGATAGCATGCAGGATTTCATGGAACGCCAGCAGCGTACAATGCTTGACGATGACACCTGAATGGCCGATAGTACGTTCGCTTTTCAAACCATATTGAGGGGACACCCAATGAAAAAACTGATCGGTTTGTTGATTGTCGCATTCGCCGCTACTTCCGCTTACGCTGCTGATGATTGCGCAGCAAAGGCAGCGGAGAAAAAACTGGCTGGTGCAGCCAAGAACAGCTTTATGAAGAAGTGCACCAAGGATGCCGGCGCTGTTCCGGAAAATGCTGCGTGTGCAGCTACCGCCAAGGAAAAGAAATTGGCTGGCGCGGCTAAGAACAGCTTCATGAAGAAATGCTCGGCTGACGCTGCTGCCAAGTAATCACGCGCACAGGGAATGGTCGGCCATCTGCGGATGGCCGATATTCGTTTAGAGCTGCTCGAAATCAGCTACTTCGGCTGAAGGATCGTTACTTGAATTTCCGAAACTGATCTGGCCTCGGCTTTCGAGTTGAATTTCGTGGCGCCGGACCATGACTTCCTGACGTCCTGTGAGGGTGACAAAGCAGCCGTTGGTGCTGGTGTCGACCAGATAGAAGCCATCACTCCGTCTCTCGACGCGCGCGTGCTGTCGCGATGCCTTTCGATCGTCAATGATCAGCTTGCAGCCAAGATCGCGCCCGATGGTGAGGATCGGCGTTTTGTCGTCAAGAAGAAATGCTTTGCCACGATGGCGTACACAGAGCCGCTCGACAGCGGGCGTACTGCTGGGTCCGAATGTCGAGAATACAGAATTTGCCGTGGCACCTTGATAGCTGGGCCAATTGATCTGGAAGAGCGAGAGTGCTTCGGCATTTTCCGTAACGCTGCCGAGTTCGGGAACGGGGTCAGGAACAATGAAGCTGGTTTCGCCGAGTGCCTTCACCAGGAGCGAACTGCAAAGGATCTGGTCGCGTCGGGCAATTCCCGCAATGCGCGCTGCTGTGGAGATGGTCGGCCCGGTCAGCTTTTTGCCATCATCGGTTACCTCACCCCAGTGCAGTCCGATGCGGATGGTCAACTTTAGACCGGAAACAGGCGGTAGGTCGGCTATCCGCTGTTGCATGTCAATTGCAGCCTGACAGGCATCTTCGGCAGTTTCAAACGCACCCAGCAGTTCGTCCCCGACGACCTGGATCGTCTTGCCCTTGTAGCCGTCAATGGAACGCCTCATGCGCTTCAGACAGCGCTCGACCGCATGCATGGCCTCTTTGTCCCCCAAGCGCTCGAAAAGCGCTGTGCTGCCGGAGACATCGGCGAACATTACGATCATTTTTCGCTGCGTGGCGCTCATGGCTAGCGAGAGTCCTAAATTTAACGACCGCTCATTATATGTTGATCGAGGCGCTTATGCATTATGCCAAAAGGTTTATCGGGATAGTCCCGCTGATTGGCATTTCCGGCGCATCGAACGCAATATCACCTTCATCAATCTCAGTGTCGAGTGTCAGTCCGCGGAAATCAAACAGATCTCCGTCCGCCAGGTGGGAAGGAACGACATTCTGCATCGCTGTAAATACGGACTCGGTCCGACCGGGGTAACGCTTGTCCCAATCCTGCATCATCTCCCGTATCTTCTGGCGCTGCAGATTGTCCTGCGATCCGCACAGGTTACACGGGATGATAGGAAACTCCATGCCGCGAGCGAATTTGGCGATCTCTGCTTCGCCGCAGTAAGCGAGCGGCCTGATGACGACATGTGCGCCATCGTCTGTGACGAGCTTTGGGGGCATGGCCTTGAGTTTGCCGCCAAAGAGCATGTTCAGAAAAAGGGTATGAACCATGTCATCACGGTGATGCCCGAGAGCAATCTTGTTGGCACCGAGTTCCTTGGCAGTGCGATAGATGACACCGCGACGCAACCGGGAACAGAGGGAGCAGGTGGTTTTCCCCTCTGGGATTTTTTCCTTGACGACCGAATAGGTATCGGCTTCGACGATTCGATGCTCAATGCCGATGGATTCGAAATAGCGAGGCAGAATGTCTTCAGGAAAGCCAGGCTGTTTCTGATCCAGATTCATGGCGATCAGACGAAATTTGACGGGAGCGCGTTGCTGCAAAGCCATCAGCATCGCGAGAAGCGTGTAAGAGTCCTTGCCCCCGGAAACACAGACCAGAATGATGTCTCCATCCTCGATCATGTTGAAGTCCATGATCGCTTTTCCGGTGCGGCCTTCCAAGTATTTGCGCAGCTTTTGCAGATTGTTCGATTGGGTCATGGAGCAGGGGAAATGGGGATCAACACAGTTGTGAGTTCGCTGCGGTCAACAGGATAAACAGCGCGAAATCCAAAATCAGGCAGTTTACCTCGAGTCACCGGTCGGGCGAAACAAATCTTTGTTGAATCAGTGGTTTCCGCCAAGGGCGTGGAGCTTCTCCTGCAGTTCCTTGACCCTGATTGGTTTGGACAGATAGTCATCCATTCCGGCTGCGATGCAGGCGTCACGGTCGTCCTGCATTGCGTTGGCGGTCATGGCAATGATCGGTGTGCGAGGCAGCCGATGTTCTGCTTCGCGAGCACGGAGTCGGCGGGTGGCCTCGATGCCTCCCATGACCGGCATCTGCATGTCCATCAGAATCACATCGAAGGAGCGCGTTTCAAGAATGTTCAGCGCCTCCTGGCCATTCGGTGCCAGCGTTGCTTCATGGCCCCATTTGGCCAGAAGGCCCAGAGCCAGCTTCTGGTTCGTCGGGTGATCTTCGACCAGCAGGACAGTTAAGGGGCGAAGGGCTTCGCGCAGTGAATGTCGGGTGACCAGCTGTGTTGCCGGAGCTGTATCTACGGCTGAAGGCTTGTCAAACAGCCTTCCCAAGGCGGCATGCAATTCGTCAAGGGAAATGGGCTTGGAGAAGAAACCGGCAATGCCGGCTTCCTGACATCGCTGAGCATCGCCGCGCACGGCGCCGGACGACAGCATCAGCATGGGCGGCAGGTCCTTGTGGCTGGCGTGCAGGCGCAGAGCGAGTTCATAGCCATCCATCTGGGGCATTTGTGCATCAAGCAGAATGCAATCGAACTGCGTACTGCCCTCCTGCATCAATGCTAGCGCTGCCTGAGCCGAATCGACATCAACGGGCGTTGCGTTGAGCAAGTGCAGCATGCCGCGCAGGATTCGCCGGTTGGTCGCGTTGTCATCGACAACAAGGATTCTCCGGCCGCGTAACTCGATTTTGTTGCCCACGACCGGGGTAGCCTGATCCGAGAGCTGGAGTTGTACTGAAAAATGGAAGATGCTGCCTTTTCCTTGCTCGCTTTGCACCCACATCCGCCCACCCATCAGCTCGACGAGGCGCCGGCATATGGACAGTCCCAGCCCAGTGCCGCCGTATTTCCGGGTGGTCGACGTGTCTTCTTGTGAAAAAGCATCGAAGATCAATTCCAGTTTGTCCGGCGCAATGCCGATTCCGGTGTCGCGTACCTGGAAATGGATGATGGCGTTCCCATCCTGCAACTGCATCAACCCGGTGTGGAGGGCGATTTCCCCTTGGTGGGTGAACTTGATGGCATTGCCGATCAAATTGACCAGAACCTGTCGTATTCGACTCGGATCGCCCTGAACGTAGCGGGGAACATCATGAAGAATTTCGCTCAACAGCTCGATGCCCTTTTCGTGGGCTCTTAGCCCCAACGGTTTGAGCACCTCGGCGATCAATCGATACAAATCGAACGAAATCTCCTCTACCTGCAGCTTTCCGGCTTCGATCTTCGAAAAGTCCAGGATGTCGTTGATGATGGTAAGCAGTGATTCGGCCGATGACTTCGCGATAGTCATGTATTCGCGCTGTTCTGCGGTCAACGCTGTTTCTAGGGCCAATTCGGTCATGCCGATGACGCCGTTCATCGGCGTGCGAATCTCATGGCTCATGTTGGCGAGGAAGTCGCTTTTTGCCCGGCTGGCCGCCTCGGCAGCGTCCTTGGCACGCAAAACCTCGATCTCGGCTTGTTTTCGCTCGGTGATATCAACGATAACGCCCAACAAGCCGGTGACGCTGCCGTCGCGCCGGGTCAGCGCCGCCTTGCGATAAACAGTGTCATGGACCGCGCCGTCGCGACTGTGCACCGAAGCCTCATATACCTGCATACCTTTCCTGGCATACAGCTCGGCATCCTTCTCGATGTGCAGGCGGGCATCCTCAGGCGGCAGAAGCTCGCTCAGTGTGTGGCCAAGCACCTCGCTGCGATCAATTTGGAAGAAAAGTTCGAACGCCCGGTTCAGGCGAACGTAGCGTCCGGCAGTGTCTTTCAGATACACAGGCAGCGGAATGGCCTCGATCAACTCCTCAACCAAATGCAACTGTTCCGACAACTGTGCTTCGATACGCTTGCGGTCAGTGATGTCAGTCCGGATGGCGATATGTCGCTCGGGCTCGCCCGCAGCGTTTGGTAGCGGAACAATGGTGGCATTGACCCAGTAAAGACCGCCGTCCCTCGCCCGGTTGCAGATTTCCCCGTGCCATACCTGTCCGAGGGATATCGTTTGCCACATATCGCGAAACAGTTCGGGCGGATGGGTACCGGAATTGATGATTCTGTGGTTCCGTCCAAGCAACTCTTCGCGGGCGTATCCGCTGATGTCGCAAAAACGGTCATTGGCATACAGGATCGTTCCGGCGGTATCAGTGATGCTGACGATCGCGTGCTGGTCGAGGGCGAATTTCTGGGTGGCAAGTTCCCGCCGACCAAGCGCGCTCTCAGCCACCATCGCTGCGATACGCTTGGAAAGCTCGGCGATGTCTTCGTCTGCAAACGCTTCGGCCGGCTGATCAGAAACGGTGTCCGGCAATAGGTCCCGAACGGTTTCCCGCAAGGAACGAAGCGCATTTTCACGCCCAGCCAGCGACAGACGAAGCTTCTCGTTACTGGCCGAGAGTTCAGCCGACGACAATTCCAGGCTGCGGGTGCGCAATTCGAGATCACGCTCGTATTGCTCGTAGCTGCCGTCCACCCGTGTCAGAAATTCGCCGAAGCCCTCCAGAGCTCCTTTCAGCACCGGATCGGCCTGGGCTGCTGCCGCACGCATCGCGTTCAGCAAGGCTGCAAGCTCGGTCTCGCTTGCGATGCCCATGCTTCGCTTGATCTGGCGGAAAAGCGCTTTTTGCATATTCTCTAAGTCAGCGCTCGCTCAGACTGGTAATTGTCATGGTCTGGTTGTGCAGCTTGCATGATGCGCCGGGCGTAAATGGACTGATCTCCCCATAGGAGTAGAAACCGGTGAGCACGCCAGCCTTGCCGAATACATCGCCGACAGCCTCGACTTCCTCATCGACCCGGTCGCCCATCACCAGTTTTCGCCCGACGCAGCTAACCAGAATGGCCAAACTGTCTCCACTGCCTTGCACCATTTCTGCGGCGGCCTCGGCTGCCGACTCCGCGCCATTTACCAGCTTGTCGGTGCTGGCATGCATCAGGCGCAGATATCCGTTCGGATTGATTTCACCTGCCAGAACCAGGCTGCCTGTGGTTTCGTCAATACCAAGAATGGTGCGGATCAGGCCTACTGCACTATGGTCTTCGCCCAGCATGGCAAAGGGGAACAACAGGCCCGATGCCGGCAGGCCGCTAGCGTACTCGCCAAGATAACGACGGTAGATTTCGAGGGCGGGCTCACCGTCCAGTTCGTGAAGGATGTTGCCGTCGCAGCGAGTCACCTTCCGGGCGGGTCCGAAGGGTTCCCAGCCGCCGAAGGAGCCGTGGCCGAAGCGTAACCCGTCGCCACTCAGTCCGATGGCAACAACCTGATTGTTCACCACGCCATTCGGACCGATGGTAAAGGTTTCCTTGAACGCACCGCCGTCACCCGCCAGTCCGCCGGTAATCGGGATGCCGGTGCCAACGCTGCTGCTGATGCCATTCACCAGCGCACTACCGTTGATCTGTTCGCCGGGCCCGAAAACGAGGACGGCTTTCAGGTCAGGAGCGGCAATCTGCTTCCCCAGCCGTTCGCCGGCCGCGAAGGAGTCATCCATCCCGGAGAGGTGGGTACTGCCCTGTCGGAGCTTCGCTTGGTCGAACTTGATGGCTGTTATGGTGCAGGTGTCATCGTCGACACCCTCCGCAGTGATTTCCCCGGCGGTGGAGCAACCAAGTAGCATGGCATCGGGAAAAGCGTGCTGGAGTTGCTCGCGCAAGCCGGGAAAGGTGAAGTGCCCTATGCTCCCGAAGACCAGCAGCAGATCAGCCGCAATGTGCTCCATGGTGCTTAGCCCAACTGCCAGATCAGTCGGCTTGCGAATGATTGTTTGTCTGACGCGCACAGTCCGTATCCTCCTTGGTTGCAGAGTGCAAAAATAGCATAGGCAGCGACAATATTCTTGATCCACCATTAAAATTGATACTTTTTGAACTTGCCATGAACAACCTGCCGATCCCCGCCCCAGAAGCCCTTTCTCACAGCGCGCGCTTGCACCAAAGTCTCGCTGACGAGATTTCAGCCGCTGGAGGCTGGCTTTCCTTTTCGCGGTTCATGGAGCAGGTTCTCTATGCCCCGGGCCTTGGCTATTACACGGCCGGGGCGCGCAAGTTCGGCGCGGCGGGCGACTTCATCACGGCGCCTGAAATGACCCCTTTGTTCGGCCAGGCGCTGGCACGCCAGGTTGCTCAGATCATGGCGGCATCGGCGGCGATGGTGCTTGAAGTGGGGGCTGGGTCGGGGCGCCTGGCTGCCGACTTGCTGCTGACGCTGGAGAAATCAGAGGCATTGCCGGAGCGCTATTTTATTCTGGACTTGTCAGCAGACCTGCGTCAGCGCCAGCAGGAAACGATAGCGGCAGCTGTGCCGCATCTGCTGTCGCGGGTGACCTGGCTGGACCGGCTGCCGCAGGAATTCTCCGGTGTTGTCGTCGCCAACGAGTTGCTGGATGCCATGCCGGCCCACATTGTTGCCTGGCGGGAAGAAGGGATTTTCGAGCGCGGCGTTGCTGTCGACGCGTCCGGTAACTTCATGTGGAAGGAGTGCCCGGCGAGTGGGGCCCTGCTGGCCGCCGCTGTCGAAATTGGCGAGCAATGCAGCCTGCCGCCGGGTTTTGAGAGCGAAATCAGCCTTGCGGCGCGGGCTTGGGCCACAGAATGGGGACATCGCCTGAAAAAAGGTGCTCTGGTCTTGCTCGACTATGGCTTTCCTCGCCGTGAGTTCTACCATCAGCAGCGGGGGCGCGGCACCCTGATGTGCCATTACCGCCACCATGCACACCCTGATCCGTTTTACTTGCCTGGTCTGCAGGATGTTACGGTCCACGTCGATTTCACGTCGATTATTGCAGCTGCTCACGCCAGCGGCCTGTCGTTGCTCGGCTACGCCAGCCAGGGCCAGTTTTTGCTCAATTGCGGGATTTTGGATTGCCTGGCGAAGATACCTGACGCAACGCCAGATTACATCCGCGCCGCGGGAGCGGTCGGCAAGTTGCTGATGCCACACGAAATGGGCGAGTTGTTCAAGGTGATCGCCATTGGCCGTGGCATCGATGAGGAACTGGTCGGTTTTGCCAACGGAGACCAGAGCCGGCGTCTGTGAAGCTAGCGCTTGGCCAGTTCTCGGAAACGGTTGGGCTGACCAAGGATGAGGCGGCCGAAATCGTCGAGCAGCGCCTGATCGACGGACTGCGGGCGGAGTTTGTAGAGGGCACTGCCCAGACGTTCAAGATTGCGTGTTTCGAGAGAAATGACACCTTTTGAATAGTCGGCACGCCAACGTGCGCTGACGCTGACATCGCTGCGAATTTCAAACTCGGCGCGTTCGACGTAACTTCGCTCGTTCTTGAATTCCTTGTACGTAAAAGGCAGACCAAAATCGAAAACCATTGCCCGAAAACGATCTACCGAGGGGCCGTTCCGTTCGATGTGGAGCGTAGTGTTTCCAGTCAGATGGTAGGAAAAGGTGACCAGTTCGACCAGCGCTCCGGCACTTTGTGACTGCGTCCGATAGTCGGCGAAGCCCTCCTGCCAGCTCAGTGCGCTCAGTTCAAACTGCTCGATCAACGGGTAATCGCGCGGAATCTCCGGTTTGATGATGTTCAGTTGCTGAACGAGTTCATGGAGATAGAAAAAGAGGTGCTTGAGCGCCTGGTCAACGGCCTCGTTGACTGACGTACGTTTTGCCAGCTCTTTGTGTATTTCGCGCTGCCGGACTTCGGCACGCTGGCGAAGCTGGTCCAGCAGGCTGCTTCCATTTTGCAGTTTCACAATATCAGCCGTTGGTGGCGGTGCAGGATCGGCTGGCGGCTTTTCAGCCGGCTTGGTTGCCGGTCGGGTGGGCACAATTTCCGGAAAAACGAGCGTCGGGTCTGTCATGCCGGCGCCGGAGTTGGCCAGGTATTCCCGACGGGCCCGCCGCTCGGCGGCATCAATGTCGAAAGTCTCGATATCGGCCAGCAGGGCCGCTTCCAGCTCTGCGATCTCCTTGAGCGTACCGGTCTTGCGATCACGCTTCGCGCGTATCGCGTCGAGAATGGTAGATAGTGGGCCCGGTTTATCCGAATTGCTCATTGAACTGGCAAGAGTTTCGACTACAGTTAACTAATAATGTGTCCGAATTGGAGTGAGCGCAAGATGGAAGTTTCTTCTTTAGGTAGTTTGAGTGCAGCGCTGTCGCCGGTCGAAGTCAAGGATGCCGCCAATACCCTGGTTCTCAAAAAGGCCATGGATATTCAGGCCCAGAACGCCACGCAATTGCTTGAGGCTTTGCCGCAAGTGTCAAGCAACCCGACCCATCTGGGGAATTCGGTCGACGTCAAGGTGTGAGAGTTTCCAGCCAGTCACGCAAGGTGGCCGCGACGAGCGGCCATTCTTTTTCATGGGTCACGGCATGGCCCATGTCCCGAAAAATATGGACGGGTTCTCTGTAGGTATGACCGGTCGTCTGGACGAGGAAGGCTGGTACGAGGACGTCGTCTTCGGCGCCCAGGATGAGCATGGGCGGTCGGTGCATGGCGTAGAGGTTGGGCAGGTTGAACATCGACATGTCCCACAGCGCGCGATGGGATTCGGGCTGCATCCGGCTTAGCCACGCTGCCAGCATCGTTTCGTCGACCTCACCGGCAAATAGTGCTTCACGCAAGGTGCTCGTGTCGGTGTACTTGCCGTCCATGATCTGATTGATCTCCTGGAACAGATGCGGCTTGTTGAACATCAGATGGAACTGCGAGGCGATCAGACCCTGCGGTGGCACCGAGCAAATTAGCGCGACGGCCGGTACGACGTGATGTTCCAGATACTTCTGAACGATGAAGCCACCCATTGAATGGCCGATCAGGACGGGGGTTTCACCCAGCCAGTCGACGACGGTCTTGACGTCATCGACGTAGTCGCCGACCGAGTGCCAGTTGATGTGTTCGCGTCCGTCACTACCGGCGTGACCACGCAGCGACAGGGAGTGGCAGGCGTAGCCGGCCTTGGCGAGAAACGGCATGAAGGTTTCAGTCCACATCCAGCCGCCGGCGAAGGCGCCATGGACGAACAGTAGCGCGGGCTTGCCAGTCTTGCGGGAAGGCAGGCAGGAGAAAACTTCGAGGCCTTCGACGATTTGAGTTTTTAGCATGGGGCTCTGTTCTGGGTGAGGCGTGATTTAATGCGGCTTTCACCCTGCGGTACAAGGCAAATGCTGAAGTGGATTTTGACGCTGGTGGTAGCGATTTTCTTGCTGGGCATCATTGGCCCGCATCTGGCGCGCTTTATTCGGTTCGGCAAATTGCCGGGGGATTTCGGATTCCGATTGCGTGGTCGAAATTACACGTTTCCGGTTGCCAGCACGATTATTTTTTCACTGTTGCTGTGGCTGATCTCCCGACTCATTTAGCAATATCTTGAGCGCGCTGACCCTTGCCGAATGTATGCGTTCAGGAATTTTGGTCTTGTCGGTACAGGCTTGCGCGATTTTGCCTGCTTCAACGGCGTTGACCGCAGTCAGCGCGGCGAGCAGGTAGCGCGGGCTGTCGTAAGGACGGTTTTCCCAGCCGAGTCGGCCGGTATAGTCGCACAGGCAGGCGTCCAGAAGTTGCTGGAACCGTTCCGGTCTGCGCAGCGCATCGGTTTTCTCGAACAACGTGACGATCGTGCTCGCCTTGAGGTCGGCGGCACGATGGACATTACCGTGAAAGCGTGCCATGAGCAGGGCAAGGTCACGGCATTCGGAGGGCACCCGTAGACGGGCGCCCAATTTTTCCGTCAACTGGACGCTGCGCTCTTCGTGACCAATATGGCGCGGCAGGATGTCGGCAGGTGTCGTGCCTTTTCCCAGATCGTGGGTTAAGGCCGCAAAGCGCACGGGCAGGCCGAAGCCTCGCTTTGCAGACTGGTCAACGACCATCATGGTGTGGATGCCGGTGTCGATTTCCGGGTGGTAGTCGGCTCGCTGTGGCACTCCGAAAAGGGCATCGAGTTCCGGCAGCAGCTTGGCCAGTGCATCGCATTCGCGCAGCACCTCGAACATCCGTGACGGCTTGTCTTCCAACAAGCCGGTTGCCAGTTCCTGCCAGACGCGCTCGGCGACGAGATGATCGATTTCGCCGCTGGCAACCATGTGGCGCATCAGCTCCAGTGTTTCAGGGGCGACCGAAAAATCGCTGAAGCGGGCGGCAAAGCGGGCAATGCGCAGAATGCGTACCGGATCTTCGGCAAAGGCCGGGCCCACGTGCCTGAGGATTTTGGCCGATAAATCCCGTTGACCGTGGAAGGGATCAATGAGCGTGCCGTCGGGCGCCTTCGCCATGGCATTGATAGTCAGGTCGCGGCGGGCAAGGTCTTCTTCCAGCGTAACGTCCGGTGCCGCATGGAACGTGAAGCCGTGATAGCCCTGCCCCGACTTGCGCTCGGTGCGCGCCAGCGCGTATTCCTCTTGCGTCGTCGGGTGCAGGAAAACCGGAAAATCCTTGCCGACCAGGCGGAAACCCTGCTTCAGCAGGGCATCCGGAGTGGCGCCAACCACGACGTAATCGCGGTCGGCATTTGGCCGGCCGAGCAGTTCATCGCGGACAGCGCCGCCAACGACGAATATCTGCACGGTCGGTCGCGCAGCCTCTCAGCGGCCAGCGCGATAGCGGAAGGTGTCGAGCTTGCCCTTCGGCGTGTTGAGCGCAATGTAGGTCGGCGCGATGGCTTCCAGCGCCGTTGGGCGCCAGTTAGACGGCTGCTTGCTGCCCGCTTCGGCCACACTGTCCTTTTCCATCGAGCGCAGATTGTCCGGCGACAGCATCGGGCTCGGGGCCAGCCACATCAGGCCAGCTTGCACGTAAGCCCAGCCCTCCGACAGGGAAATGATCCTGGCGGTGCTGCCCGACAATTCCTTGGTGTAGTTGACCAGTTCGCGCAGCGTGTAGGTTTTCGGGCCGACCAGTTCGTAGGCCTGGCCGTAAGTGCCGATATCGCTCAGGCAATCGACAAAGGCATCGGCAACATCGGCTGCCCACACCGGCTGGAAGCGGGCGTGACCAAAGCCAAGCGGGAAGAATGGAACTTTCTTCAGGATGCTGGCGAACATCGACAGGAAGGAGTCGCCGAGGCCGAAGATGACCGATGGGCGGAAAACGGTCACATCCAGTTCACCTTGTGCAGCGAGCACGATGGCTTCGCCATCGCCCTTTGAGCGCAGGTATTCGGAGGAACCCTTCGGGTCGGCGTTGAGGGCGCTCATGTGCACCAGGCGGCGGACGCCAGTCGCCTTGCAGGCAGCGATAATCTTCTTTGGCAGTTCGACATGAGCCTGGGCGAAATCGCGGCTGTAGGGCAGGACCACATCGCGGCTGTGCAGTACGCCGACCAAGTTGATCACGGCATCGTGGCCGCGCATCAGTTCAGTCAGGGTTTGTTCGCAGCTGATATCGGCTTCCGGCATGGTAACGCCCGGCTGCATGATCAGCGCCTTGGTACGCTCGCGGCGACGCGTCGGAACCGTGACTTCGATACCGCGCTGCGACAGCCGGTTGACGATGTAGGTACCGACGAAACCGCTACCCCCCAGCAGCAAGACCTTTTTGATGTCCATTTTTGAACCCCGGAAACTGAAAGCGTAAAACCCGGATTTTAAGGCAATTTCGCGCTTTTCGGGCAGACCTGTGGTGATGGTTGTTGTAGAGCGGCTTAGGTGCTCCGCTGCGGTGAGTGTGGAGCGCCCGGTTTCGGGCTTCAGACGGGCACGCACAAGGCATAGTCTTTGGGCGAACAGTCGCGAACTGGGCGGAAATGCCGTTGCGAAGAACGTCATTTCCGCCTTGCTTGCCGCTAGGGAAGGTCTTCGTCTTTCATGCGATCGGCAGTTTTGGCGCCAACCACGCCGAGCCGGGTCTTCAGCGAGTCGGACTTGCCGTTGAACTGCGCTGAATAATAGACCGCGTTGCTCATCACTTTCTTGACGTAGTCGCGTGTTTCGCTGAACGGAATGGATTCGGCGTAGATCGCGCCTTCAAGCGGCCGGTCGGCCCGCCATTTTTTGGCCCTGCCTGGGCCGGCGTTATAGGCGGCGGAGGCGAGGACCGGGTGATTGTCGAGGTTTTCCATGACGAGCCGCATGTAACTGGTGCCAAGCAGGACGTTGATATCGGTGTCATTGACGCGACCCTGGCTGAAGTCGCGCAGACCGATTTTTTTGGCGACCCATTTGGCAGTGGCCGGCATGAGCTGCATGAGACCAGAGGCGCCAACGTTCGATTTGGCGCTGGTGATGAAGCGGCTTTCCTGACGCATCAATCCGTATACCCAGGCGTCGTCGAGTGACTGATTCTGAGCGGCGGGTCGCACCGTCTCGCCGTAGGGGGCGAGGAAGCGCAGCGTGAAATCATGTTCGCTGCGTGTCTTGTCGGCGGTGTTGATGGCGCGGTCCCATATCTGGTTGCGCTTGGCGAGGTTGGCGGCGGCAAGCAATTCGCGATCATCCATGCCGCGCAGCGACCAGTTCCATTCCCTGACGGCTTCAGTTCGGAGGTCTAGGCGGAAGAAGGCGAGGGCGCGGCGGATGCCCGGGTTATCCAGGGCTGCTCGGGATTCTTCGGACGTCGTCGGCTTGGCCTTGGGCGGTAGCAAGACCGCCCGGCCGAGTTCTTCGTCTGCGAGATTGCTGTAGAAATTCGGTTGGCCGGATATTTTCTCGAACAGCGCATCAGCTTCGGATGTGCGTCCCCCGGATTTCAGGGCGCGACCTAGCCAGTAAGTCCAGTCCGGCTTGGCGGCAAGTTCGGCCGGCATGGCCTCGATGGTGTCGCGGACGACGCCCCACTCGTGGGCGCGCAGGGCGGCGCGGACTTTCCACTGGGCGCTATCTTCCGACAAAGGGGTCTTGCCGGCATTGGCATACCAGCCGACTGTCTCGGTCAGGTGTTTTTTGGCCCCTTGCAGGGCGATCTGGCTCCAGGCCCACTGGCGCTCGGAGTCGTGCAACCGGTTCTTGATTTTTTCGAGTTCTTCGGCGGCAACGCGCGGGTCGTTGGCGGCGAGGCGAGATACGGCAATAGCCGCGAGTTCGCGCCCTGCCCGGCTGGCCGACCAGTTTCCGGGTTGGCGTACAAGGTGGCTCATCGCGCTGCTGATGGCGCTGTCGTAGGCCCGACTGTCGGGCATCTGACTTTCCGGCAGGTAGTTGAGCGTCGTCTTTGCCCAGCCCGGTCGGTTGGCCTCAAGCTGGCGGCGGGCTCGCGCCCAGACCTCATCAGCTGAAATACGCTGGTTGGCGACCAGGGCATCCATGATCGGGCGGCATGCTTCCGGCGGCTCGAGCATGGTCAGCCAGTGTTTTTCGGCTTCGGCAAGTACGGCGCGGTCATTGCGGGCGAGGCGTGCCTGCTGGTTGTAGCAGGTGACGTCCGGTTCGGGGGCGAGCATTTTGGGGAATTCGGCGTCCACCTCGTTCCACATTGAACGCTTGCCGAGCCAGCGAATCCAGTCGGCGCGCAGCTTTTCGGCGACGTAACTGCCATCGTTGCGCTGCAGGAAATCGCGCAGATTCCCCGGGTCGCCCTTTTCCATCCAGATGCGCAGCCGGTAGTTTTCCACGTACGTGGCCAGTTCGTGGGTGCCAAGCTGGTTTGCGGCGCGCTCCAGCTTGTTGATATCGCCGGCCCGGAATGCGTCACGGGCGGAGATGAAAGCGGTGTCATCGCTACTTTGTGCGAAGACGTAAAACGGGAGGGCGAAGCTGAGGGCGAGGACGCGAAACTTCATGCTAGATTAGTGCCATGGTTGAACCGAACGAGGATATCACGGGCTGGCGCCGGGCATTGCGTCGCGACATGGTGGCGCGACGTGCGGCCTTGGGCGCCGTGGAGCACGATAGGCTGTCGGCGCGGATAGTCGAGCACGTGCTGGCCGCTTTGCCGGTGCCCCGTATCGTGGCTTTTTGCTGGCCGATCAAGCATGAGCCCGATGTTCGGGCGGTCGTAGAGCGGTGGACGGCGTCTGGCACCATGGCTGCCCTGCCCGTTGTCGTCGCCGAGGATGCGCCGCTGGCCTTTCGTGTCTGGACCAAAGAAACAGCACTGGAGCCCGATCGTTACGGGATTCCAACGCCGGTTGCTGGAGATTTTGTGCTGCCCGACCTGATCCTGTTGCCGCTCAACGGTTTCGATGCGGCGGGCTATCGCCTCGGGTACGGCGGTGGCTATTTTGACCGTACGCTGGCGGCGCTCTCCCCTCGCCCACTCGCTGTCGGTGTCGGTTTCGAGATCAATCGGCTGGATAGCATCCGGCCGGAAAGTCACGATCAGCGGCTGGACTGGATCGTGACCGAAGCCGGCAGCTTCAGGATTTCGGCGGCCTGAGCTGCCACACCGCGAAGCTCGTGGTCAGCGCGGCCAGCATGACCAGTATGGCCTGGCGAAAATCGTAAAGCCCCGTTTGCAGGGCGAGATTCAGCGTGTAGCTGTGATGCAGCGCGAGGAGCAGTGTGCCTACGCTGAAGGCGACCCACATGCGCCATTGCCGGGTTGGCAGATCGCGCTGCAGCGAAAACTTCAGCGCGAATCCGCCGATCACCGCCTGGCTCAGGGCGGCGATGAGCAGAAAATAGACGCTCAGCAGGTAGGCGTTCATGCGGCGCGGCAGGCGGTACTGAAACGCTTGAGCGCTTCTTCAAGCGTGCTGCGCGGACAGCCGAAATTGAGCCGCAGCCAGCCTGGTGCGCCGAAGTCGGCACCGTCGGAGAGGCCCAGGCCGTGTGCCTCGAAATGGGTGGCCGGCTTGGCCAGGCCGAGCTCGCGGACGTCGATCCAGGCCAGATAGGTGGCTTCGACCGATTTCATTTTTACCCCTTTTTCACCGTTGACCGTGGCAGTCACCAGATCGCGGTTAGCGCGCAGGTAGCCGATCAATTCGCGATGCCAGTCGCCGCTATCGCGGTAGGCCGCTTCGCAGGCGGCCAGCCCGAGGACATTCACGTGGGGGACGATGCCGCGCATGGCGTGCGCGAAGCGGTGGCGCAACTGGGTATCGGGAATGACTGCAAAAGCGCAGCCGAGGCCAGGGATGTTGAAGGTTTTCGACGGCGCCATGAGCGTGATGCTGCGCCTGGCCGCCTCCGGCGAGAGGCTGGCGAACGGGATGTGGCGCTTGTCGGCGTCGAGGATCAGTCCACAGTGGATTTCGTCGGAGCAGACGATCAGGTCATTGGCTTCGGCGAGGGCGGCGATTTCCAACAGTTCGTCGCGGCTCCAGCAGCGCCCGACCGGGTTGTGCGGGTGGCAGAGCAGGAAGAGTTCGGTTTCAGCGTTTATCGCAGCCTTTAGTGCGCTGTGATCGAATTGCCAACCATCCTCGGTGCACGCCAGTTCGGCGCGGCTCAGCTTGCGGCCGGAAAAGTGCGGCGCAGACAGAAACGGCGGGTAAATCGGCGTGGCCGTCAAAACGGCGCCATCGACTGCCCGGCAGGCGACGTTGAGCCCGGTGACCAGACCCGGCAGCCACACGATCCAGTCTGCCTCGATGCGCCAGTCGTATTCGCTTTCAAGGTGAGCGAGTACTGACTCCGTGAGCGACGGCCACGGCCCGCCATAGCCGAAGACGCGGTGCTCGATGCGCCGGTGCAGGGCTGCCATGACGGCCGGCGGCGCAGCAAAATCCATGTCCGCCACCCAGAGTGGCAGCACATCACGTCCGGCGTAACGACGCCACTTCTCGGAGTCCGAGCCGCGGCGGTCGATGGGCTGGTCGAAGGCGCTCACACGTCGAGATGCTGATAAAGCACGGTGGACAGGTAACGCTCGCCGCAGGACGGGATGATGACGACGATGTTCTTGCCGGCGTTCTCCGGGCGTTTGGCGACTTCCAACGCGGCCCAGCTGGCAGCGCCGGACGAAATGCCGACGAGCAGCCCTTCTTCGGTCGCCATGCGGCGGGCCATGGTCAGCGCATCGTCGTTCATGACGCGGATCACCTCGTCGTAAATGGCGGTATTGAGCACGGCCGGGACGAAGCCGGCGCCGATGCCCTGGATCGGATGCGGGCCTTTGGCGCCGCCGGACAGCACTGGTGAGGCGTCGGGTTCGATGGCGATGACCTGGATTTTCGGATTTTTGGCTTTCAGTGCCTCGCCCACCCCGGTCACCGTGCCGCCGGTGCCGACGCCGGCGATGAAGATATCGACCTGGCCATCGGTATCGCGCCAGATTTCCTCGGCCGTCGTGCTGCGGTGGACGGCCGGATTGGCCGGATTTTCAAATTGCTGCGGGATGAAATAGCGGCTGTCGCTGGCGGCCAGTTCCATTGCCCTGTTGATCGCGCCGCCCATGCCGTCCGGGCCCGGGGTCAGGATCAGTTCGGCGCCATAGGCCTTGAGCAGCAGCTTGCGTTCGCGGCTCATCGTCTCCGGCATCGTGAAAGCGCACTTCACGCCGCGCGCCGCGCAGACCATGGCCAGGCCGATGCCGGTGTTGCCCGAAGTGGGTTCGAGCACAACGGTGTCCGGCCCGATCTTGCCCGCAGCGATGGCTGAATCGAGCATGGCGACGGCGATGCGATCCTTGACGCTGCTGCCCGGATTGAAGAACTCCAGCTTGGCGAGAACGGTGGCGCCGCTGCCGGCGACAACGCGGTTGAGGCGAACCAGCGGCGTGTTGCCGACCAGTTCGGTGATGTCTTTGGCGATTCTCATGATGCGCTTCCAAAAAGTGATGCGTGATTGTAGGCGACTCTGCGCCCGTCGTGGCGGGCAGCTTGGCCGTTCGGAAGAGTGCACGGCTTGTTCAGGCAGCCTTTCACGCGACAACGGATCACCAAGTTCCGTGCGGCCGGCCCTTCCCGCGAAACACGGTTGACGGTACAAAGACGAATAAATCCAGTGCGGCGCCATTGACCGCAAAAAAGAACAGCGAGACCGCATTGCCAACACGCCGGAGGGGACATGAACAATATTCATCATCAGCCTATCGACGAGCGCATCGACTGGCTGTTCGAGCTTGCCAAGCGTCATGGCGAGACATTCCGCAGTCCGGAAGCCTGGCTCGCCCGGCAACGCTACCAGGCCGAACACCCGACCGCCATCGCTGTGCTCAAGTGTATGGATGGTCGCATCAATATCGCGGTCGCCACCAACACCCCGACCGGCATCCTGATGCCATTCCGCAACCTTGGTGGCATGTTCGATCTCGGCTGGCCGCATCTCGGCGAGGTGGTCGCCCATCACGTGCAGCGCATGGTCGGGGCCGGCCGGCGCGTGCTTTTTCTCATAACCTACCATTGGTCGCGCGGTAACCCGAAACGCGGCTGTGCCGGTTTTGCCTACGACACCGCCGCCGCCATTGCGCACACCCAGCAGATTCGCCGCCAGATGGAACACATCTTCGGCAGTACTCACGGCACCGTCTATCCGCTCGTCTGCGGCTTCGAAACCGACGAGGAAGCCCTCACCATCCACGGCAATGATGGCTCGGTGCTCGACCTGGCCGCCCTGTCGGTGGGCGAACTCGCCACCCTCGAACCCCGGCTGGCCGCCCTGCTGCCCGACATGCCGGCGCAGATGCAGGCCGACCTGCTCCCCCTGCTCCGTGGCAACCTCGATCACATCGCCGATACCCGCACCCAGACCGCGCAACGCGAGCGGCAACTCGACATCGAGCACCGCGAATGGGCGATCTGCATCGGCCGTGGTTTCGATTTTCTCCATACGCCCAACCTTGCCCTGATCATCGGCCCGTACAGCCCGGATCTTGCCGATCCGGTGCGCAAGGCGGCCGGCATCATCAAGAGCAACATGAAAGCCGGTCGCATTCCGGATGACGGCTTCCTGCTGCTCGCCTCGGTGCCCTACGACGAAATTGGCGTCGAGCGGGCGCGCGCCGAACTTAAGGCCCGCTTCATGTCAGGCTTCGCGGCCAATGTCGTGACACAGGAATTTCCCGAACTTGCTGCGCGGATGAGTACGCGCACTGCCGTCCTCGACTGGCGCTCGCGGAATCTCGAACTCATCGGCGCCTGAAGCTTCGGGAGTCTGTGTTGCACCCAGTGGCGCCGCGGGCAATATCGTGACGCTTTGCCGATGCTCGGCAAAACATCGATTTCGGGCATTTTTTCCGGTCGACCGCAGCAGTCAACCGGGTGGCGTCGATCAGCCCAGAAACAGCTTGTAAGCCGGGTTCTTGCTCTCGTCCCAGTGGGCGTAGCCAAGGTTGGTCAGGAATTCCTTGAACTTGCCCATGTCGCCCGGCGGCACCTGCATGCCGACCAGTACGCGACCGTAGTCGGCGCCGTGGTTGCGGTAGTGGAAGAGGCTGATGTTCCAGCCAGCGCTCATCTGGGTCAGGAAATTCATCAGTGCTCCCGGTTTTTCCGGGAATTCGAAGCGGTAGAGCAGTTCGTGCAGGCCCTTTTCGCAAACCGCCGGGGCGTGGCCGCCAACCATGTGGCGAATATGGTTTTTGGCCATTTCGTCGTCGGTCAGGTCGAGCGTCGGGTAGCCGTGCTTTTGCAGGCTGTCGACCAGTTTCAGCGATTCCTTGCGGTCGCTGACCTGGACGCCAACGAAGACATGCGCTTCGCTGGCGGTGTGGTAGCGGTAGTTGAACTCGGTGACATTGCGCTTGCCGATCAGCGACAGGAATTTCTTGTAGGCGCCCGGCTTTTCGGGGAGCGTGACGGCGAAAACGGCCTCGCGCTGCTCGCCGAATTCGGCACGCTCGGCGACGAAGCGCAGGCGGTCGAAGTTCATGTTGGCACCAGAACTGACGGCGATCAGATTCTTGTCCTTCAGCTTGTGCTGGCGGGCGTATTCCTTGGCGCCGGCAACGGCCAGTGCGCCGGCCGGTTCGAGAATCGAGCGGGTGTCCTCGAACACGTCCTTGATCGCGGCGCAGATGGCGTCGGTGTCGACCAGCACCATTTCATCGACGTATTCCTTGCACAGGCGGAAGGTTTCTTCGCCAACCAGCTTGACCGCCGCGCCATCGGCAAACAGCCCGACCTGATTGAGCTTGACGCGATGGCCCTTGGCCAGCGATTGGGTCATCGCGTCCGCATCCCTGGCTTCGACGCCGATGACCTTGATTTCCGGGCGCAGACGCTTGATGTAGGCGGCAACACCGGCCAGCAGACCACCACCGCCGACGCAGCAGAAGACCGCGTGGATCGGCCCGCTGTGCCGTGAATGCTGACGCAGGACTTCCATGGCGATGGTGCCTTGGCCGGCGATCACTTCCGGGTCGTCAAACGGATGGACGAAGGTCATCTTTTCGGCTTTTTCAAGCTCGAGCGCGTGCGCGTAGGCCTCGTCGTAAGAGTCGCCAAACAGCACGACCTCACCGCCCCGGTTGCGCACGGCATCCACCTTGATGCCCGGCGTCGAGGTCGGCATCACGATGACCGCCCGACACCCGACCTTGGCGGCCGACATCGCGACGCCCTGGGCGTGATTGCCGGCCGAGGCGCAAATCACGCCGCGCTTGAGCTTTTCGGCAGAAAGGCTGGCGATCTTGTTGTAGGCGCCGCGGATCTTGAAGGAAAACACCGGCTGCAGATCTTCACGCTTCAGAAAGATCTTGTTGCCGACCCGGGCGGAAAGGTTGCTGGCGAGGTCGAGCGGCGTTTCGACGGCCACGTCATAAACCTGTGCGTTGAGAACTTTTTCGAGATAATCCGGGTGCATTGCGCGCAACTCATTAAGGCAAAAGGGAGATTCTACGGGTGGAGTGGCTAAACGTCACGGCGGAAAGCGGGCTTTGGGGCCTGCTGGTGGCCAGTTTTCTCTCGGCGACGGTGCTGCCCGGCGGTTCCGAGGCGTTGCTCTGGGGTTTTCTGCGCCAGCATCCGGCTGAATTCGGCCCGGCGCTGGCTCTGGCCACGCTCGGCAACACCGGGGGCGGCATGGTGTCGTGGTGGTGCGGCCGCTTTTTGCCGCGCTGGCAAAGGCTGGAAAACCTGCCGCATCGCGACAAGCTGGAACGCTGGGGTAGCCCCGCCCTGCTGCTGGCCTGGGCACCTTTGATCGGCGACGCGTTGTGCATCGCGGCTGGCTGGTTGCGTTTACACTGGCTGCCCTGCTGTCTGTTCATGGCCATCGGCAAGCTTGCGCGCTACTGGCTGGTCGCCCAATCTGCCTTGAGTTTCTGATGGATCAATCTACCCCGCCCGCCCCTGTCACTTTCTGGGAAGCTTTCCGCTTCTGGCTCAAGCTCGGTTTCATCAGCTTCGGCGGCCCGGCCGGGCAGATTTCGATGATGCATCAGGAACTGGTCGACAAGCGCCGCTGGCTGTCGGAAGGCCGTTTCCTGCATGCGCTCAATTACTGCATGGTGCTGCCCGGACCCGAGGCGCAACAACTGGCGACCTACATCGGCTGGCTAATGCACCGAACCTGGGGTGGTATCGTCGCCGGCGTGCTGTTCGTGCTGCCTTCCTTGTTCATCCTGATCGCGCTGTCGTGGATCTACATTGCCTACGGCAACACGACGCTGGTTGCCGGGCTTTTCTTCGGCATCAAGCCGGCAGTGACGGCCATCGTTTTGCAGGCGGCCTGGCGGATTGGCTCGCGGGCGTTGAAGAACAAGCTGCTGTGGGCGATTGCAGCGGCAGCCTTCGTTGCGATTTTCGTTTTTGCCACGCCATTTCCGGCGATTGTCGCGGTTGCCGCCCTGATTGGTTACCTTGGCGGGCGCCTGTGGCCGGATTTCTTCAAATCCCACGGTCAACACGGAAAAAGCGCCAAATCCGCAGGGCCGGCGCTGATCGACGATGGCACCCCAACGCCGGAGCACGCCTTGTTCCGCTGGTCACGTCCGCTCACGGTGGCTGTTATCGGCGCCCTGCTCTGGGCGCTGCCGATGGGCCTACTCACCGCCACACTCGGCTGGAATCACACGCTGACCCAGATGGGCTGGTTCTTCACCAAGGCTGCGCTGCTTACCTTCGGCGGCGCCTATGCCGTGTTGCCATACGTCTATCAGGGCGCGGTGACGCATTTCGGCTGGCTGACACCGACCCAGATGATCGATGGGCTGGCGCTGGGCGAAACGACGCCGGGGCCGCTGATCATGGTCGTTGCTTTCGTCGGCTTCGTTGGTGGCATCCAGGCGCCGCAAATGCAGGCCATGTTCGGACCGGATGGTCTGTTCCTGGCGGGGGCAATTGCGGCCAGCGTCGTGACGTGGTTTACGTTCCTGCCCTCATTCATCTTCATCCTGCTCGGCGGGCCGGTGGTTGAAACGACGCACGGCAATCTCAATTTCACCGCGCCGCTGACGGCGATTACGGCGGCCGTGGTGGGCGTAATCCTCAATCTGGCCTTGTTTTTCGCTTATCACGTGTTCTGGCCGCAGGGCTTTGCCGGCAAATTTGACCTTGTTTCGGGCCTGATTACGCTGACTGCCGCGCTGGCGCTCTTCCGTTTCAAGCAAAGCGTCATTCGGGTAATTGTCGCTAGCGCTCTGCTCGGGTTGGTGCTCAAGCTGCTGGGTGCCTAACGAAGCTGAACCTTTGCAGCGCCCGGTACGTCTACCTGTCCCCGCGTCCTGCCCTGCAATACGCTAAAATTCACCTTTTGACGGACCCCGGCTGCTTCCATGACTGCCCGCCTGCGCGAAATCCCCTACAACTACACCTCGTTTTCCGATCGCGAGATCGTCATCCGCCTGCTTGGCGCCGACAACTGGGCGGTTCTCGATGAACTGCGCAGTGAGCGCGTCACCGGCCGTTCGGCGCGCATGCTCTACGAGGTGCTCGGCGACATCTGGGTCGTGCAGCGTAACCCCTATCTGGAAGATGACCTGCTCGACAATCGCGAGCGTCGCGATGCGCTGGTCAATGCCCTACACCACCGGCTTTCCGAGGTGGAAAAGCGCCGTACCGCGACGGAAGGTGAAGACCTGGAGCGGGCGGCCAAGGTCAAGCGTCTGGTCGATGCGGCGCGCGACGCGGTCAATCGTTTCGCCGAACGTTTCGCCGAAACCTACGACCTGCGCCGCAAGGTCACACGCATCTTGAGCAAGCACACGCGCAAGGACAACATCGCCTTCGACGGCCTGGCCCGTGTTTCGCACGTTACCGACGCCACTGACTGGCGTGTCGAGTACCCCTTCGTCGTCCTCAATCCGGATACGGAAGAGGAAATCGGCCACCTCGTGCGCGGCTGTATCGAAGCCGGCCTGACCATCATCGCCCGTGGTGGCGGCACCGGCTACACCGGCGGCGCTGTGCCGCTGACACGCAATGCCGCAGTGATCAACACCGAAAAACTGATCGACATCGGCCCGGTTGAAGAACTGGTGTTGGCCGGCCATGAAACGCCCTACGCGACGATTCGCACCGGCGCGGGCGTGGTGACCGACCGCGTTTCCGAAGCCGCTACGCTGGCTGGCCGCGTTTTTGCGGTCGACCCGACTTCGGCCTCTGCTTCGTGCATCGGCGGCAATATCGCGATGAACGCCGGCGGCAAGAAGGCCGTGCTGTGGGGCACCGCGCTCGACAACCTGGCGTGGTGGAAGATGGTCGACCCGGACGGTAACTGGCTGGAAGTCGAACGGGTCAATCACAATTACGGCAAGATTCACGAGCAGGAAAACGTCGAGTTCCGCCTGAAGCGCTTCGATGCTAGCGGCAAGAAATTCCTTGGCGAAGAAATCCTGGTCATGCCGGGCGCCGCCTGCCGCAAGATCGGGCTGGGCAAGGACGTGACCGACAAATTCCTCGGCGGCATTCCCGGCGTGCAGAAGGAAGGCACCGACGGCATCATCGTCGCCGCCCGCTGGGTGCTGCACAAGATGCCGCCGGTGGCGCGCACCGTTTGCCTGGAGTTTTTCGGCCAGGTCCGCGAAGCCGTGCCGGCCATCGTTGAAATTACCGACTACTTCAAGCCGGGCGGCGCCGGGCATGCGGCTGGTGTGCAACTGGCCGGTCTGGAACACCTCGACGAGCGCTACGTGAAGGCGGTCGGCTACGCGACCAAGGCCAAGCGCCACGGTCGGCCGAAGATGGTGCTCATCGGCGATCTTGTCGGCCACGACGAAAATGCCGTGATGGCCGCCGCCTCCGAAGTTGTTCGCATGTGCAACCTGCGTGCGGCAGAGGGTTTCATTGCGGTCAACGCCGAAACGCGCAAGAAATTCTGGCTCGATCGTTCGCGCACCGCCGCCATTTCGCGCCACACCAACGCCTTCAAGCTGAACGAAGACGTGGTCATCCCGCTGCCGCGCATGGGCGATTACTGCGACGGCATCGAGCGCATCAACATCGAGCTGTCGACGCAGAACAAGCTGGCCCTCTGCGACGCACTAGCCGAATTCCTCAAGGGCGATCTGCCGCTGCATCGCGGCGATACGACGCTCGATACCGACGTGCTGATCGGCGACCGCCGGCAGGCCGCGCTCGACTACGTCGAAGCCGTCCGTTTGCGCTGGGCATGGCTGCTCGACAACCTCGACCTGCCGCTAGCTGAGGCTGAATCGCGCTTCGCGTCTTATGGCGTGGTGGCCGGTGAACTGACCAACCGGGCCGATAACCCGACCTTGTTCCACCGCCTGCAGGATTACTCCGTCCGCACGTCGTGGAAGCAGGAACTGCATGCCCGGCTGGCCAAGATTTTCGACGGCGGAGTCTATCGCCCGATCATCGAGCGCATCGAAGCCATCCACAAGGAAGTTCTGCGCGGCCGCGTTTTCGTCGCCTTGCATATGCACGCTGGCGACGGCAATGTGCATACCAACCTGCCGGTCAATTCCGACAATTACGAGATGCTGCAATCGGCCAACAAGGCGGTCGAGCGCATCATGCACATCGCCCGTGGGCTCGATGGCGTCATTTCCGGCGAACACGGCATCGGCATCACCAAACTGGAATTCCTGACCGAAGCTGAACTCGGCCCCTTCCGCGCCTACAAGCAGAAAGTCGATCCGGAAGGTCGTTTCAACAAGGGCAAGCTGATGCCTGGCGGCGACCTCGGCAACGCCTACACGCCGTCGTTCAGCCTGCTCGGTACCGAGTCGCTGATCATGGAACAGTCCGAAATCGGCAAGATTTCCGACATGGTCAAGGACTGCCTGCGTTGCGGCAAATGCAAGCCGGTGTGCTCGACGCACGTGCCGCGCGCCAACCTGCTGTACAGCCCGCGCAACAAGATTCTCGCCACCTCGCTGCTGGTCGAAGCCTTCCTGTACGAAGAGCAGACCCGGCGCGGTATTTCGCTCAAGCATTTCGACGAATTCAACGACGTCGCCGACCACTGCACGGTCTGCCATCGCTGCGTGAAACCTTGCCCGGTCGACATCGATTTCGGCGATGTTTCGGTGGCCATGCGTAATTTCCTGCGCAAGCAGGACAAGAAGCGTTTCAGCCCCGGCACTGTTGCGGCAATGACTTATTTGAATCTCAAGGATCCGGCGACCATCAAGGTCATGCGCGGTGTCATGATGGACTTTGGTTTCAAGGCCCAGCGTCTCGCCCACAAGGCGGCCAAGGCGCTTGGTTTCGTTCAGGACAGTCGCGCCCATCCGCCAGCGACAGTCGGCGCGCCGACCGTCAAGACGCAGATCATCCACTTCCTCAACCGCCCGATGCCGGGCAACCTGCCCAAACGCACCTCGCGCGCCCTGCTCGACATCGAGGACGACAAGGTCATTCCGGTCATACGCAACCCGCAGAAGACAACCGAGGATTCAGATGCCGTCTTCTACTTCCCCGGTTGCGGTTCCGAGCGCCTGTTCTCGCAGGTCGGTCTGGCCACGCAGGCGATGCTCTACGAAACCGGCGCCACCACCGTGCTGCCGCCGGGCTACCTGTGCTGTGGTTATCCGCAGACCGCTTCGGGCGACGAAGACAAGGGCCAGAAGATCACGACGGATAACCGCGTGCTGTTCCACCGTGTTGCCAATACGCTGAACTATCTCGACATCAAGACGGTGATCGTTTCCTGCGGTACTTGCATGGATCAGCTGCAGAAATACCAGTTCGAGAAGATCTTCCCCGGCTGCCGCCTGCTCGACATCCACGAATACCTCATGGAAAAAGGCGTCAAGCTGGAGGGTGTCAGCGGTACGCGCTACATGTATCACGACCCCTGCCACACGCCGATGAAGGCCTATGCCCCGCTCGCCGTCACCAAGTCGCTGATGGGCCAGGAGGTTCCGCTGACCGACCGTTGCTGCGGCGACTCTGGCTCCTTCGCGTACTCACGGCCGGACGTCGCGACGCAGGTCAAGTTCCGCAAGCAGCAGGAAATCGAAAGCGGCACCGCCAAATTGCGCGCCGATGGGTTCAAGGGCGATGTCAAGATACTGACCTCATGCCCGGCCTGTTTGCAGGGGTTGTCCCGCTATGACGATGACGCTGGCACCAAGGCTGATTACATCGTCGTCGAACTGGCCAAGCATCTGCTCGGCGAAAACTGGATGGCGGACTACGTCGGCAAGGCCAATACGGGTGGGATAGAACGGGTGCTGCTCTGATTTTCGCCTGTTTTTTCGGGTCGACCGTGAAATAGCATTATCTTGAGGAGGGCGCCTTGTGATATTTCAACTTCGGTGTAATCCTCCTAGGATATCCGGAGCGAAATAGCATGGGTACCCAACTAGAGTGCTGTGATTTGTGCGTAAACCCCGGCGGCGCCGTTCTCTGGCAGTCGTCGTTTTCTCGCGTTGTCAGGGTGGATGACCCAAATTATCCGGGTTTCTGTCGGGTCATCTTGAACGACCATGTGCGCGAGATGACTGATCTGGATGCAAGGCGGCGAGCTGAGTTGATGCAGGTGGTCTTTGCCGTCGAATCTGTGGTTCGTGAGCTTTTCTCCCCGGATAAAATAAACTTGGCCAGTTTTGGCAACATGGTTCCGCATGTTCACTGGCACATCATTCCGCGCTGGCAGGACGACCGACACTTTCCGGAACCAGTTTGGGGAAGCGTCAGGCGGGATGGCGCTTTGCCTAGGCCAGTGGTTAGCAATGCCGTGCTTGCCGAGGCACTTGCCGGGATGCTGAGAAATTGCGAAGAAGGGGGGAGATCGTGACTACCATCGCCATGGGATATCCAGCCATTTCCGATCTTCAAAGCGGGATGGACTATCTGTCCCAGTTGTCGCTCGCCAACCCGATCGTCGCCGAGCAGCAACTGATGTATTTTGTCGACTCGATGATCATGTCACCGCCTTCGTCGGGCGTCCTTCTCGCGCTGCTGGAACAGGCGCGCGCACCGATGTGCTTCGTCGAAGAGGAAATGGCGCGGCGTTATCACAACAGGGCGCTACCACTTGCCAACGAAGAGGAGTCCTGTTTCCAGCAAGTTGTAGCCGCCTGGCGCAAAATGGGTAAGGCCTACGCCCTGTGCGCCCGGCTTGCGGAGCCCGATTCCAGCAACGCGCAGTACGTTTCCATGATGGCCACGATCCTGCATCGCTGTCTTTACTACACGGGAATGGTGATTCTTGAGCACTACCGCGCCCGTCGCGACCTGCCGCACGGGATCTGGCTGGATCTGCACGGGTATTACGAAACTGCAGAGGAATGGGGCATTGCATACACCCCAGTTGAGGACGCGCTCGAAAACAGTTTACAAGCCACACATTGT
The DNA here is from genome assembly GCA_016790815.1 of Dechloromonas sp. Taxonomy (GTDB): domain Bacteria; phylum Pseudomonadota; class Gammaproteobacteria; order Burkholderiales; family Rhodocyclaceae; genus Azonexus. Next base: position 87,755 of record JAEUOG010000032.1, read on the forward strand.
GCAGCGGCCTATACGACGCTGCTGTTGATCGATATTGCCAGTCCCTACAGCAACAGCGTTCGCAACCTGAATCTCATCAGACGCTGGGCAGGCATTTGGGCGCCACTGGTCTCCATTCACCAGCTGGATGACGATCTTGAGGTTCCCGCTTACGTCGTCGAGTTGATGAAGGATCTGCCTTTGCATCCGACAGCTGTTTCCGACGAACCATCCAAGGACATTCGGCGTCTCGACACCACCCGGCTCGGTTTGCAGATCAATCACATGCTGAGCCAGCTTCGACAGCGAGTTACACCCTCACAGTTGGGCCTTGGCGAGGAGACCAGTGGCTACGTCATCACGCTGCTTGATCACCTCGCACGTCCTTGGACGCAATCCGCGTCACCTCGCCGCTTCCGACGTTTTGCCACCGAAGGCGTGGCGAAGGTCGCCGTCGGTTTCGAGGCAATCCACTTTTGTGTTTCTGGAAAGGATTTCGAGCAGCCGGATTCTGCGGCAGCGTTCTCGCGTGGAGAGTTCGATCAGCTCTTCACCTTCGGCGAACGAGTCGATTCTGAGCAGGTGCCTGCCATCAAGTCGATAATAAGCTATCCAGTCGATGAGTGGTCGGTTATTAACCACTCGGCCAATGGCTTTCGCTTGGGGCGCAGTTGCGCAGGAATGCGAATATCGCACGGCCAGCTCATGGCACTTTGTCCTCACGATGGCGACCATTTTCTGCTGGTGCAGGCGAGCTGGCTGATGCAGGAGGAGGATGGGGGACTGCTTGTTGGTGTGGCTACTCTTCCCGGCATGCCGACCGGCATCGCGGTGCGTATTGCGGCGCTGAAGGTAGGCAACAACGAGCGATATGTACGCGCTTTTTTGTTGCCGCCCGTGCCGGCAATCAAGGAGGAAGGCTCAATCGTGCTACCACCCGGGATGTATCACGCGAGCCGGATACTCGATGTTTCCCTTGGCGATGAAACAGTTTCGCAACTTCGTATGAGTCATGTCATACAGCGCGGTGCTGACTACGATCGCATCAGCTATGAGGTCATTTGACCTTTCCCGGCGTCGCCTGGCGATGAGTGCGCTAAACTATCGCCCTCATTGTGGAGAAAAATATGGCTGGTATGGACAACGATACGCCGGTACCTATTGAAATCAAGCTGCACACGAAATCCCATCGCCTTGAGCTGGTGTACGGTGACGGAGAAAGTTACTCACTGGATTTCGAGTTCTTGCGCGTCTACACACCATCTGCCGAAGCCAGGGGGCATGGCCCGGGTCAGGAAACCCTGCAAACAGGCAAGCGCAACGTTGGCATCGAGCGCATTGAACCTGTCGGAACATACGCCCTGCGCTTGGTATTTTCCGATGGCCACGATAGCGGGCTCTACTCGTGGGATTTGCTCTATAACCTGGCCAAGCACCATGAAGATCTGTGGAAGGAATATCTGATGCAGATTGAAAAACAGGGACTGTCTCGCGATATTGACACGTCAACACGTCCGGCAGCCGGAAGCTGTGGCCACCATAATTGATATCATGAACAACGAAAAAACCCATTTTGGCTACGAAACTGTTGCCGAGCAGGAAAAAGCACGACGCGTAGCTGATGTATTCGATTCCGTTGCAAGTCGCTACGACTTGATGAACGATTTAATGTCAGGTGGCATGCACCGACTCTGGAAAGCCTTCACCATCCAGCGTAGCGGCGTACGCGAAGGCTCACGCGTTCTTGATGTCGCCGGCGGCACGGGTGACCTGTCACTGGCGTTTTCCAAGCGTGTCGGCAAAAGCGGCCAAGTCTGGCTGACCGATATCAACAATGCAATGCTGGCACGTGGACGTGACCGTTTGCTCGACAAGGGGCACATGTTGCCAGTTGCGCAGTGCGATGCTGAAAAACTCCCTTTTCCTGATGATTGGTTTGATTGTGTGACGGTGGCATTTGGGCTACGCAACATGACCCATAAGGATTCCGCATTGGCTGAAATGCGCCGAGTTCTACGCCCAGGTGGCCGCCTGCTGGTCCTGGAATTCTCGCAGGTTTGGAAACCGCTCGCCCCTCTCTATGATTTTTATTCCTTCAAGGTTATACCGCGAGTAGGAAAACTGGTGACAAACGACTCCGATAGCTATCGCTACCTCTCAGAGTCGATTCGCGTTCATCCGGGACAGGAAGAGTTAAAAACCATGATGGAGCAAGTCGGGCTTGAAAAGATTGAGTATTTCAACCTTGCTCTCGGCGTTGTTGCCCTACACCGTGGATTCAAGTTCTAAGGTCTGACGTTCATGGATTTTATCCAGTCAGTAGTGATTCGAGCCCTGAATCATCTGATCCGCGGGGAGGGCTGGGCCCGCAGCCGATTGCTCGGGCATGCCGGTACACAACTTGCCATTGACTCTGGGCCCTTCAAGCTGAGACTCGGAATTGATGAACATGGCTATTTTCAGGCTGGTGATGATGCTCGTCAGCCAGATGTTATGGTAAGCCTGCCCCCGGATGTCGCGGCGCGCATGATCTTCGATCGTGACGCGATATTTGTATCGGTAAAACTAGAAGGTGCTGCCGATATTGCCGAAAGCTTCGCATTTGTCGTACGAAATCTTCGATGGAACGCGGAGGGAGATTTGGCTGATGTCATTGGCGATATACCTGCTCGACGCCTGTGTTTGCTTGCGCAATCGACTGCAGCTGGGATTCAGCGCGTCATAGGTAGCGTTGGCGAGAATTTGACGGAGTACGCCACTGAAGAATCGTCCCTACTTGCCAGACATCGGGATGTCATCGGGTTCGGCAATTCCGTGATGACGTTGCGCGATGACGTTGCGAGGCTGGAAAAGCGGATTACCCGCTTGCGCGGTCATTAGGGAAGGCTATGTAATCTTTGCATGTTGGTCTATAACAAAATTATCTGAATCAATTGGATAGGTGTTGAGATGAAGGCCAATGATTTTCGGAAACTGTCGAGCAGTTTGAAGGATCTAACCCCGCACCAGCGGTAATGCCGTT
>JAEUOG010000010.1 GCA_016790815.1 Dechloromonas sp.
GACAAGATCGCCACCCTGCAGATCCGCCCCCGCGGCTGGCACCTGGACGAGAAGCACGTCCTCGTTGACGGCCAACGCGTCGGCGGCGGCATTTTCGACTTCGCCGTGGTCTTCTTCCACAACGCCAAGGAGCAGATCGCCCGCGGCGCCGGCCCCTTCTACTACCTGCCGAAGATGGAAAGCCATCTGGAAGCCCGTCTGTGGAACGACATCTTCGTGATGGCCCAGGACCACATCGGGCTGCCCCAGGGCACCATCAAGGCCACCGTGCTGGTCGAAACCATCCTCGCCACCTTCGAGATGGAAGAGATCCTGTACGAGCTGCGCAACCACTCCGCCGGCCTCAACGCCGGGCGATGGGACTACATCTTCTCGTGCATCAAGAAGTTCAAGAAGAATCCCGACTTCTGCCTGGCCCAGCGCAGCGCCATCACCATGGAAGTGCCCTTCATGCGCGGCTACGCTCTCGCTTTGGTGCAGGCTTGCCACAAGCGTGGCGCCCCGGCTATGGGCGGCATGTCGGCCCTGATCCCGATCAAGAACGACCCGGTCGCCAACGAAAAGGCCCTGGCCGGTATCCGCCACGACAAGACCCGCGACGCCAACGACGGCTTCGACGGCGGCTGGGTGGCCCACCCGGGCCTCGTGCCGATCGCCATGGAAGAATTCGTCAAGGTGCTGGGCGACAAGCCGAACCAGTGGGAAAAGCAGGTTTCCGGCAACTTCGGCCCGGCCCAGTGGCTCGACTTCCAGCCGGAAACCCCGATCACCGAAGCCGGCCTGCGCAACAACATCAACGTCGGCATTCACTACCTCGGCAGCTGGCTGGCCGGCAACGGCTGCGTGCCCATCCACAACCTGATGGAAGATGCGGCCACCGCCGAAATCTCCCGCTCGCAGGTCTGGCAGTGGGTTGTTTCGCCGAAGGGCATCCTCGACGACGGCCGCAAGGTCACCGTTGAAATGGTCCGCCCGATGATTGCCGAAGAACTGGCCAAGGTGAAGGCATTCGTCACCGCCCAAGGCGAAGACACCGCCAGCTACGACAAGGCTGCCGTGATTTTCGACGAAATGTCGCTGACCCCGGAATACCCGGAATTCCTGACCCTGCCGCTGTACGAGGCTATGGAATAAGCGTCCGTTCAAAGCAACGCAGGACAAAAAACGCCGGGGTTTCCCGGCGTTTTTCATTTTCTCGGGGAAAACCAGGCTCGCCATCGACTTCCACGGTCGACTGGAAAATACAGCCAAAAAGGCCAAACCCACTTCATCACTTTTTGATTATATTCAATGCCTTGGGTGCCTCTGTCCGCTCCCGCGGGTTGACCTTGATCAAACAAGCCTCGATCTCCCGGTCAAAACAGAGTAGTCACAATAGCCAAGCCTAGGTCTTAAGTCATAATCACGCACTGCAAACTTTGTCCTTGTGGATAACTGCACCGTGAACCTGAACGCGAAAGTCACCTTTTTTTTCGTCAGCATTTTTTCCGGCTTGCTGGCGGTTCTGCTGGCTATCAGCCTGTACGCGTTCAGGAATTTCTCGATCGCATCGGCAACGGATCACATCCAGACCGCAGCGGAGATCGTCCGGGTTCATCTGACGGAGTCTATGATCAATGGCGTGATCGACAAACGCGAGAATTTTTTGCGCCGTCTGACCGAAGTCCAGGGCCTCAAATCGGCACGTGTCATCCGCTCGCCTGAAGTCGAAAAACAGTATGGGAAGGGCCTCAGCCAGGAAGCGGCCGGTGACGATCTCGAGCGTCAGGTCATCAGCGATGGCACGCCCCGATTCGATGTGATCAAAGAGGGAAACGAGACCATCTTTCGCGGGGTCATTCCCTACATCGCCACCGCCAACGGCAACCCCAATTGCCTGCAATGCCATCAGGTCAGCGAAGGAGCCGTACTCGGCGCCGTCAGCATGAGCATGTCGATCGAAGCGCTGCGGGAGAAGGCTCTGATCACCGTCACAGGCATTGGCGTGGCCGTCGCTCTTTTTGCCTTGCTCCTCGTGTTTTTGCTACGCCGCCTGCTGCGCCCCATTTCGGAAACCGCCCATGCAGTTGAAGAGGCTGTGCAGCGCGCCTTGCGCGGCGACTTCAAAGCCAAGGTCGACAAGAAGACGAACGATGAAATCGGCCAGATCGCCGGCGACATGAACCGTTTGCTCACCTTCCTCGACGACGGTCTGAACCGGATCGGCTCCAATGTCGCCCGCCTGATTGACCGCACCCCGGCGCCCGGCGAAAATCAGCTGACGGCGACCATCGAGATGGTGGAAAGCCTGACCAAGGCTGCTCACTTCAAGCAGGCAATCGAAGAGGACGAGGCCAAGTTGGAGATCTATCAGCGCCTTTCCGTCGCCCTTCAGGATGAGTTCAAGCAGAACGAGTTCTCGCTCTATGAAGTCAGCACGCACAAGAAGCAGATGAAGACCATCGTGGTCGATGGCGAATTTGCCGACACCTGCCGCTGGTGCGACCCGCAGATACTGGTTCGGCCCGAAGCCTGCCGCGTTCGCCGCACCGGCCATCTCGTGGACAGCATCAGCACCCCGGAAATCTGCTACTCGTTCCGCCCGCCAGCCGAACTGGGCGAGCGGCGCCATCTCTGCTTCCCGATTATTCAATCCGGTGCCGTCGGCAGCGTCGTTCAGTTGCTGGCACCCCCTGAAAAAGCAGCAGAACTGCTGACCAGCGCTCCCTACATCAACGTCTACCTGCGCGAAGCGGCACCTGTGCTCGAAACCAAGCGGCTCATGGAAAACCTGCGCGACGCCACGCTACGCGACCCGATGACCGGGCTGAACAATCGCCGTTTCCTTGAAGAATATGTCGAGACCCTGGTCGCCAGCGTGCAGCGCAAGCGCACCCATGCAGCCATCCTGATGCTCGACCTCGACTATTTCAAGATGGTCAACGACACTTATGGCCATGACGCCGGCGACGCCGTTCTCAAGGCGCTCTCCTCGCTGCTGACCCAGTCGGTGCGAGCATCCGATTTGGTCATTCGCTATGGCGGCGAGGAGTTCCTGATCATCCTGATCGATAGCGAGGGTGTGGCGGCAGAAAACGTGGCTGAAAAAATCCGCCTTGCCGTAGAAGGCCTCCAGGTTCAGGTTGCCGGCATCACGCTGCAAAAGACGATCTCGATCGGCATAGCCGACTTCCCGAACGACAGCGAAACTTTTTGGCAAGCCGTCAAGTTCGCTGATGTGGCCCTCTATCAGGCCAAGGAAAGTGGGCGCAACCGTGTCGTCCGTTTCAGTCCCGAGATGTGGCGCGACACCAAGGAATATTGAAGCCCAAGCCGGCAAGCGCTCCATCGGCCCAAGCATCCTTTACCTCGGGTATAAGATAAAGCGACGTTTTTACCAGTTATAAAAACATAACTGAGCCAATACACTAACAGCCTTCTGGTTTCTTCTGGAGGCTGCTCGTGATTTCCGCCCTCTCCGCCCTGCTCGTTTTCCAGTTGGCCGGTGAAGTTCTCGCCCGCTCGCTCAATCTGCCCATCCCCGGGCCGGTCATCGGCATGCTCATGCTCTTTGTCGCACTCGTGCTGCGCGGCGGTACCGGCGATGAGCTTCAGTCGACCAGCCAGAATCTGCTGCAACACCTCTCGCTGCTTTTCGTACCGGCCGGTACCGGCATCATGGTCCACCTTCACCGGGTGTCTGATGAATGGCTGCCGCTACTCATTTCGCTTCTGCTCAGCACCTTGGGCACGCTGGTTGTCACTGCCTTGGTCATGAAGCTCTGCCAGCGCAGCCCGGCCGCCTCGGGAGAGGCGCCATGACGCAGGAAATCAGCCAGATCTGGGTCTATCTCTCGGCCTCGCCGCTGCTCGGGCTAACTATCACGCTGCTCGCCTATCAGGCCGCCTTCGCCCTCTACCGCCGTTCCGGCAACAATCCGCTGGCCAATCCGGTGCTCATTGCCGTTTTCATTTTGGTGCTGTTTTTGACGTTGACCGCAACATCGTACGAAACCTACTTCGCCGGTGCCCAGTTCGTGCATTTCCTGCTCGGCCCGGCCACCGTGGCACTGGCCATCCCGCTCTACACACAATTCAAGCGTGTGCGCTCAATGCTGCTCCCGGTCCTCGCCGGGCTGCTCGCCGGCAGCCTGACGGCCATCGTCTCGGCCGTGCTCGTCGCCCGCCTGCTCGGCGCCAGCGCCTCGACCCAGCTTTCGCTCGCCCCCAAGTCGGTGACCACACCGATTGCCATGGGCATCGCCGAGCGCATCGGCGGCATTCCGTCGCTGACGGCGGTGCTGGTCATCGTCACCGGCATCCTCGGCGCCGTCGGCGCGCGCTTCGTTTTCGACGCCATGAAGGTGCGCGACCCGGCCATCCGCGGCTTTGCAATCGGCATCGCCTCGCACGGCATCGGCACAGCGCGCGCCTTTCAGGTCAATGAGCAGAGCGGCGCCTTCGCCGCGCTGGCCATGGGCATGAACGGGGCGCTCACCGCCCTGCTCGTGCCGTGGATTGCCGCTTACCTCATCAACATAGGGTAAGTACCTATGGCCGATGCCACCAGGGTGGCGAAGAATTTGCCCATGCTCATGCGTCCTCCCGCTACTCAGCCCAAAAATGCCCGGCTGTGGCTCGCCCCCTACGTTGCCATCGGCATTTTCGCGCTGGCCATGCTGATCCTGACCGGCCTGCTGCAATGGCGCGAACTGGACACGGCACGCTCTGCACTGGAAGGCGACATGCACTGGGCGGAACGGACCATCGGCAACCGCCTGCACGCGCACCAGGACTTTCTCGCCGAACTCGGGCGAGAGCAGGAATTCAAGCAGCTGACCTACGAAGCCTTTCAGGTCAAGGCCAGCCGCTATGTAAGCGAGGCGCCGGAAATCCACGCAATCATCTGGGTTGATACCGATGGCAAGGTGGAGTGGGTTGCGCCCAACGAATCGACGGCCGTCTTTGTTGGCGAACAGCTTTCCGGCGATCGCCTGGTGGCCCTGCAGGAAGCTCTGCGCGTTCGCCGGCCTGTCGTTTCACCAGACTATCTTGACGCCACCCAGCGAACAGCGCACGACATCATTCACCCTGTCCAGCGCGGCAGTGGTGACCTCGGCGCCTTCATCGCCCTGCAATCGCTGGAAACATTGCTGCGCACAACCCTGCCGACCGTATTCACCACCCGCTACAGCCTGACCGTGGTCGACGCGCAAAATCGAGAACTCCTGAGCAACTCGTCAGTGAAGCCCACGGACCGCCAGGTTTCAGGCCAGATCAGTCTCGAACTGCCCAACAATCGCCTCGGCCTCAATATCGTCGCCTATCGGGTCGGTGGCGCCTGGCTACCTTTCGTACCGGCTGCACTGATTCTCGTGCTGACCCTGATCGCCTCCGTGACGCTGATCCAGTTGCGCCGACACGCCAAGCATCGCGCCGAAACCGAGGAAGAACTCCGCGCCGCCTACGCTTTCCGCCAGGCCATGTCGCAATCGATGATCACCGGCCTGCGCGCCATCGACCTCGAGGGCCGGATCACCTTCGTCAACGCCGCCTTCTGCCGGATGACCGGCTTCGACGAAAGCGAGCTGGTCGGCATCAAGCCGCCCTACCCTTACTGGCCAGCCGAGGAATTCGACCGCCTGCAACACAATATCGACACCGCACTGGCCGGGAGCGCACCGGCCAGCGGTTTCGAGATGCGCATCATGCGCAAGAACGGTGAGCGCTTCGATGTGCGCCTCTATTTTTCGCCATTGATCGGCACCAACGGCCAGCAGATCGGCTGGATGGCGTCGATGAACGACATCACCGAGCCGAAGCGTGTGCGCGTCGAACTGGAACGCGCCCACGAGCGTTTCGTCACCGTCATCGACGGCCTCGACTCGGCGGTGTATGTGGCCGATGTGACGACAGGCGAAATTCTTTTCGCCAACCGATCTTTCCAGAACATCTTCGGCTTTGACAGCGTTGGGCAGGACTCGGCGCAGGTTACGGCAGCCTGCCGTCCGCCGCCCGACTCACTGGCCCGAGACCCGCAGCAGATCGGCGTCGATGAATTGCCCTGCGAACTATTCGACGGCGAAGTCCAGCACACACTGTCGGGCCGCTGGTACCACCTGCACGAACGCGCAATTCGCTGGGTCGATGGCCGCACCGTGCGCGTCCAGATCGGCGCCGACATTACCGACAAGAAGCTCGTCGATGAAGTCAACCTCCAGCAGCAGAAGCGCCTCGAGCAGACCTCGCGCCTCATCACCATGGGCGAAATGGCCTCGTCACTGGCGCATGAGCTTAACCAGCCCTTGTCCGCCATTGCTAATTACTGTGCCGGCTGCGTCAAGCGCATGCGGGCGGGAAACTACAAGCTGGACGACCTGCTGGCAGCCATGCAGAAAGCATCTGACCAGGCCGAACGGGCCGGCAAGATCATTCGCCGCATGCGCGACATGGTGAAGAAAGGCGATCCCAACCGGCAGCCGATCGCCCTTGCAGAACTTGTCGATGAAACCCGTGCCTTTACCGACATCGATGCCCAGCGTACCGGCACACAAATCGTCGTCGACCTGCCCGAGAATCTGCCGAAAATCGTCGTCGACCGCATCATGATCGAACAGGTACTCCTCAACCTGTTCAAGAACGCCATCGAAGCAATGAGCGATCTGCCCGTTTCACGGCGGGTGCTGACCTTGCATGCCCGGCGCGTCGATGAGCGCATGCTGGAGGTTTCGGTATCCGATCAGGGCCATGGTCTGGCCGAAGAAGACATCGAGAAGATTTTTGCCCCCTTCTACACGACCAAGGCCGAAGGCATGGGCATCGGCCTGGCAATCTGCCGGTCGATCATCGAATTTCACCAGGGGCGGCTGTGGGTCGAACCACGGCGCGAGGGCGGCACGGTGTTCCACTTCACCGTGCCGATAGAAGAAAATAACGACGAAAATGGCGAGGTAGGCGATGAATGAACGGACGCAGATAATTTACGTTGTTGACGACGACGAGGCCATGCGCGACTCGATGACCTGGCTGCTCGAGGGCGAAGGCTACGACGTGGCCTGCTACGACTCGGCCGAGAGTTTTCTGAAAGTCTGGCGCGACGACATGCGGGGCTGCCTGATCCTCGATGTGCGGATGCCGGAAATGAGCGGCCTCGAACTGCAGGAAAAACTCGACTCGCTCGGCTCGCAATTGCCGGTCATCTTCGTTACCGGCCACGGCGACGTGCCCATGGCGGTTTCGGCGCTACAGCGCGGCGCCTGCGATTTCATCGAAAAACCTTTCCACAACGAGGACCTGCTCTCGCGCATTGTCCGGGCACTGGAGCTGGACTGCCAGCTATCGGCCCGCCGCCAGCGCAACGGAGCGATCAGCCACCGGCTCGATCAGCTGACCCAGCGCGAACGCGAAGTCATGAAGCTGGTCGTCGCCGGCAAGCTCAACAAGCAGATTGCCGATGAGCTGAATATCAGCATGAAAACCGTCGAAGCGCATCGGGCAAGGGTCATGGAAAAAATGGGCGTGCGCACCTTGGCCGAACTGGTCAAGGCGGTAGTGACGATCAACTGAACCTGCGCCAGAGGAGCCCCCCCGCACCGGCCCCAACCCGCAATCAGAGCGGGATGATGTCGTCGCCACCGGCACCGAAGCGACCTTCGTAGTGCCGTGACTGGCGAACTTCCTTGCGCCGCAAGAGCTTTTCCTGAACCTTGGTCGGCAGATCCGTAAACATGATCAGATCCTTGGCGATCAGCAGTTCGATGGTGTCTTCGATAACCCGGACAAAATCGCGGTCAAGTTCATGAAGTTCGTTCTGCCGCCAGCGTTCGTGAATGAACTGCAAAACCTCGGGATGATCGGCCGGCAAGGCTTCGTTGGCGTCGCCCTGCGCCATGGGGTGCAGTTCGCAAATCCTGCCAGCGCTATCTCTCGCCACGTAAAGCATGCCCATTCCTCTCTCGGTTGATCAGCGAAGTCTGCATGAGCGCATCGCGATTTGCAATTGAACGGCCGAAAACCGGCATCGTCAGTATTTTTTTAGCGGCCCCTTGACCGGCATCTTCGGCATGCCGAAATACGTGGCAGGCGGCACCTTGTAACCAACGGCCTTGCCCTTGTCATCGTAAATAATCGTGGCCGACTGCGTTTCAGGCGCCTTGCGACTGGCGGTAATCTCCAAGGTCGCCGCCCGCGCCGGAGACGGCCGGTCCATTTCAGCACGCACGACGCGTACCCTTTCCGTCGCAATCCGCTTGTCGATCACATCCGTGCTCATGCCACGTTCGACGAGCTTCTCGCGCATATTGAGCAATTCCTCAAGCTCCTTCGAACTGCGCATGGAGCGAACTGGCGCCCCCCACTTTTCCTTGGGCTGGCTGACAGCAATGTTGAACTCTTCCGGGTTGCTTACCATGCGGGCCAGTTCCAGGCGGTCGTGACGCATCGCCCAATCCAGCGCGCCATCGCCCCAGTCATTTTTCGACGTCCGCTCGGCACCCAGCTCGATCAACTTGCGCGCCAGCGGCTGGTGCCCCTCATAGACGGCCATCATGAGCACGCTGGAACCATTGGTACTCTGGGCATTGATGTCGGCCCCCTGCGCAATCAGAAAATCAGCAACCTCGGTGTGCCCGGCAAACACTGCGTAGTGCAGCGCCGACCATTGCCGTTTCGGCGCGTTGATGCTCGCCCCACGGTCAAGCAGCCACTTGACCATATCCAGATTGCCACGCCACGCGGCCAGCGCTATGGCCGTCTCGCCGTTGGCGTTAATCTGGTTGATGTCCGCCCCGCGCGCGAGAAAAAGGCGCATGAGGTCGGTCTTTCCCTCCCAGGCACCGATCATCAGACCCGAGCCGATCCGGCTGCCCATGAAATCGGGCGACAGACCTTCATCCAGCCAGGCCTCGGCCTGACTGACGTCGCCCAGTTCCATGCTCAGCGTAAAGCGTACCGGATCGGGCAAGGCCGAAAAAACCGGTGCCGAAGCCGATAGCAAAAAGCCTATCGCGCTTATCATGGCAAGCCATCGTTTTACAGTTCGTCTCATTGCGTATCCATCGCCACTGGCCAGCCCTCATTTTCTCATGACCCGGATCGATTACCGGCTTTTTGCAGCGCTGGCGCTGTCACTGTCACTGCACCTCCTGCCACTGCTGCCCGATTTCAATTTCGACCAGAATGCCCGGTCGACCGCAGCACCGCTCACCGCCGAACTGCGCGTACTCCCGGCTCCCCCCGCAGCACCACCGCTGAGCTTGCCCGAACAGCCCAAGCCCGCCAGCGAACCGACGCCCAAGACGCCTAAGCCTGCGGCGGCAAAGCCGACCGAAAAAGCCCACCCCTCCTCGCCGACAACCTGGACCCAAACCGTCCGCGAACACCTCCGCAAACTTGACCGTGCCGGCCAGTTCTATCCGGCCGAAGCCATCGTGCGCGGACTTGAAGGCGAAGTCCTCGTGCTTCTCATCATCGACCAAGCTGGCAATGTGAGCGCCGCCCGTGTCGAGCAGAGCAGCGGCCACGCGATTCTCGACGACGCTGCCCTGCGCGCCGTCCGCGCACTGCAGTCGCTGCCTGACGATGCGCCGCGACAGGTCGTGCTGCCCGTACGCTTCAGGTTGAAATAACGAAGACCTGACTTAGGTCAAACCCGCATTGGTAAAACAAAGGCCAAATGCTAGAGTTGATTGAGCTGTCAATAATATTCGCGGAGACATCATCATGGGCACTCTTGCCAAATTGCGCCTTTCGTCGCGCATGCAGTTGTTGGTCGGCCTGATGCTGATCGGCTTGCTGGTACTCTGCGTGACGGCACTTTTCCAACTCAAGGAATCGATGCTGGAGGAGCGCAAGCAAAAAACCAGGAACCTCGTCGAGGTTGGGCTGGGCATCGTGACCCACCATCACAAGTTGGTTGCCGCCGGTACGCTCTCTGACGACGAGGCCAAGAAAGCGGCCAGGGAAGCATTGCGGGGCGTGCGCTATGCCAGCAATGACTATTACTTCATCCTGGATGGAGGCCATCGCTACATCCTGGTTCCACCCAAGCCGGAAAACGAAGGCAAGGATGTCAGCGAAACAAAGGATGCGAACGGCAAATTCCTGATCCGCGAAATAGTTTCAGCCGGGAAAGCCGGCGGCGGATTTGTGGACTACTGGTTCCCCCGCGCCGGAGAAACCCAGCCCGCCCCCAAGCTGTCCTACGTTGCGCCGTTCGCGCCCTGGGACTGGGTCATCGGCACCGGTATCTACGTGGACGACATCGATAACGAATTCAAGCGTGGCGCACTCCTGCTCGGCGGCATCTCCTTGGCCCTGTTGCTGGTCTTGGGCATCATCGGCTTCTTAATCACCCGCAGCGTTATACAACAATTGGGCGGCGAGCCAACGACTGTCTCCACGATCATGCAAAGAGTTGCTGAGGGCGACCTGACAGCCGGCGCATCTTCGGCCCGTAATGGCAGCCTGCTGCATTCGCTCGACGGAATGGTCGCTTCGCTCCGCCAGATGATCGGCGAAATCAATCGCGATGCGAACAGCCTCGTCACCAATGCCGAGAAAATCGCCCGCGCATCCGTCGAAGTCGCCAAGGCTGCAGACCAGCAATCCGAGTCCACGTCAGCCATGGCTGCGGCAATCGAGGAACTGACCGTCAGTTCGAATCACATTTCCGACAGCGCCCGAGAGACATCGGCCGAGACCCGCGAAGCCGTCCGGCTGTCCGATGAAGGCACCGCTCGCGTTGGCCAGGCTGCCGAGGCCATCCAGCTGCTCTCCGGCACGATTTCGGACGTATCCACCCGTATTCATACGCTGGAGGAACGCGCCAATCAGGTATCGTCCATCGCCAACGTCATCAAGGACATCGCGGGCCAGACCAATCTCCTGGCGCTCAATGCCGCCATCGAGGCTGCCCGCGCCGGAGAGCAAGGGCGCGGCTTTGCCGTGGTAGCCGACGAGGTCCGGAAACTCGCTGAACGGACATCGTTGGCCACGACAGAAATCGAATCAATGATCGGCGCCATCCAGTCGGATACCGCCGGTGCAGTCGAGGCGATGAATGCCGCCCTGCCCGAAGTCCAACAGGGTGTCACGCTGGCCCTGTCGGCATCCGATTCGCTGCGCCATATAGAGGAAGGAGCCCGACGCACGCTGGACCGTGTCGGCGAAGTGGCCGACTCCACGCACGAGCAAAGCACCACCAGCACCGCTATCGCCCAGCGTGTCGAGGAAATCGCCAACATGGTTGAAGAGACTACGGTGACCATCCGCGGCACAGCAGCGACTGCGCAAGAACTGGAATCTATCGCCAACAACCTCAAGGTTCTGGTTGGGCGCTTCCGCGTCTGAGCAGCACGACTTAGGTCGGAGGGGCCAGTGGTCAGCTTCGTAGATGGCCAAACGACAGAAAGCGCAGAATTTGCGCCTGTGGCCGGGCGCGAACCGCAGCGATAGCCATCGCTATCGCGAGGGTGAGCAACAACGCCACGGGTGCAAAGGCGAGCTTTATGGTTCGGTTATCTGCGAAGCAGGCGACTAGATGGCCCCTTCGTTTCTCAGTCGGGTAATTTGCCCGGACGAATACCCCAGCCCGGCCAGCACGGCGTCGGTATGCTCCCCCAATGCTGCACCCAGCCATTCAGTGCTTCCTGGCGTTTCCGTCAGCTTGGGCACGATGCCGGGGATCTTGAACTCCTTGCCGTCCGGAAGGCGTGCTGACTCAATCATCTGACGGGCGATATATTGCGGGTCGGCGAACATGTCGGCGGCGGAATAAATGCGCGATGACGGCACCTCGGCCGCCGCCAGCGTTGCCAGCACATCTGCCTCATCGAACCCGGCACACCAGTCGTCGATAAGCCGGTAGATCTCATCGCGTCGTGCATCGCGGCCAGCGTTGTCAGCCAGCGTCGGATCGTTGGCAAGATCGTGGCGACCGATGGCATTCATGAAACGCTTGAAAATCGCATCGCCATTCGCACCGATGGTCACGTGCTTGCCATCCTTCGTCGTGTGCGTGCTCGACGGCGTGATGCCCGGCATGATGTTGCCGGTCCGCTCGCGCACGAAGCCGAAGACGTCGAACTCCGGCACCATCGACTCCATCATCGCGAAGACCGCCTCGTAGAGCGCCACATCGACCACCTGCCCGGCCCCGCCATTCACCTCCTTGTGGCGCAGCGCCATCAGGGCACCAATCGCCCCCCACAGCGCGGCAATCGAATCACCGATGGAAATCCCGGTGCGTACCGGCGGCCGGTCGGGAAAGCCGGTGATGTAACGCAGGCCACCCATCGATTCGCCGACCGCGCCAAAACCCGGCTGGTCCTTGTACGGCCCGGTCTGACCGAAGCCGGAAAGGCGGACCATGACCAGCCCCGGGTTGTCGGCCTTCAAGACATCCCAGCCCAGCCCCAGCTTTTCCAGCACGCCGGGACGAAAATTTTCGACCAGAATGTCAGCCTCGCTGATCAGTTTGCGCACGAACTCGCGCCCTTCCGGGTGCTTCAAGTTGGCCGTCACCGACTTCTTGTTGCGCCCCTGCACAGCCCACCACAGTGAAGTGCCCTCGTACAGCTTGCGCCACTTGCGCAACGGGTCGCCGCCGTCGGGCGATTCGACCTTGACCACCTCGGCGCCAAACTCACCCATGATCCGCGTGCAGAACGGCCCGGCGATCAGCGTGCCGAGTTCAACCACCTTGAGCCCGGCCAGCGGCTTCGCGGCGGCATCCCTTGGCGCTTCGTTCTGTTGGGCCTCGTCGTTTTTTGCCTCAGTCATCTCAAGGCTCCCAGTGTTCAATTTTCAATTTTTGGCCAAAAAGCCGGTTGACCGTAGCAGCCACCGAAGCCGGCGCACCACTCGTCGCCACCGTCAACCGCCCCTGCCCGCCGCCGAGAATATTCCCCGCAGCCAACAAACGCTCCAGCTGACGCGCCACTGGCTCGCCGGTATCAAGCAAAACCGTCCCCGCCGGCATGCGCCGGGCAATCGCCTCGGCCACCCACGGATAATGCGTGCAGCCAAGCACCACGACATCGGCCAAAGCCGCCGCCAGCGGCGCAACAAAGGCGTCGAGCAAGGCCGACACCTCGGCGCTATCCGGCCCCTGCGCCTCAATCGCCTCGGCCAAACCCGGGCAAGCCTGGGCCAGCACGCGATAGCCGTTGGCGTGATTGCCCACCAGCCGCTGAAAACGCTCACTCTCCAGCGTCCGCGTCGTCGCCAGCACGCCAATAACACCCGAATTGGTCAGCCCCACCGCCGGCTTCACCCCCGGCTCCAGCGCCACAATCGGCAAATCAACCGCCGCCCGAATCGCCTCCGCCGCCGCTGCCGTCGCCGTATTGCAGGCAATCACCAAGGCCTTCGCCCCGCGCTTGACCAGCGCCTCGGCAATCAACACGCCCCGCTCGCGCAGGAACGTTTCCGGCCGATCGCCATAAGGCAAAAAGCGGGTGTCGGCAAAATAGAAAAAGTCTTCCTGCGGCAGTCGCTCGCGCAAGGCACGGAGGACGGTCAGTCCACCGAGACCGGAATCGAAGACGGCGATGGGATGGGAAGTCACAGGATCACCCAGAAAACAACATAGGTCTGACCCCTATTATTGTTCTGCGCCAACAACTTGTTAGCGACTAAGCAATTCAATCGGGCATTGACGATCCAACCGCTCAAATGGCCGCTTAGAACGGCGAAGCTCCACAACTTGTTCTTTCATATCGGTACTCCGCGTCTTGGATACCAGCCCGCTAAAGCTTGTGATTAGCGGCATACCGGGAATAGCGTTGTCATCCATATACGAAATGGCAATGCTAAATTTTTCCATGTACAGCGACTCCCTTCGCTCAAACCTGAATCGGAGAGCTTGAGGACTAACTCTGTCAACTTTTAGGTTCCCGTCCTCAGACGAAAATGAATCTTCGATGATACTCATCACCGCCCCTTTGCCATCAGTGGCTGCCTTACATTCAAAATATGTAGTCCGGCGCAGTTCACAACTTTCCCGATGGCAATTAATTATGAACTGATAAGCCCGCGCCCCACGAACTCCTGTCGCTTCAACCGCCGACATTAACAAACTCATTCGCTCGCTAGAGTCACCAAGAAAATTGCCGCTGTTAGCAGCTGTTGCAAGGCTACAGTTCAAATTTCCAAAAATTCCCAAGCCCAACAAAATAAGGTTGTACGCAGACTTCATTTAAGCCTCTGAGTTTTTAGTGCGGTTAGTTAATTAACGATTTCTTGTAGCTGGTCACCACCATTAGAACACCTATAGCGCCATGGTCTTCTATCGAAGCAGTAATCAACAGGAGACCAGCAATGCCCTTCATATCAATGACAGCAAGGCAACACAACGGGAAAATCCTCTGTAGGGTGATACTTTGCCTCAGCCTGCTATGGCCCACTGATGCATCTGGAATACCGCCCTACTTAGTAGCCGTTAATGCTGAGAATAAGAGGGCAACATCATTCAGAAATGATGCCCCCAGCCCTCAAGGCCATATCAAAAAGCGCGAAGCCGCAATCCTTCCGCCATTCATGCCTGTACCGAACCTAGTTATCATAATGATACCGGCAAGCAATGATCACCAGATCGCCCCCATCCACGCAATAAACAAGGCGATTGGTATCGTCGATACGGCGAGACCAGAAGCCGGAGAGGTTTTCTTTCAGCGGTTCAGGCTTGCCGATGCCATCGAAGGGTTCACGCAGGCAATCACGGATAACTGCGTTGATCCGTTTCAGTGTCTTGCGGTCCTGTCCCTGCCAGTACTGGTAGTCCTCCCAGGCGGCGAGCGTCCAGGTGATGCGGCTAGGCATCCATCAAGTCCTGCGCCTTGGTTTTGCCTTTGCGGTATTGCTCGATGGAACGCGCCAAGTGGGCTGCGTTGGCCGGCGATTTCAGCAGATGGACGGTTTCCATCAGGCTGTTGAAGGTGTCAAGCGACATCACGACGGCATCGGAGGCGTCGCGCCGGGTGATCACTGTGTAGTCGGCGTCATCGCTGACCTGGTCGATGATGGCTTTGAGGCTGCTACGGGCATCGGAGAAATTGACTACGCGCATGATGTTTAACCTGTTCAATATACGGTACAAGTCTAACCAGTGTAGCTCACTAGCGCAAGCGCCCGGAGATCGCGCCCAACTTCATTTGGCTGCAGCCCACGCGGCCTTCAGCATCCGGTCATAAAGCACCACATTCACCGTCGCCGCCAGATTCATGCAGCCGTGGGTCGGGATGTAGATAATGTCCTTGCACCATGAAGTCACGTTCTTTTTCAGGCTGCCGTCTTCCGGGCCGAAGATGTAGAAGGCGCGTTCGGGGTGCTGGTATTCGGTGAGGGGTTTGGCATCCGGATGCACTTCGATGGCGACCGGGGTGCAGCCGAAGGGGATGACTTGTTGCAGGTCGTCGACGCCGATCAGCGGCAGTTGCAGGTGGACCTGCTTGGTGTCGGTGCGGAATTCGACGGCGCGCTCGTAGCGTTTGCCGGTGTAGAAGACTGAATTGACACCGTAGCAGCCGGCGGCACGCATGATGGAGCCGACGTTTTCCGGGCCTTTGGGGTTATAGAGGCCGATGCAGGTGTAGCCGGTGTATTCCTTGACGGCCTGTTTTCTGGTGATGGTTTCGGTGCTCATCTTTGGCCTTACTCGGGCTGGCGGAATTCGTCGGCTACCCAGGCGTTGGCGCTGGCTGCGCTGAGTTTGAAGTTCGGGCCGACGCGGACTTTTGCCAGTTGCTCGCCGTCGGAATCTTCGGCCGACAGTGTGGCGTAGGGGTCGTCCTCGTCGGGAACGATGTCGAGACTGATCAAAATTGGCCCATTTTCGCCGTCGACCGTGAGTTTCTTGTGGAGCTGGGCGTGTAGCTGATGTTCGTGCCGGCGCAGGACTTCGGAGGCGGTCTTGATGAGGGTCTGGAAGGCGGAAACATCGAGCGGCTTGGGATTTTTCTTGTCGCGGCCCATGGTCCACGGGCCGACCAGCGCCGGCTCGGATTCGCCGTCCTTGATCATTTCGACGGCCCAGCCTTCGTCGTCTTCGTTCTTGATGACCCTGGCTGTCCAGCCGTTGCTGCGCCACAGGCGCGCTTCGTTGATGACGGCGGATTCTTGGCTGTCGGCCGGGTCGAGCAGTACGTTTTCTATCATCCCCGAATTGTACTTCCCCGCGCCTATTTGCCGGCCGTACCAGAAATGAAAAGCCCCCTCGCGGGGGCCTGAATGAAGCGAGCGACGGCAGTCGAATCACATGCGGGCGATCATCGCATCGCCGAAAGCGGAGCACGAGAGCTCTTCGGCGCCGGCCATCATGCGCGCGAAGTCGTAGGTCACCTGCTTGTCGCCGATGGCAGCTTCCATGGACTTGATGACCAGATTGGCGGCCTCGACCCAGCCGAGGTGGCGCAGCATCATTTCGGCCGAGAGGATCAGGGAACCGGGATTCACCTTGTCCAGCCCGGCGTACTTGGGCGCCGTGCCGTGGGTGGCTTCGAAGCAGGCGTACTGGTCGGAGATGTTGGCGCCCGGCGCGATGCCGATGCCGCCGACCTGCGCGGCCAGGGCGTCGGAGATGTAGTCGCCGTTCAGGTTGGTGGTGGCGATCACGTCGTACTCGGCCGGGCGGAGCAGGATCTGCTGCAGGAAGGCGTCGGCGATGGAATCCTTGATGATGATTTCGCGGCCGGTGTTCGGGTTGGTGAAATGGTGCCACGGCCCCCCGTCGATGGGTACGGCGCCGAATTCCTTCTGGGCCAGTTCGTAAGCGGTGTCACGGAAGAGACCTTCCGTGTATTTCATAATGTTGCCCTTGTGCACGATGGTCACCGACTTGCGGTCGTTGGCGATGGCGTACTTAATGGTGGCGCGGACCAGGCGGGAACTGCCCTCGACGGAAATCGGCTTGATGCCGATGCCCGACGAATGCGGAAAACGGATCTTCTTGACGCCCATTTCGTCCTGCAGGAACTTGATGACTTTCTTCGCATCCGCCGAGGTGCACGACCATTCAACGCCGGCGTAGATGTCTTCGGTGTTCTCGCGGAAGATGACCATGTTGGTCAGTTCCGGGTGCTTGAGCGGTGAAGGCACGCCCTTGAAATACTGCACCGGGCGCACGCACTGGTAGAGGTCGAGCTCCTGGCGCAGGGCAACGTTGAGCGAGCGGATGCCGCCGCCGACCGGCGTCGTCATCGGCCCCTTGATGGAAACCGAATACTCCTTGAGCGCGTCAAAGGTTTCCTTGGGGAACCACTCGTCCGGGCCGTAGAGTCGGGTGGATTTTTCACCGGCGAAAACCTCCATCCAGTAAATCTTCTTTACCCCGCTGTAGGCCTTCTCAACGGCCGCGTCGATGACCTTGATCATGACCGGCGTAATGTCGATGCCGATGCCGTCGCCTTCGATGAACGGAATGATCGGGTTGTTGGGAATCGCCTGCCCGTGGACGATTTTCTGGCCCCCCTGTGGAATCTTGATGTGCGAACTCATAGTCTCTCCTTACGCTATTTTCGGAAGGGCTGTCAGCGGCATGTACGCATCGCCAGCAAGGCGCGGTGCACATTTCCGACACCGGATAACGAAGGTGATTATGTCGCAAAACGGCTGGCAGTGTCAGCCCATTGGCAGCCCGGAACCACCGCTGCGGTCGACACTAAAAAACGGGCTTAAATGAAAAAAGCGAAGACCGGATCGGTCTTCGCTTTTTGACGCCGGCGTTCACACGCCGGAAATTCTAGCTTAGGAGCGTACTGCCTTCAGCGCTGCATTCAGCGTCGGGCTCGGACGCATCACAGCCTTGCACTTCTCTGCATCGGCCTTGTAGTAGCCGCCAATATCAACCGGGCGACCCTGGACAGACTTCAACTCGGCAACGATCTGTGCCTCGTT
The DNA here is from genome assembly GCA_016790815.1 of Dechloromonas sp. Lineage (GTDB taxonomy): Bacteria > Pseudomonadota > Gammaproteobacteria > Burkholderiales > Rhodocyclaceae > Azonexus. The sequence goes on from JAEUOG010000010.1 coordinate 17,872, forward strand.
GTCAGTCAGGGTCTTGGCCAGCGAACCGAACTTGGTTGCCAGATCCTTGTCCTCAGTCTGCGCTGCCAGTTCCTGCGCCCAGTACATGGCGAGGTAGAACTGCGAACCACGGTTGTCCAGCTCACCGGTCTTCGGCGATGGCGACTTGTTGTTATCAAGCAACTTGCCTGTGGCAGCATCCAGCGTCTTGGCAAGCAGAACTGCACGCTTGTTGCCATCCTTGATGCCCTGCTCCTCTAGCGACACGGCCAGAGCCAGGAACTCGCCGAGCGAATCCCAGCGCAGGTGGTTTTCCTGCGTCAGCTGCTGCACGTGCTTCGGCGCCGAGCCGCCGGCACCGGTTTCGTACATGCCGCCGCCGTTCATGAGCGGAACGATGGAGAGCATCTTGGCCGAGGTGCCCAGTTCCATGATCGGGAACAGGTCGGTCAGGTAGTCGCGCAGGATGTTGCCGGTCACCGAAATGGTGTCGAGACCACGGGCGACGCGCTCCAGGGTGTAACGCATGGCACGGACCTGCGACATGATCTGGATATCGAGACCGCTGGTATCGTGGTCCTTGAGATACTTCTGGACCTTCTTGATCAGCTCGTTTTCGTGCGGGCGGTAAGCATCCAGCCAGAAGATGGCCGGGGTATTGGACTGGCGGGCACGGGTGACGGCCAGTTTGACCCAGTCGCGGATCGGTGCGTCCTTGACCTGGCAGCAACGCCAGATGTCGCCGGCTTCGACGTTTTGCGTCAGCAGCACTTCGCCGGTGGCGTTATCGACCACGTTGGCGATGCCGTCTTCGGTGATCTCGAAAGTCTTGTCGTGTGAGCCGTATTCCTCGGCCTGCTGGGCCATCAGGCCGACGTTCGGCACGGTGCCCATGGTGCGCGGATCGAAGTTGCCATGCCATTTGACGAAATTGATCATCTCCTGATAAATCCGGGCGAAGGTCGATTCCGGCATGACGCACTTGCTGTCGTACGGCTTGCCATCGGCGCCCCACATCTTGCCGCCCTGACGGATCATGGCCGGCATGGAGGCGTCGACGATGATGTCGTTCGGCGAATGGAAGTTGGTGATGCCCTTGGCCGAGTCGACCATGGCCAGACGCGGACGGTGTTCCTGACAGGCGTGCAGGTCACGGATGATTTCGTCGCGTTTCGATTCCGGCAGGTTCTTGATCTTGTCGTACAGATCGACCATGCCGTTATTGACGTTGATGCCGAGTTCCTTGAAGGTCTTGCCGTGCTTCTCGAAAGCATCCTTGTAATAGATCTTTACGCAGTGACCGAAGACGATGGGGTGCGACACCTTCATCATCGTCGCCTTGACGTGCAGCGAGAACAGGATGCCGGATTCGCGGCAGTCTTCCAGCTGGGCTTCGTAGAAGTCGCAGAGCGCCTTCTTGCTCATAAACATCGAGTCGATGATCTCGCCTTCGAGCAAGGAGAGCTTCGGCTTCAGCACGGTGGTCTTGCCGCCCTTGGCGATCAATTCCATGCGCACTTCGCGCGGCTTGTCGAGGGTCATCGACTTTTCGCCGTGGTAGAAGTCACCATGTTCCATGTGGGAAACGTGAGTCTGCGACCACTGCTTCCATTCGCCCATGGAGTGCGGACGCTTCTTGGCGTAGTTCTTGACGGCCATCGGTGCGCGGCGGTCGGAGTTGCCTTCGCGCAGCACCGGATTGACGGCGGAACCGAGGCATTTGCCGAAGCGGGCCTTGAGCGCCTTGGCTTCTTCGGTGTCGGCAGTTTCCGGGTAATCGGGAATGGCGTAGCCCTTTTCCTGCAATTCCTTGACGCAGGCTTTCAGCTGGGCGACAGATGCCGAGATGTTCGGCAGCTTGATGATGTTGGTTTCCGGCAGCAGGCAACGCTTGCCCAGTTCGCCGAGCGTATTCGGGACCTTCTGGTCATCCGGCAGGAATTCCGAGAATTCGGCGAGAACGCGTGCCGAAACGGAGATATCGGCCTTCTCGATTTCAATATCGGCCGGCGCGGTAAACGCACGGACAATCGGCAAAAACGCGCAGGTTGCGAGCAGCGGCGCCTCGTCGGTTAGGGTGTAAATGATCTTAGACTTTCCACCAGCCATGAATATCCCCTTGCAATGGATTGAGTTATTGGCGCCGGTCATCCCGGCACCTTATAAAAACCGAAGTACAGCAGGAAAACTTCAAGTATCGTCGCGCAGCGATTCCCAGTCAACGAAACGGCATTTTACGTACCGGAATATGCATTTCAGGCACGCTTTTTTGGCAATTTTGCGGTGCTAAGATTGATGCTTCACCGGGGATTTAACACCATGAAGATTTCAGTCGGCCTTTACGGCACCAACGCACATCAGATTGCGCTGGCGATGATTCAGGGATTCAACAAGCATTACTCGCTGTTCCGCCAGACCAGCCGCGAGGCCAAGGCACGTTTCGAGCGGGGTGATTGGCTGGGCGTGCACAAGGCGGTGAAGGAACGCATCCGTTTCTATGACGACCGGGTCGATGAATGCGTCGAGCGCCTGCGCAATGACTTCGATGCGCAGAATATCGACGATACGACCTGGCAGCAGGTGAAGCTGCTCTACATCGGCATGCTACTCAACCACAAGCAGCCCGAACTGGCTGAAACCTTCTTCAACTCGGTGACGACCAAGATCCTGCACCGAAACTACTTCCACAACGACTTCATTTTTGTCCGCCCGACCATCTCGACCGAAAACATCGAGGGTGACGAGACTCAAACCTACCGTAGCTACTACGCCAAGGAAAACGGTCTGCGCGGCGCGATCCACGAGATCATCAGCGATTTTGGCTGGCACCTGCCCTTCGCTGATCTCAACCGCGATGTCGGAGACATCTACGACGCCGTCTGCCGCCATCTCAATGGCATGCCCCGGCGCGAGGTCAATTTCCAGATTCAGGTACTCGGCTCCCCTTTCTACCGCAACAAGGCAGCCTACATCATTGGCAAGGCAATCAACGGCGCGCACGAATACCCGTTTGCCATCCCGGTGCTGCATGACGAAAACGGTCAACTGGTCATCGACACCATCCTGCTCGATGCTTGGCGGATCGGACTGCTTTTTTCGCTATCACGGGCCTATTTCATGGTCGACATGGAAGTGCCGTCAGGCTACGTCCAGTTCCTGCGCTCCATCCTGCCCAACAAGCCACGCTCCGAGCTCTACATCATGCTTGGCCTCGGCAAGCAGGGCAAAACCATGTTCTTCCGCGACTTCATCTATCACCTGCACCATTCGGAAGACCAGTTCATCATGGCGCCCGGCATCCGTGGTCTGGTCATGCTGGTGTTCACGCTGCCTTCCTACCCCTACGTCTTCAAGATCATCAAGGACGTTTTCGGGGCGTCGAAAAACATGGACCGGGCGACAGTCAAACGCAAATTCATGATGGTCAAGCAGGTCGACCGCGTCGGACGCATGGCCGATACGCTGGAGTTCTCCAATGTGCTGTTCCCACTCAAGCGCTTCGACGACGAGGTATTGAAAGAACTGCAGACGCTGGCGCCCTCCTGCTTCGAAGTCGATGGCGACCAACTCATCATCAAGCACCTCTACATCGAGCGCCGGATGGAGCCGCTGAACATCCACCTAGACCGCATGGAGCGTTCGAACAACCACGAAGGCCTGGAGCACGCCATTCAGGAGTACGGCAGCGCCATCCGCGAAATGGCCCAGGCCAACATCTTCCCGGGCGACATGCTGTGGAAGAATTTCGGCGTCACGCGCTTCGGTCGCGTCGTTTTCTACGACTACGATGAAATCGAATACATGACCGACTGCAACTTCCGCCGGATTCCGCCTGCCCCCGATTTCGAAACCGAAATGTCGGGTGAGGTCTGGTATGCAGTCGCGAAGAACGATGTCTTCCCGGAAGAGTTCAGCACCTTCCTGCTCGCCTCACCAACGCTGCGAAAGATCTTCAACAAACACCATTCAGATCTGTTATCCCCCAAATTTTGGCAGGATTCGCAACAAAAAATCCGGGAAGGGCACGTCGAAGACTTTTTCCCGTACCCGCAGGAACTCCGATTCTGTAATATGCGGCCCGCAGACAAGCTATGCGATCAATCATAAAACACTAAAATACAGGGCTAAGCCCTGAGCCCCAATTTGGAGAAATCAGCATGCCGTTAACCATAGCGGTAGTGAGGGAGCGCGCCACCGGCGAAAGCCGTGTCGCCCTTGTTCCCGAGACTGCCAAAAAATTCGCTGCGCTCGGCGCCGTCATGCGCATGGAGCAAAGCGCCGGCACTGACAGCCATTTTCTCGATTCAGATTATCCCGGCGTCAGCCTGGTTGACGGCATTGCCGAAGCCTATGGCCCTTCGCAGTTGATCTTGCGCGTGACGCCGCCGTCGCCTGAAGAGATTGCCGCCCTGCCCGAAGGCTCAGTCCTAATCGGCCTGCTCAAGCCCTTCGAAGACAAAGCACGTCTTGCCGCGCTGAACGCGAAGAAGATCACTGCCTTCGCCCTCGAACTGCTACCGCGCATCTCGCGCGCCCAAAGCATGGACGCCCTGTCCAGCCAGGGTGCCTGTGCCGGTTATCAGTGCGGCCTCATTGCTGCGGCCCGCTGCACCAAGTTTTTCCCGATGCTGACCACCGCCGCCGGCACCATCCGTCCGGCGCGCGTACTCGTCATTGGCGCTGGTGTTGCCGGCCTGCAAGCCATCGCCACCTGCAAGCGCCTCGGCGCCATGGTCGAAGCCTATGACGTGCGCTCAGCTGCTCGTGAGCAGATCGAATCGCTCGGCGCCAAGTTTGTCGACACCGGCGTGCACGCCGACGGCACCGGCGGCTACGCCCGCGACCTCACCGACGAAGAAAAAGCCCAGCAGACCGAGAAACTGGCCAAGGCCGTTGCCCTGTCGGATGTCGTCATCACCACGGCCGCCATCCCCGGCAAGAAGGCGCCTGTCATCATCACCACCGACATGATCGGCCGCATGAAATACGGTGCCATCATTGTCGACATGGCCGCCGAGTCCGGCGGCAACTGCGCCCTGACCCAGCCCGGCGAGCACGTCGTCGCCAACGATGTGAACATCCACGGCCCCCTGAATCTGCCTTCCCGCATGCCAACCCACGCTTCCGAGCTCTACGCCAAGAACCTCTACAACTTCCTGTCGCCGTGGATCAAGGACGGCGAACTCGCTTTCGACTGGAGCGACGATGTCGTCGCCGGCACCCTGCTGTGCAAGGACGGCACCACCGTTCATGCCACGGTAAAGCAAGTTATGGGAGAAGCATGATGGACGGCCTGCTCGCGCTCTATATATTCATGCTCGCCGCCTTCACCGGCTACGAGATCATTGCCAAGGTGCCGGTCATCCTGCACACGCCGCTGATGTCCGGCTCCAACTTCATCCATGGCGTTGTCGTCGTCGGTGCCATGCTCATGCTCGGCACGGCTGACACCCCTGTTCAGCAGGCTATCGGCTTCTTCGCCGTGGCCCTCGGTGCGGCCAATGCCGCCGGCGGTTACGTTGTGACCGAACGCATGCTCGCCATGTTCAAGAAGAAGGAGGGCTGAACATGACGATTCCCCATTATGTCCAAGGCGCCTGGTTTGTCGGCGCCCTGCTCTTCATCTTCGGCCTCAAGGGCATGAGCTCACCAGCCAGTGCGCGCAAGGGCATCATCATCGCCGGCTACGGCATGCTCGTCGCCATTGCCGCCACCTTCCTCATTCCCGGCCTGCAGAACCTCGGGCTGATGGCCCTGGCTCTGGCGATTGGCGGCTCCGCCGCCTGGATTTCCGGCCAGAAGGTCAAGATGACCGACATGCCGCAGATGGTCGCCATCTACAACGGCATGGGCGGCGGTGCCGCTGCTGCGATTGCTGCCATCGAGTTCGCCAAAGGTGACACCCACAGTCTGGCGACGACGGTGCTCGCCGTCATCGGTGCGCTGATCGGTGCGATCTCCTTCACCGGCTCCTGCGTCGCCTGGGCCAAACTGCAGGGTGTGCTGAAAAAGGCGCATCGCCTGCCGGCGCAGAATGCGGTCAACGTGGTTCTGGCACTGATTGCCATCGGTCTTGGTGGCGCCATGGTCTTCATGGCCCCAGCCCAGCCGGAACTGGTCCTCGCCTTCTTCGCCGTCTCGCTGGTTCTCGGCATCATCGTCACCCTGCCCATCGGCGGCGCCGACATGCCCGTGGTGATCTCGCTGTTCAACGCCTTCACCGGCCTGGCCGTCGGCTTCGAAGGCTACGTCCTGGGCAACCCCTCGCTGATCATCGCCGGTATTGTGGTCGGCGCGGCCGGTACGCTGCTCACCCAGCTCATGGCCAAGGCGATGAACCGGCCGATCTCCAACATCCTGTTCACACCGATGGTGGCGAGCGGCCCAGGTGAGGCGATCAAGGGCAGCATGAAGGAGCTCTCCGCACTCGATGCGGCAGCCATGATGCGCTACGCATCCAAGGTCATCATCGTGCCGGGCTACGGCATGGCGGTGGCGCATGCCCAGCACAAGGTGTGGGAGATGACGTCCATCCTGGAAGAAGCCGGGGTAGAGGTGAAGTTCGCCATCCACCCGGTGGCGGGCCGTATGCCGGGCCACATGAATGTTCTGCTGGCCGAAGCCGGTGTGCCCTACGACAAGATCTTCGACCTCGAAGAAATCAACGGCGAGTTCGGCCAGGCTGACGTCGCGCTGATCATCGGGGCGAATGACGTAGTCAATCCGAGTGCGCGCACCGACAAGACCAGCCCGATCTACGGCATGCCCATCCTTGATGCCGACAAGGCGCAGAACGTCATCGTGATCAAGCGCGGCAAAGGCACGGGTTACTCCGGTGTCGAAAACGCCCTGTTCTACACCGACAACTGCCGCATGTTGTATGGCGATGCGCAGCCCATGGCCGGCGAGATCATTCAGCACCTGAAGACAATGGGCTAAACCGCCACAGACGCCAGCGGTCCCTTATAATGTGCGGCTATATATTCCCCGGAAGCAGTGAATGAAGCGCATTGACGACCTGCTGATCTGGCTCGCATTGGTAGCCACCCTCGGACTCTGGCTCTGGTCACTGGCTGTCGGCCCGGTGTCACCGCACCTCCTTTTGCTTCTCGGCGCTTTGCTGGTCGTCGCAACCGTTCTTTCCCATGGCGAGAGGCGGCGCTGGAAGAATCGTCAGCAGTCCTACGTTACCGAGCTTAAGGACGTGATGTCCGAGTATCAGGTGCTCTCCGATGAAGCGATGGCCCACGCCGAGCTCCAGTTCAGCTCGCTCGAGAACGATATGCGGGACGCACAGGAGATCATCCGTGCATCCGTAAACAAGCTTTCCGGCAGCCTGACCGGTCTTGAATCACAGTCCTCCGACCAGCGCCAGATACTGCGTTCCCTGATAGACCAGATGCTGAACATGACCGGCGAAAACGCATCTGCCCAGGAACAGGTCAGCCTGCGACGCTTTTTCGACGAAACGAATGTGCTGATCGCCGAATTTGTGAGCAAGATGACCCAGATTCAGTCGACCAGCCAAGGCATTGCCGCCAGCTTTGATGAAATGCAGGAGAAGGTTGCACGGATCAACCGTTCCCTGAACGACATCGCGGGAATCACCAAGCAGACCGACCTGCTGGCGCTCAACGCCGCCATCGAAGCGGCGCGTGCGGGCGAGGCCGGCCGCGGCTTTGCCGTGGTTGCCGACGAAGTTCGCAACCTGGCGGCCCGCACCGGTGAATTCAATGTCGATATCCGCAAGTCGCTGACCGACATCATGTCCTCCTTGCAGGATGTCGGCGCGCGCGTGGCCGATGCCACCAACATCGACATGAGCCTTGCTGACAAATCCCGCGCGACATTGCAGGATCTGGGCACCGAATTGATGGCGCTGACCGACAAGGCACGCGACCACTCCAACCACATCACCGCCATTACCGAGCAGATGCATGAAATGACCGAAGAAGGCGTCATGGCGATGCAGTTCGAGGACATCGTCACCCAGATGATGTCGCGCATCAGCCAGCGCACGATGCATGTCGGCGAATACATGCATGCCTTCCTGGCCTTGCAGCACGACAACCAGGCCGATGGTCTGGAGCGTTTCCGCACCCGCAGCCAGAAATTGGTCCAACTGCTGGTCGAGTCTCACGTCAAGAACGATACCTTGAAGATCAGCAACGCCAGTTCGTCCCCCGGCAGCGGTGGTGGCAGCAGCGACGGCGACATCGAGTTGTTCTGACGGGATTCTCGCTTTGCTGCGGTCGACTCGGGAAAAGGGACAAAATTGGAACTGGCCAGCCTGACAGAAGCACTAGGTGAAAAAGCCGCCATCACGCTCACCGGCCTGACCATCGGCATCCTGTTCGGCTTTTTCGCTCAACGCTCGCGTTTCTGTCTCCGTTCTGCCGTTGTCGAATTCTGGAACCGCGATGGCTTTAGCAAACTCGCCGTGTGGCTTTTCGCCTTTTCCACCGCAGTCATCGCCACCCAGTTATTTATCACCCAGGGCTGGCTCGATGTTTCCCAAGCCCGCCAACTGGCCGCCAAAGGCAGCCTCTCCGGCGCCCTGATCGGCGGCATGCTGTTCGGCATCGGCATGATCCTGGCCCGCGGCTGCTCGTCGCGCATGCTCGTGCTGGCTGCCAATGGCAACCTGCGCGCCCTGCTCGCCGGACTGATCTTCGCCGTTGCCGCCCAAGCCTCGCTGAACGGCCTGCTTTCGCCGCTGCGCACCACGATCTCAAACTGGATGACCATCGATGGTGGCGCCGCGCGCGACCTCCTTGCCTTCCTCCACCTCGGCAACGTTGGCGGCCTGCTCTTCGGTCTGGCCTGGCTCGCAGCCGCCATCCACTTTGCCCGCCGGGCCGCCATTACCCGGCGCGAATGGCTGGGTGGCAGCGGCGTCGGGCTCATGGTTGCGCTGGCCTGGCTGATGACCTACCAGATCGGCACGCAATCCTTCGACATCATTCCGGTTCAGAGCCTGAGCTTCACCGGCCCGTCTGCCGACATGCTGATGCTGGTTCTCTCCCCGCCAGGGCAGCCATGGGATTTCAACATCGGACTGGTGCCCGGCGTCGTCCTCGGTTCCTTCCTTGCAGCCCTGTGGGGTCGCGAATTGAAACTGGAAGGCTTCAAGGATGGCCACAGCATGCGACGCTACATGGCCGGCGCCGTGCTCATGGGGTTTGGCGGCATGCTGGCTGGCGGCTGCGCCGTTGGTGCTGGCGTCTCAGGCGCGGCCATTTTTGCGTTGACGGCGTGGATTTCGCTGATCGGGATGTGGGCCGGCGCAGGCCTTGCCGACGCTCTGATCGACCGACCGGAACGTCGCCTGGCGCTCCAGCACTGAAAAATCAGGCATTTGCCGGCTACCGCTGGCCACAACACTCATAGACCAGAACACCGTACCCGGAAGGCCAACTACAAAGGCAACGGCCTTCCGACAATAACCTTCAGCGCGGCTTTTCGAGCATGGCGAGCAGCTGCTCGAACAGGCGTTCGGGTTCGAAGGGTTTGGCGATGAAATCATCCATACCGGCGGCCAGACAGCGGTTGCGGTCATCGACAAAGGCGTTGGCCGTCATCGCCAGAATGGGCATCTGTCCCCGCTCAGGCAACAGGCGGATGGCACGAGTAGCTTCAAGGCCATCGAGGCGGGGCATTTGCATATCCATGAGGACCAGGTCGTAGTGCGTCCCGGCGACGGCCGCGACTGCGGCATCTCCATCTTCGACGGCATCGACAACCAGGCCGAGGTCCGACAACAGATCGACGGCTATTTCGCGGTTGATGGGCTCGTCATCGACAACAAGAAAACGCTTGCCACGATGCGCCAGCCACGGATCGCTGCCTTGCTGAGTCTGCTGCCCGCTAGCCGGCAGCGGTGAAGGCCCTGAGTAGCGGGTCAAGCGCACCGTCATCCAGAAACAGCTGCCAACGCCCGGAGTGCTGCTGACGCCGCAGGCGCCTCCCATCATTTCGGCCAACTTGCGGGTAATCGCGAGACCCAGACCGGTGCCGCCGTACTGGCGGGTAGTCGAGTTGTCGGCCTGCTCGAAGGCATTGAAGAGTCGCTCCTGTGCGGCCAACTCGATACCGATACCGGTGTCTTCGACCTCGAAGCGGAGGAGCACCGATTCGTCGTTTGCCTCCACAAGCTCGGCGCGCAGGTCGATCCGGCCATGATCGGTGAACTTGACGGCATTCGAGGCAAAATTGAGCAGCGACTGCTGCAGACGCGTAGCATCGCCGGACAATTCCATCTCGGGCACACGGTTGTCTACAAACAACTGCAGCCCCTTGGCGTGCACACGGTCGCGCAGCATGGAAACGACATTCCCGATCAGAGCAGTAACCCGTAGCCTTCCTGCAACCAGGTCGAGCCTGCCGGCCTCGATCTTGGACAAATCCAGCACTGCATTGATCACTTCCAGCAAATGCTCGCCAGCGGCCTGCAGTTTATCCACCCGCTCCTCCTGCGCCGGCGACAGCCCGCTTCGACGAAGCAAATGGGCCATCCCGTTGATTGCATTGAGCGGTGTGCGAATTTCATGCGACATGTTGGCGAGGAAGGCACTCTTGGCAACACTGGCGGCCTCGGCGGCATCAGCCGCCTCAGCCAGCTGCCGGGTGCGCTGGGCCACCAAGTCTTCCAGATGCTCCCGATGCTGCTGCAACTCGGCTTCGTTACGACGGCGCTCGGTGATGTCCGTGATCACCGAGAGCAGGTTGCGCAGGCTGCCGTCCTCATTGCGGATATAGTCCCAGTCAATCTGCAACTCGACGATCTCTCCATCGGCCCGGCGGTTGCTCGCAAAATAGGTTTCGGGCACCGGTTGCTCGGCGGCGATGAACGAGAGGTAATCGCGCAGGTGTTGTGCCTGTGCGGAATCGGCCATGAACGCCCAAATCGGGCTACCGATCAAGGCGGACAAAGGCCGCTGGTGCAGGCGGGCGAAGGCGGGATTGGCAAAAGTGATGTACCCCTCCGGATCGCTCTCCTGAACGCCATAAGGCAACAGTTCAACGAGCGTCCGGTAGCGTGCTTCGCTCTCGGTGACCCTGGCCTGTGCTCGCATGACGTCGGTGATGTCCTGAGCGAGCACCAGTATCCGGTTGTTGCCTTCGGCATCCTTGAAGGGCCGTTTGATCGACCGGAAATGGCGGATTTCCCCGGTGACCGCGTCGCGGCTGTCTTCATGGACAATTTCGGTCTTGCCGGCAGCCATGATCGCCAGCACGTTCTGGCGGAAAAACTCGGCCATTTCCGGCGGTACACCAAAGTCCCCATCGCTGCGCCCGATCATGGCCTCGGGTGTCGTGTTATACAAACGGGCGACCGCCAGATTGCAAATCAGGAAATTGCCTGAGGCATCCTTGAGCACCAGAGGATCGGGCATTTCGTCGATGAGCGTACGCAGGAGGCCTTCGTTCTCCTTCAACTCGGTCGCAGCCTGCTGGCGTTGGCGATCAAGTTCGCTCAGGCGACGCTGGGTCCGGCCCAAGGCACCGAGCACGCCATGCTCCACATCTGCGGTCGACACTGAATTTTCGGCAAAATCGCCCTCGCTCAACCGCTGAATACGGCGATGAACCTCTTCCAGCGGACCGCCGAGCGTAGCTTGCAAGCCACGATAGACCCGCAACAAGGAAAGCAGCATGAACAACCCAGCCAGCAGCAAAATGACACGCAGTATCGTTGCCTTGTGCGCTGCATCATCGACCGCCCGGCTGGTGCGCGTCGCCATCTGCTGGTACACATCCGCCAGCGGCCGCATGATGCCGGCTTTGGCCTGATGATAGTCCGCGCTATGCAACATCGCCGCAGCCTGGGCGCGCGCCTCGGGTTCGCCGCGATCCATGAGATCCATGGCCTTTTTTTCCAGCTCGGCCAGCGCATCGGAGCGCGCCATGGCTTCCTCAAGCAGAGCAAACTCCGTTACCGGAAACCCGGCTTCCTCGATCCTCTCCTGCAAGGCCTTCGCCGGACCGAATGGGCGGGGCCGCTGATCATCAGCCGACACCAGATCCCAGTAGATGTTCTGGTAATCGACCGGACGCGGCCGCTTTCCGTCACGGATCTCGACAATTTCCTGATATCGACTTCGATAGAGCGGATCGCCTGTGGTAACAAAGGTCCGCACCATCCGGGTCATGTCATCGGACGAGTGCCGGAGTTCGTCGGCAAGCAGGAAAGAGGTCAGGCGCGCCTCGTTCGCCCGATCAATTTCTTTTTCCGCAACGACATACAGGACGAACACCCCTACGAGCATAGCGAATGCGAGCAGGCTCAACCCCAAGGCGCGGCGAAACGCCCCCGCCGGATCGGAATAGACCGCTTCGCCCACATCGCCCCCCTGTCGTCATTCTGGTGTTATGGCCAGTACTTTAGCACCAGCTCACATGAAAAACCCCGCCATTCGCGGGGTTTTTCATTGCAGGAACACCAGTTTAGTGCGCGAAATACATCCTGGCCTTGTCGACCTTGTAGGTCCAGGGCAAACCGATGTTTTTCCAGCCATTGACGACGCGCTGACCAGCCTTCAGGCCGTCCTTGGCGGTATCACCTTCGAAGCCTTCGGCAACCGAATAGACCTTGCTGTAACCCGCCGCCTGCAGACGATCTGCAGCCTTGGAACTGCGATCACCAGAGCGGCAGATCAGGACCACCGGCGCATCCTTGCCCAGACCCATTGCCTTCATCCGGCGCTCGAGTTCTGGCACGAAGTCCTGATTCGGCTCCAGCTTGTACATGTGGCGTTTGTCGTCCCAGTCGCTCCAGATTTCGGGATGCTCGACAAAGGGCACCAATGCGTCGACGTCGGTGGCCATACCGACGTATATCGCTTCCGCACGGGTTCGCACGTCGAAGAGGGCAACCGCCTTCGGATCCTTCTTCTTCATGTCGTAGGCTTGTTGCGGCGTCAGGTAGAGCGCCTGCTTGGTGCGCTTGATTTCCGGCAGTTTGTCCCAGTCGGTTGCGCCCGGCGCCCAGTCAGAAGCAAACGAGACGCTGGCGAAAGCAAGCAGGCTCGCAGCACAAAAAGTTTTCAGGTGCATTTTCATCAGGCAATCCCCGGATTGTTAGCGGCGCCCTTGAGCGTCGGCAGGTTGAGATTGACGGGCTTGACGGTCTTGATATCACGCAGATATTTGGCAACGACATCCCAGATTGGTTCGCCGGCGTTCTTGGCCTCTTCCGACACTGGAGCCCAGCCGGCAACCTTGTAGGTTTTGGCCGGATCGATGAGCTTGCCCTTGAGCATCATGTTCTGGATGCGGTTGCCCATCTTGGCGGTCGGATCGCAGGTCCACTGCAGGCCACCAACGCGCACCATGTCGCCGCCCTGCTGGTAGTACGGGTCCGGGTTGAAGAGGTTGTCGCAAATATCTTCGAGGACAGTCTTGATCATCTCGCCGCTCATATTGGTGACCGTCGTCCACGGATAGGTGATCGCCGTCTGGTCGAGTACGTGTTCCATCAGGATGGGCTGCCCCGGCAATAGCGAAGTACCCCAGCGGAAGCCGGGCGAGAAGGCGATTTCGGCGTCCTTGACCTTCATCAGCGCATCGAGGATGACCTGGTCGAAGGTGCCGTTGAAGTTGCCACGGCGATACAGCGTGCCTTCGGAGATGGCCAGCTTTTCGTTGAGTTTGGACAGGTAGGGCGCACGGGCCTTGTCGATCAGCGTCTGCATGTCCTTGTCGGCCGGCAGCAGGTTGGCGAAGACGGGCAGCAGCTTGTATCGGAAGTCGGCAATCTTGCCGTTCTTGACGTCGAAATCGAGCACGCCAAGGTACTTGCCGTTGGAGCCGGCGTTGGTGACCAAGGTCTGGCCGCCGGCATTCTTGACAACGACCGGGGCCGGCATGCCGTCATGGGTGTGGCCGCCGAGGATGGCGTCGATGCCTTTGACACGCGAAGCCATCTTGAGGTCGACGTCCATACCGTTGTGCGAGAGGAGGACAACGACCTGTGCGCCAGCGGCACGGGCTTCGTCGACGGTCTTCTGCATGTTCTCTTCCTGGATGCCGTAGCTCCAGTTCGGCACTTGCCAGCGCGGGTTGGCGATCGGCGTGTAGGGGAAGGCCTGGCCGATGATGGCGACCGGCACGCCGTTCATGTTCTTCATCACGAAGGGCTTGAAGACAGCGTCGCCGAAGTCGGTGGTCTTGACGTTCTGGGCGACGATGTCGATCTGGCCGGCGAAATCCTTTTCCTCGATTTCCTTGAGGCGGGTCTCACCGACGGTCGATTCCCAGTGCAGGGTCATGATGTTGACGCCGAGCGCCTTGCAGGCATCGACCATGTCTTGCGCGTTGGTCCACAGCGCCGTGCCGGAACCCTGCCAGGTGTCGCCGCCGTCGAGCAGCAGGGCGCCCGGGCGGGTCGCCTTCATGCGCTTGACTAGCGTCGCCAGGTGGGCGAAGCCGCCGACCTTGCCGTAGGTTTGCGCGGCATTTTCAAAATTCAGATAGGTGTAGGCATGGGCCTCGATGCTGTTCGGCTTGAAGCCGAAATGCTTGAGCAGGTTGTCGCCAACCAGATGCGGCACCTTGCCAAACTGATCCCCAAAACCGAGATTGACGTTCGGCTCACGGAAGTAGATCGGCAGCAACTGGGCATGGCAGTCGGTGATGTGCAACAGGCTGACATTGCCGAATTTCGGCAGATCGTAGAGTTTGGCGGCGCCTTTTTCGGCCAGTGCCAGTTCGCTGTGCAAGCTCATGCCACCGGCAGCGGCGACGGCCATGACCTGGAGGAATTCGCGGCGATTCATGCTCATGTGAGTTTCCTTGAAAACGGGATTTCGGCCGGGCCGAAAAAAGGCCCGGCCAGTTTCCCGGCCGGGCCAAGACGCAAGTTAATCTTTATTGACCGGTGATTCCGGATCGATCAGGAAAGCCACGATGTGGGTGATCTGTTCCGGCGTCAGCCAGCTGTGCAGGCCAAAACGCGGCATGTTGGTACAGGCCGAGAAGGCATTGGAGTTGTAGATCTTGTCGTAAACGTACTTGATCGTATCGTCGTCCTTGCCGCGGATCTTGCCGAATTCGCGCAGGCTGGGGCCAATGGTGCCAAAGGCGATTTCCTTCTTGGCCAGCTCGTGGCAGGCATAGCAGTTGCCGCCGCGAACACGACCTGCCGGGTCCGGCTGGATGAAGCCGATATGACCGCCCGTACCCACCGCGGCCAATTTCTCGCCTTCCTTCCAGTCGCCGATCAGCTTGCCGTCAACCGGGTAGCGGATGGTCGCGGCATTCAGCCTTTCCAGCTTCTCACCAATTTTGCGCGGCGGGTTGTCGCGATACTGCAGGCAGGTTTTCATCGTTTCGTCCTGCTCCAGACGCGTCATCCAGTACTTCGGATTGTCGGCCCGGAAGGAGGTGCGGAACATCTGCTCGGCATCCTTGGCATGTTTGCCACCCGGTGCTTCAACGGCTTTCTGGGCGAAGGCCGGGGCACCGACTGCTACGGTCAACCCGAAAAAAAGGGCAAATTTGAAATTCATGATCGTCCCTTTTCTCAACGCTTGATGCCCGGCGTTTCCATGACGGTGCCGGTCGCAGTTTTTTGCAGATAGGTTTCCAGTGCCACGATCGAATCGGCCAGATAGGCCGGCTCAGGCCAGCGCGCCTGGCGCATGCAGTCGATCAGGCGACGCTGCATGGTCCACACTGCCCCCTGAGACACCCGGTAAGACGGCCAGGTCTTCATCGCGAAACCGGCGCCATCCTTGGTCGTCAGGTTACCGAGATCCTGCAGGCGGATACGCTTGCCTTCCTGACCGTGGCAGATCGAGCAGGAGAAATCCTGCGGGCCGGAGCGACGGTAGAAAATGTATTCGCCCATTTTGGCCATCTTGGCTTCTTCGGGGTGGGTCGCCGGCGCATTGATCTTCATGCCGTTCGACTTGGCGCCAATGAAGGTCACCAGCGCCTCGATATCGGAATCCTTGCCCGGACGGGAGAACCACTGCTTGGTCACCTCGGCTTGCGTAAAGCCTTGCAGCGTCACCATGCAATGGACAAGGCGGGACTCGACGTCCATGACCTTGTTGGTGTCCTTGAAATACTTGGGCAGCGCGGCATAAGCGCCGTCCACCTTGCCCGGCCCCTGGCCGAGATCGCACTGCTCAAGCGAGGCATTCTTCGGGCCGCGCTTTTCAGCCCACAGGCCCTCGCCCTTTACTTCCAGCAGGTCGGCCGGATTGCCGTCGGCCAGCGCTTCGCGATATTTCGCAAGCTCGTCGGCCACCTTGCTATCTTGGGCCGCAACACCACCAGCAAAGGCAGCCAGCACGGCGGCCCCAACCAGCGTTTTCATCAAACGTCGGATCATTGATTACTCCTCCACGGGGCAAAAACTACGGCAGCGGCGGTCTGCGCCGCCTGGCTGCCGTATCACGCGCTATCAGTTGATGGCCGCTTCGTCGGTGCGGGAATCGCCCTTGTTGTCCTTCCAGCTCACCGTGATCTTGTCGCCCTTGGCGCCGCCCTTGAACTTGAAAGCCAGGTACGGGTTCTTGGACACGGACGGCCCGAAATCGCTGGTCAGCACGACCTTGTCGCCATGCTTGGCAACCAGTTCGGTGATGAACCACCCCGGCACGATGGCGCCAGCGGCGTCCTTGCGCTGGCCAGTTTCCATTTCGTGGCTGACCAGAACCTTCACTTCGGTAACGCCGTCCTTGCTGGCGGCACGGATTTTCATTGGATTGCCCATGTTTCTATCTCCTTAAATTCAATATGGAAAACGGGAGGAAAGGCGTAGCGAGCGATGGCAGAGCAAGGCGCGACCTGGAGACAGTGCAAATTGCACGGCGACCGGGCGTAACGCAGCTATGCCGAGCGCAGTAGCCTTGACCCCGTTTTAGCCGCCGCAGCCGCCGAGAGTTACCTTGATTTCCTTGGTGGCCATGAAGAACTTGCCATCCGATTTGACCAGCGCGTAGATGTTCGAGGTCTGGCCCATCTTGACGCGGGTCTGGACATTGGCTTCGGTGCCTTCCGGCAGGACGAAGGAAGCGGCCAGCGCGTTCGGGTTTTTCTCGATCAGGATGGCGACCATGGTCACGTTCGGCAGCGTGGAAGCCACACCAACCGGCACAACGGCGCCGTTTTCGGCGATATCCGGACCGGTAACCTGAACATCCTTGCTATCGGTCGTGCCAGCGACACCCAGTGCCTTCAGCGTATCGGCCATGCTCTTGGCGTCAAAGGCAGCTTTGTTCCAGTCAGCCAGGGCCATTCCCGGGGTGATGATGCCAGCGGCAGCCAGCATGCCCAGCAGGGCGGCGCCGGAGCCGGATTTCAGTACGGTGCGACGTTGATTGTTCATGACTTCTCCTCTGTAGAAATTTGAATTACTTGGAACCGGAGAGGATCCACTTCACCAATGTGGTGATGTCCTCGTCCTTGAGATGACCATTCGGCGGCATCGGGATCGAACCCCAGACGCCCTGACCACCGGCCTTGACCTTGGCGATCAGGCGGGATTCGGCATCCGTCTGATCCTTGTAGCGGGCGACGACCTCGCTGTAGCCAGGGCCGACGATCTTGCTCTTCATGCCGTGGCAGGCCATGCAGCCGCTCTTCGTCGCCAGATCCAGCGTGCCGGCATCGGCAGCCTTTTTGGCGGCCTCTGGGCCGAGCGTCTGGGTACCGCGGACAGGACCGAATGAACGGTTCTGATCCCGCAGTTCGCCGTGCGCCGTGCGGGCGTAATCCGGCAGGGTCGAGCCGATCTGCACTTCTGGCTTGCAGTTCTTCATGCAGACCTTGTTTGCCGTATCCGGCTTGCCGCCATTGCCGATGCCCCCCTTCTTGGCAGGCGCACCCGGCCACATGCCATGGTCGGTGGTCATGCCATTACGGTTGGGCAGCAGCTTCTGCACGTCGGCAATATTCTTGTCGGACAACGTGAAGTCAGCCGGCACGATTTCCTGCAGGTTGAGCAGATAGGCCAGGATGGCGTAAACCTCGTCCGCCTTCAGCGACTTCGGCGCCGTCCAAGGCATGGCGCGCTGGATGTAGTCGAAGACCGTCGAAATCGTCGCCACCTTGGTGAAGGTCGTACGCTGTGGCAGCTCACCTGAAGACAGCCCCTTGACGTTGCCGGTCTTGATGTCATCCTTGGTCGTGCCGCCGGCGAGCGGCGTAAAGACCTCGTTCGACTCGCCGAAGGAGCCATGGCAGGAGGCGCACTTTTCCTCAAACACCTCATTGCCGCGCTCGACACTGCCCGATCCCTTGGGCAGGCCCTTGAAGTCCGGGCGCACGTCGATGTCCCAAGCCTTCACTTCGGCCGGGGTCGCCGGACGGCCGACGCCCTGATACTTGTCGAAGGCGAATGCTGCGGTCGACGCGGAAAACAGGGCAAAAACGAGAATGGTCTTAGAGAACCTGAACATTGCTGACCTCCCCGCTTTCGATGACTTTCCAGGACTGGATGGCGTTGTTGTGATAAATCGACTTGGTGCCGCGTACCTTGCGCAGCTGACCATAGGTCGGCTGGACGAAACCGGTTTCGTCCATGGCACGCGACTGCAGGATGGCCGGCGAGCCGTCCCACACCCAGTCGACGTTGAAGCGCGTCAGCGCCTTGTTCTGCACCGGCCCCTCGATGCGCGCCGTTTTCCAGTTGATGCCGCCGTCAAACGAAACATCAACCTGCTTGATCCTTCCACGCCCCGACCAGGCCAGGCCGGATACGTTGAAGAAGCCCTTGTCAAGCAGCGTCTGGCCGCCGGACGGCGTGGTGATCACCGACTTGGCCTCCTGAATCGAGCTGTACTGGCGATGCTGGCCGCTCGGCAGGAGGTCGATGTAATGCACCGCCTCATCCTTGGTCGCATACGGCTTGTCGCCGACTTCGATGCGGCGCAGCCACTTGACCCACGACACGCCCTGCACGCCCGGCACGACGAGGCGCAGCGGGTAGCCGTTTTCCGGCCGCAGCATTTCGCCGTTCTGGCCGTAGGCGACAAAGACTTCGCCGGATTCGACCATTTCCATCGGGATGGTGCGCGTCATCGACGAACCATCGGCACCTTCGGCCAGCACGTAACGGGCCTTCTTGTAATCGACGCCGCAATCCTCCAGCAGCACCTTGAGCGGCACGCCGGTGAACTCGGAGCAGGAGAGCATGCCGTGGGTGTATTGCACGGTCGGCACGGCGACGTTGCCCCACTCCAGCCCGGTATTGGCGCCGCATTCGATGAAATGGATGCGCGACACGGACGGCAGGCGCATCAGCTCGTCGAGCGTATAAACCTTGGCCTTCTTGAGCAACGAGTCATCCGAGCCATTGACCATCAGGCGATGCTTGGACGGATCGATGTCGTGCCAACCCTGGTGATGGCGCTCGAAGTGCAGACCAGACGGCGTGATGATGCCGAACAGACCCTGCAGCGGTGCAAACGACACAGAAGCACCGCCAACGCGGGCGAGGCCCGGCGATTCACGACGCAGCAACTGGCTTTCGAACTTCGACGGCATGCCGTACGGGTTGGTCGCAACCGGCAGGCCGAGCGACGTCGTCCACGCCGGGTTTTCGAGAATGTTCGGATCGCCCTCGGCAGCCCGAACCAGCTTCGGTGCGGCCAGCGCCGCTCCCGCCACAAGGAAGCTCTTGCGCAGGAAGTCGCGACGGCCGCTACCAACGGCCTTGACCTGCTCTTCCGACAGGAAGTTCTCCGGAGCAGGCCGCAAACGCCCCGGTTGTTTCACGATGTCACCCATATGGACAAACCCCTCTGATTATTTGATGTCGTTACTGCGATTCACCGGCGCCACCCCCAGCTGATCGCCCAGATCACGGCTTGCCACCGTGATGCTGACCGTGCGGCAGATGTCGACGAAATTCGGATCGACGACCCGATAGAAAACCGTGCTGCCCTCCCGCCGCCGGTCGACCACACCGGCCCGGTACAGGATGTTGAGATGCCGCGAGATGTTGGCTTGCGTCAGGCCAATCTTTTCCACGACTTCGTGGACGGGTCGTTCCTCGGCGCACAAACAGGAGAGAATGCGCAAACGCGTCGGATCGGCCAGCAATCCGAAGTAATGCGCCACCTGCTCGAATACCTGTAAAGTCTCGTCCATACCGTTCTTTTGATTTCTATCAAGAATCACTGTATAACTCAGCACTTATATAGTCAACTACTAATATTGTTGCGGCGCAGCATGCAATTTGTGCAAAAGGCCTATAACCTTTGCACTAGGCTGAAATCGGCAATTGGACATAATTTTGGCTATATGTGGCGTATCGACAACACTTGAGGAGATGTCTCGATGAAACTGTTTGCACCCTTAGCCGCCTTGTGCCTGCTGGCCTTTGCCAGCACCTCGCAGGCTGCTGACCCGAACCTTGGCCGCAACTTGGCTGCCACCTGCGCCAATTGCCATGGCACCAACGGTAATGCGGTCAAGGGCTCCGGCATGGACGCCCTGGCGGGTATGGAAAAGGCCAAGATTCTGCAGAAACTGGCCGACTACAAGAATGGCGACAAGCCTGCATCAATCATGCATCAGATCACCAAGGGCTACACCGAAGTCCAGCTTGACCTGATCGCCGGCTATTTCGCCGCACAAAAATAAGGGGAGACCACCATGATGCTGATGAAAAGACGTGATTTCCTGAAAGTCAGTGCAGCTGCGGGCGCAATGGCCTCCCTGTACGGCTGCGCCGGCGGCGGCAAGGCCAGCGGCCATGTCGTTGTGGTTGGCGGCGGCTACGGCGGCGCCACAGTCGCCAAATACTTGCGCATGTGGAGCGAAGGCGACGTGCAAGTGACGCTGATCGAGCGTAACCCAACCTTCATTTCCTGCCCGATCTCCAACCTGGTCATTGGCGGCACCAAGACCATGGAAGACATAACCGTCAGCTACGACGGCCTGAAGAGCAAATGGGGCGTTCGTGTCGTCCAGGACGACGTTGTTGCGGTCGACGCAGCCAAGAAGACCATTTCCCTGAAAGCCGGCGGCAGCATGAGCTACGACCGTCTGGTGCTCTCGCCCGGCGTCGATTTCATGTGGGACGAAATCCCTGGCCTGAACAGCGCCGACGCCCAGAGCAAGATTCTGCACGCCTGGAAAGCGGGACCGCAAACGGTCGCCCTGCGCAAGCAACTGGAATCTATGAAAGACGGCGGCACCTACGCCATCTCCATCCCCAAGGCACCTTACCGCTGCCCGCCTGGACCGTACGAGCGCGCCAGCCTGGTGGCCAACTACTTCAAGCAGAGCAAGCCGAAATCCAAGGTCATCATCCTTGATGCCAATGAAGACGTAACCTCCAAGAAAGGCCTGTTCACCAAGGCCTGGGCCGATCTCTACAAAGGCATCATTGAATACCGCAACAACAGCGAAGTGAAGGACGTCGAAGTCGGCACCAACACCGCCGTGCTCGAATTCGACAAGTTCAAGGCCGACGTGCTGAACATCATCCCGCCGCATCGTGCCGGCGACATCGCGGCCAAATCCGGCATCAAGCTGATCAACAATCGCTGGGTGGACGTCAACTGGCTGTCCATGGAATCGACCAGCACACCGGGCATCCACGTGCTCGGCGATGCCGTCTTCCCGGCGCCAACCATGCCGAAATCCGGCCACATGGCCAACCAGCACGGCAAGCTCGCCGCTGCAGCAATCCTCAACATGCTCTCCGGTCAGGCACCTAACCCGGAGCCGGTGGTAATGAATACCTGCTACAGCTTCGTTGATGCCAAGAACGTCATCCACGTTGCCTCGGTGCACCAGTACGACGCCGCCACCAAAACCGTGCAACCGGTCAAGGGTGCCGGCGGCGTCTCGGTGGCCCGCAACGAACTGGAAGGCAAGGCCGCCATGGGCTGGGCCAGGAACATCTGGGCCGACATGCTGACCTGATTGTTACCCCCAGCAAAGACAAAAGGCCGCAGATGCGGCCTTTTGTCTTTTCAATGACGGCATGACTCAATCCAGCGTTGCGATGTACTCCGCAACAGCGTGGGTCTCCAGCTCCGACAATTTGGAGGCGATGGTGTGCATGATGGCATTGTCGTTGGTCCGCTCACGCTTGTTAAACTGCTTCAACTGATCCTCGATATAGCGCGGGTGCTGACCAGCCAGACGCGGCAATTGCGGCGTACCGAGGCCTTTGGCACCGTGGCAGGTGGAACAGGCCGGCAAGCCACTGAACTCATTACCCCGGTTGAAGACAAATTTGCCGACCGCGAGAAGTTCCTGGTCCCTGCCCGGACGCGGCCCGACCACCTTGGCCTGGAAGAAGGCGCCGAGCGACTTCATTTCAGTCGGCGTCAGGTCTTCCGCCTGGGGCTTCATGGTATCGCTGGCTCGCTTGCCCGACTTGAAGTCGGAGAGCTGCTTGGCGATGTATTCAGAGTGCTGCCCGGCCAACCGAGGGAATACGGCGCTGGCCGACTCGCCATTCAGGCCATGGCAGAGGAAACAGCGGCCACCCACGATTTCCTCGGCCCGCTTCAGATCGACAGACACCGCATCGGCCGCCAATACAGTGCCAGATGCAGCCAACAAGCCCGCCACAAGCGCCCTTTGAATCAACTTGAGCATTGCCCCTCCTGTATATTTGATAATTATCAAATAGTAATTTTCTTCTATACAAAAAGCAACCGCCTCACAGGGCGCGCAAAAACTCGGCAACAGCGCGGATTTCATCGGTCGTCAGGCGCTTGGCAATGTCCTGCATCAGGGAATTGTCGTTGGTCCGCTTGCGCTCTTCGAACAGCGTCAATTGGGTTTCGATATAGAGCGTATGCTGGCCAGCGATGCGCGGCAGCACATCCGACCCGGTCCCAGCCTCACCATGGCATTCACGGCAAGGCGTCAGTCCCTTGGCTACCTCGCCCTCTCGGTAGATTTTCTCGCCAACGGCGCGCATGTCGGGGTAGGCCGACTTGCCGCGGCTAGGCTCCTGGTGGCTGAAATAATGCGCCGCCGCCCGCATGTCGTCATCATTCATATCGGCAACGATCTTGCGCATGTCGTTGCTGTCGCGCTGCCTCGACTTGAAATTGCGCAACTGCTTCAGCAGATAGGCTTCGTTCTGCCCGGCCAGTTTCGGATAGAGCGGACTGGAACTGTCGCCGGTGGCGCCGTGACAAAGAAAGCACTTGCCCATGACTTGTTCTTCGCCACGCTGCATCAGCACCGGATCTTCCACTGCCTGCGCAGCCAAGGCGAAAAACGCCGCTGCAGCCAAGACCAAGCGCCGGATCATGCTTTTCCTGTGCTGCCGAAACCACCCTCGCCACGGTGGCTGGCATCGAAGTCATCGACAATATTGAAGCCAACCTGCAATACCGGCACGATGATCAATTGCGCGATGCGATCAAGCGGATTCAGCGTAAAGCCCGCATGACCGCGGTTCCACACCGAGACCATCAACTCGCCCTGATAGTCGCTATCGATCAATCCGACCAGATTCCCGAGCACGATGCCGTGTTTGTGGCCCAGCCCAGAGCGCGGCAGGATCATCGCCGCCAGCCCCGGGTCGGCCAGATGAATGGCCATGCCGGTCGGCACCAGCGTCGTCTGGCCAGGCTCGACATGCAGCGGCGCTTCAATGCAGGCGCGCAGGTCCAAGCCAGCAGAGCCCGGCGTGGCGTAGTGTGGGGGACTTTCGCGCAGGCGGTTGTCGAGAATCTTTACGTCGATATGATGCATCAGTCTTTCCTCGTCAAGGTGGCGACATGTTCAATTAACTGGCGGGCCAGTACAGATTTTGGGGCCGGTGCCAG
Source organism: Dechloromonas sp. (assembly GCA_016790815.1). GTDB lineage: Bacteria > Pseudomonadota > Gammaproteobacteria > Burkholderiales > Rhodocyclaceae > Azonexus. The sequence continues at coordinate 41,610 of JAEUOG010000010.1, forward strand.
CGGATGGGCGCCGGCGGCGTCGAACAGCACCAACCGGTTATCGTCACCGCCGAAGCCGTCCTGGATCAGGTTGCCGGCGATCAGCGGGATATTTTTCTTGCGTCGCTTGCTCTGCGCATACTCGTCCAGATTTCGGCTCTCGGCTGCGAAGCCCACACAGAACGGGCCGCCCGACATTGCCGCCACTTCGGCCAGAATGTCCGGGTTTTCGATTAGCTCAACCGGAGGAATACCGCCGCTATCTTTCTTGAGCTTGTGCCCTGCCGCATTGGCGACGCGGTAATCGGCCACCGCAGCGACGCCGATGAAAATGTCCGCCGTAGCAGCCCGCGCCATCACGGCGGCATGCATGTCGAGCGCACTCTGCACATTGACACGGTCGACGCCCTGCGGGGCCGAAAATTCGACCGGCCCGGAAACCAGCGTTACCTGCGCCCCGGCCTGTCGGGCTGCGCGCGCGACGGCATAGCCCATGCGACCGGACGACAGATTGGTAATGCCACGCACCGGATCAATGGCCTCGAAGGTCGGCCCGGCCGTGATCAAGACTTTCCGGCCGGCGAGCAGTTTGGGTGTGAAGAAGGCAACGACTTCTTCCATTAACTCCTCAGGCTCCAACATGCGACCGGCGCCAACTTCGCCGCAAGCCTGCCCACCGCAGGCCGGACCAAGAATCTGCACGCCGTCGGCCTGCAACTGGCTGACATTACGCTGCGTAGCGGGGTTTTCCCACATCTGGCGGTTCATCGCCGGGGCCACGAGCAGCGGGCAGTCGCGGGCCAGCACCATGGTCGCCAGCAGATCATCGGCCATGCCGTGGGCGATGCGGGCGAGGAAATCAGCCGAGGCCGGTGCGAGGAGAATCAGATCAGCTTGCCGCGACAAATCGATATGCGCCATCGCGTTGGGCATCCGGGCATCCCACTGATCAAGATAGACCGGCTTGCCCGACAGCGCCTGAAAGGTGGTCGCGGTGACGAAGTGCGTCGCCCCCTCGGTCATCGCCACCTGTACCTCGGCACCCTGCTTGCCGAGCAGGCGAACGAGTTCAGCGGCCTTGTAGGCAGCGATGCCGCCCGTGACGCCTAGAACGATGCGTTTTCCCTGTAATTCCATTGTCTTGCCATTAGAATTGGACTCCGCTCATTCTAACGGAAAAGAATAATGGCGATTACCGACTGGCCAGAAGGCGAACGGCCACGCGAACGTCTGTTGGCGCACGGGCCGGAAGCCCTTTCCGATGCAGAACTGCTAGCCATCTACTTGCGTGTCGGGGTGCGCGGCAAAAGCGCTGTAGATCTGGCGCGCGATCTGCTCCAGCGCTTCGACGGCCAACTAGGCACCCTGGCCGAAGCGTCTCTTGAGGAACTGGCCAGCGTATCGGGCATCGGCATGGCCAAGGCGGCGCAACTCAAAGCCAGCTTTGAACTGGCCCGCCGCGCTCTGTCGCAGGATATGGCGATACGCGACAGCTTCACCTCGCCGGGCAAGGTGCGCGACTGGCTGCGACTCAAGCTGGCCAGTCGCGGCCGTGAAGTCTTCATTGCCTTGTGGCTGGATGCCCAGAACCGCCTGCTAAAAGCGGACGAACTGTTCTCCGGCACGCTGACCCAAACTTCGGTTTACCCGCGCGAAGTCGTCAAGGCGGCGCTCGCCAACAACGCTGCGGCGGTTATCCTGGCGCACAACCACCCCTCTGGCATTGCCGAACCGTCACGGGCCGACGAGATGCTCACGCGATCCCTGAAAGAGGCCCTGGCCCTGGTCGACGTCAAGGTGCTCGACCACTTCATTGTCGCCGGCAACACCCCGCCGCTCTCCTTCGCCGAACGGGGCTTGCTATAAAATTCAATAAACCCCTTGAAACGATTATGTACTTTTGGTTATAATTGTGGGCTCTCTTCTAGCGAATTCTGGAGCACCATCATGGCGCGTGTCTGCCAAGTAACGGGTAAAGGCCCGATGGTTGGGAATACTGTTTCCCATGCCAACAATAGAACCAAACGCCGTTTCCTGCCGAACTTGCAGTACCGTCGTTTCTGGGTTGAATCTGAAAACCGCTTCCTGCGCCTGCGCGTTTCCAACGCCGGTCTGCGCCTGATCGACAAGAACGGCATCGATGCCGTCCTGGCTGACCTGCGCGCCCGCGGCGAAGTCTGATAAAGAAGGAAATACAAAATGGCTAAAGGCGGTCGCGAAAAAATCAAGCTGGAATCCACAGCTGGCACCGGTCACTTCTATACCACCTCCAAGAACAAGCGCACGACGCCTGAAAAGCTGGAGTTCATGAAGTACGACCCGAAGGCACGTAAGCATGTCGCTTACAAGGAAGTCAAGCTGAAGTAATTCAGCTTCTCCAGAGCATTCTATAAACCCGCCTTTCGGCGGGTTTTGTTTTTTGTGGCTAGCGTTTCTTCATGAAGAGCAGGGCGGCGTAGCCTACGATCCCTGCAAAAAGCAGCACGGACCAGTTGGCCATCGACAAGCCGAACAGTTCCCAGTCACGGCTGCTGCAAAAACCCGTCGCCAGGAATACGGACGGCCATTCCGTTCCGAGCCAATCTACCAGGCGCTCTATGGCGTTGGGGTCCGTAAAGCTGCACTCCGGCGCGAGGTGCGGAAAAGCCTGCATCCAGGTCTGATAAGCTGCAACGCCGACACCCAATGCGGCAAGGCAGCCGGCCAGTGCAGCCCAAATCATTCGCCCAGCAGGCCAGATGAAGCCAAGCAAACCCGCAAGGCCAATCACGACGTAGAGCAGGCGCTGGAAGATACAGAGCGGACACGGTGCCAAGCGAAGGAGCGTTTGTAGTTCCATGCTAATCGCAACCAGGCCCAGGCAACCCAGCCCCAATGTCGCGAACCAGGCACGCATGGGCACTTTTGACCAATTCATCAGGATTCATCCTCAGTTAACGATGAGCCGGGATTCTATGTCATCGCTGCCCAGAGTTGAAATTTGGGCTTTTTTTGCAGTCGACCGCAGCAATCGAATCTAGACACAGGAAGGTGGACCGCTGCACTGCAGGTGGTTAAGATTGGCGGATGAATACACGTATCCTGCTAGTCGAAGACGACGAACGCCTGGCCGAACTGACGGCCGAATACCTGACCAAAAACGACATGCAAGTCAGTGTCGAGCCACGCGGCGACACTGCCGAGGCGCGCATCCTTGCGGAGCAGCCCGATCTGGTCATTCTCGACGTGATGCTTCCGGGCAAGGATGGCTTTGAAATCTGCCGCGCCGTCCGCCCGCATTATCGCGGCGTGATCCTGATGCTCACGGCACGCGATGAGGATTTCGACCAGATTCTTGGCCTGGAGATGGGGGCCGACGACTACATCGCCAAACCGGTCCAGCCACGCGTACTGCTTGCTCGCATCAAGGCCCTGCTACGTCGTCTGCCCACTGCTGGCGAGGCGCCCAGCAGCGAGTCGGAGAGCCTGCTCTTTGGCCAGTTCAAGATCAGCCAGGCGACGCGGACCGCCTCGCTGACCGGGCAGACCATCGACCTGACGACCGCTGAATTCGACCTTCTCTGGCTGCTCGCCTCGCATGCGGGCAACGTGCTGTCCCGCGACGACCTGTTGCAGGAATTGCGCGGCATCGGTTTCGACGGGCTGGATCGTTCCATCGATGCCCGCATCTCGCGCCTGCGCAAGAAACTGAACGACGACCCGGAGAACCCGACCCGCATCAAGACCGTGCGCGGCAAGGGTTATCTTTTCAGCAAGCATGACTGGAACTGAACCCGAGAACGGGGAAGCGATCCCGAAGGAGAAAAACCAGGGACTGGCCCGCTCGCTGATCCGGGTGGCCCTGCCGCGCTGGCGCGGCAGGCGCTACAGCCTGTCCAAGCTATTCTTCAACTTTTATCTGCTGGCGATGGGCTCTTTTGTCGCCATCGCCTTCACGGCCGATTTCGTCATTTCCACCGCTCAGCGGGGCATAACCGACGACTACGCGCGCCGCTTCATGCGCGGCACGATCACCATGATCGAGGATGAGCTTTTACGGCAGCCGCGCCGCGACTGGCAGAAAAAGATCAAGGACCTCGACGACAAGTTTTCCTACAACCTGGGTATCGTCGAACGAATGACGCTCGACAGCACACTGACGCCGAGCCAGGTCGTCAAGCTCGATGCCGGCGACATTGCCATCGACCACGATGGCGACATCATGTATCACCGCCTCGGCACCTCCAGCCAGGTGCTGGTGGTCGGCCCGCTCGCCTCGAATCGGAACCCGGAGCTGAAGGACCGCCTGCCGCTCGAACTCCGGTTGCGCCTGCTGACATGGAGCCTGATCGGCCTCATTTTCGCCATAGCGCTGTGGTTCTGGATTCGTCCTGTCTGGCGCGATCTTGAGGGCCTGCGCCAGACTGCGCTCGATCTTGGCGACGGTCATTTCGAGGCCGTTTCGCCGCCGGTCCGCACCCGCCTTTTTGCGCCGCTCTCCGACACCATGAACAGCATGGCTGAGCGCATCCGCCAGTTACTGGCCACCCACCGCGAGCTTTCCTGCGGCATTTCGCACGAATTGCGCACGCCGATCGCCCGCATGCGCTTTGCTCTCGAAATGCTCTCCGAAACCGATGAGCGGGCAGAACGCGAGCGCCTTTGGGCCATGATGGAAGCTGATCTCGACGAACTGGATCAACTTATCGACACCAGCCTGACCTATGCCCGCTTCGAACGCGAAGCGCCGCAGGCGCACTTTTCGAGCGTCAAGCTTGCCGAGTGGCTCAGCGATGAGGTGGATTCGTTGCGCTTGCTCGGGCGCCAGCTTGATGTCACGGTCAACACCGAAAAACTGCCCGAAAACCTGTTTGTGGACCTTGACCGCAAGGCCATGCCCTATGCCCTGCGCAATCTGTTGCGAAACGCCTTCAAATACGCCGGCAAGCGTATTGCGGTCAGCGCGGAGCTGGCTGGCGAAACCATGCTGATCCATGTCGACGACGATGGCATCGGCATCCCGCCGGAAGAGCGCGAACACATCTTTTCGGCCTTCACCCGCCTCGACCGTTCGCGCGACCGATCGACGGGCGGATACGGGCTCGGGTTGGCCATCGCCCGCCGCGTCCTGGAGCTGCATGGCGGCACCGCGACGGCAGACGCATCCCCGCTCGGCGGCGCCCGCTTCACGCTTTCCTGGAAAGCACGCCAATAGGTCTTCGCGGCGCCGTTACAGAGCGTTACAGAAGATCAAAACCCGTTACCTCTTGGCCACGCTTTGGCTACAGACGTAGCGCCGGCACGCCCATAAGATGCGAGGCATGGAAGCAAACCAATCCCATGAAGAGGACAATCAGGAAAACATCAAAATGAATATCAAACAATTTATCGAAGCCACCCGCCAGTACCTGTTCGACATGACGTCGGCTCAAGCCAGCATGCCAGCCACCGGAAATCGCTGATGGCCTTATCGGACGACCTTCCGATCAGTGAATCCCTTGGTGTCTTCGTCGGCATCACCGGTTTCGACTGGCTGTCGGAAGGCCAGGCCGAGCCGCTCAAGGCTGCAATTGCTGCCATTGCGGCCGGCGCCATCATCGCTGTCACCCGACATTGGCTGAACAAGCGCCGCAAACGCTGAACCGTCTTACCCTCCTCTCGAATTTCCCCCGATTCGAGAACTCCCTGTTACCCCGCCTTCGTGGCGGGGTTTTTTTGCCTTGGCGCCGATAACCCTGTTTAATCTCCCACTCTCCCAATCGCCATTGAGCGGTAACGCAACTTGGTCACCATTCCCGACCTGAACTCGCACTAGACCGGTAACCGCATGAAACCAGCCACTTTCCCTGACACGCCACTGTTGACTGGCACCGATGCCGAACAGAAGCGTCGGCAAATACTCGACTACTTTCAGACCACCTTTGACCGCTACGATCAACTGTTCGAAGTGCTCACCAGCGACGAAGCGTACTTCGTCAAGCCGATTGCTTTGCGTCATCCGCTGATTTTCTACTTCGGACACACGGCCACCTTTTTCATCAACAAACTGGTTCTGGCCGGCTTGATTGAGCAGCGCATCAATCCCGGCTTCGAGTCCATGTTCGCCATCGGCGTCGATGAAATGAGCTGGGACGATCTGAGCGAGCAGCGCTATGACTGGCCGCGCGTTGACGAAGTCCGCGCCTATCGCCGGTTGGTGCGTGATGTCGTGAGCCGATTGATCGAGACAACGCCGCTGATCCTGCCCATCGGCTGGGAAGACCCTTTCTGGCTTATTTTGATGGGCATCGAACACGAACGCATCCATCTCGAAACCTCATCGGTGCTGATTCGCCAGCATCAACTGAAATATGTGCAAAAACACCCCGCGTGGGAGCCCTGCCGAGAAAGCGGGGTGGCGCCGACCAACAGCTTGGTGAACATACCTGCCGCAAAACCGCGGCTCGGCCGCGAGCGCAGCAACCCGAACATCTACGGATGGGACAACGAATTCGGCTATCACGAGGCGTCGACCGCAGCATTCCAGGCCAGCCGCCATCTGGCCTCGAACCGCGAGTTTCTCGACTTCGTCGAGGCCGGGGGCTATGCCGACGACTCACTGTGGCAGGAAGAAGGCGTCTCCTGGAAAAAATTTGCCAAGGCCGCACACCCGACGTTCTGGATCAAGGATGGCACGCAATGGCGTTTGCGCCTGATGCTCGAAGAAGTCGCCATGCCCTGGGACTGGCCGGTAGAAACCAATTACCACGAAGCCAAGGCTTTCTGTAACTGGAAAACGCGCACCAGCGGCCAAGCCGTACGTCTACCGACCGAGGACGAATGGCAGGCGCTACGCCAGTTCGCCGGAATCGCCGACCTGTCCGACGAATTGCCGGCCAACATCGGCTTGAGCCATGAAGCGTCGAGCTGCCCGGTCAATCGCTTCGCGCACGGCCCCTTCTTTGATGTCATCGGCAATGTCTGGCAATGGCTCGAAACGCCGATCTACCCGTTTGCCGGCTTCGAAGTCCATCCGATCTACGACGATTTCACGACGCCCACCTTCGATGAGCGCCACAACCTGATCAAGGGTGGTTCATGGATTTCCTGCGGCAACGAAGCGGCGCCGGTCTCGCGTTATGCATTCCGTCGCCACTTCTTCCAGCACGCCGGCTTCCGCTATGTCGTAGCCGAGGCGCCCGCAACCCAGCCAGCTTCGCATTACGAAACCGACCGGCTCATTTCGGAATACATCGAATTCCACTACGGCGACGAATACTTCGGCGTCGCCAATTTCCCAAAAACCCTTGCCCAACTGGCCATCGGAGCCATGGGCGACAAGCCGGCGAGCAAAGCGCTTGATCTTGGCTGCGCCACCGGCCGGGCGACTTTTGAACTGGCCCGCCATTTCGATCAGGTCACCGGTATCGACTTCTCGGCTCGCTTCATTGGTGTCGGCACGCAATTGACCGAACAGGGCCGGCTGCGCTACACACTAACGGAAGAAGGCGAACTGGTCAGCTACAAGGAATGCTCACTGGCCGCGTTGGGCCTGACCGATGTGGCGTCCAAGGTTGAATTCTTCCAGGGCGATGCCTGCAATTTGAAGCCGCTTTTTTCAGGCTACGACCTGATCCTCGCTGCCAACCTGATCGACCGCCTGTACAGCCCGGCGCTCTTCCTCAAAACCGTCCATGAACGCCTGAATCCGGGCGGTCTGTTGATGCTGACCTCGCCCTATACCTGGCTCCCGGAACACACCAAGCGCGATGAATGGATCGGTGGCTTCAAGAAGGATGGCGAAAATTTGACAACGCTTGACGGGCTGAAAGCGATGCTGGGCGAGCATTTCCGCCTGCTTCGAGGACCGGAATCAGTACCGTTCGTCATTCGGGAAACGAAGCGGAAATTCCAGCACACGCTGTCGGAGGTCACCGTCTGGGAGCGTATCTAGCAGATTGAAACGGCTTGAAAGCCTCAGGCCGCTTCGCCGAACCAGTTGGCACCCAGGCAGGCGCGCAGCGCCAAGCGTGCCCGGTGCAACTGGACCCAGCAGTTGTTGGTGGTGATTCCCAGGGTCTGGCAGATTTCGTCGGTGTCGAAGCCGAGCACTTCGCGCATGGTGAAAATGCGTCCGCTAGCTTCCGGCAGGCGGTAAAGGCACGCTTCGAAGACCTCCCAGAACTGCTTGCTTTCCATGGCCTGCTGCGGGGTCTGCCACTCCGATGGGCGCGTGTCTTCGGCCCAGTGATCGCGATGATCAAAAAACTCATTCGAATTCTCGTCATTTTCCGGGTTGACCGCAGCATTCTCGCGAACCTTGCGTCGCAGAACATCGACGATCTTGTTTTTAAGGATGGAGAGCACCCAGGTGCGCAGCGAAGCGCGTGAGGCAAATTTCTCCTTCCCCATCAGAGCGCCGGTCAGCGCCTCCTGCACGGCATCCTCGGCCTGAGCGCGGTCGCGCAACTGCATCTCGGCAAAGCGCAGCATGTCGCGACGCAAAGCTGTGAGAAACTCGGGGTCTTGCAGGGGGTCCGTAGCCATGACATCTCGTTGAGGTTGTTACGAAACATCATACGTTAAAAGATTTTTGTAATGTTTTCGTGAATTCGCCGACTAATGCATCAGGAACCCAAACCAAGGACACAAAACAGGAACCGCAATGATCAGCTGCAAGGAAGCCACCCGCCTCGCCTCGATACAACTGGAACGCAAACTCAGCCTTTGGGAGCGCATCGAGTTTCGAGTGCATCTGGCGTTTTGCACCGGCTGCCGACGGGCTGAAAAGCAGTTCCTGTTCATGCGTCAGGCGATGGGGGCCTGGATGAGTCGACACGACTGATCCAACCAACCTCAATCTCAACGGAGAAAATCATGAAAAAGCAAAATCTCGTTTCCCTGGCCGTCGGTTCCGCCTTTGCCGCCATTGCCCTGAGCCCGGTCGCCCACGCCGCCGAAAATCCGTTTGGTGCAACCAAACTGGAAGCCGGCTATCAACTGGCCCAGGCCGACACCAAGATGAAGGACGGCAAGTGCGGTGAAGCCAAGTGCGGCGCCGACAAGAAAAAGAAGGATGGCAAGTGCGGTGAAGCCAAGTGCGGCGCTGACAAGAAGAAGGACGGCAAGTGCGGCGAAGCCAAGTGCGGCGCTGACAAGAAGAAGGACGGCAAGTGCGGCGAAGCCAAGTGCGGCGCTAACAAGAAGTAATTTCAGCATCCGGCCGGCGGTGCAGGCGCAAGCCTGCACGCCGCGCTTTTTGCCAGGAGCAAGACCATGTCTCATCGTCCCCTTCGCGGCGCCGGTCTAGGTTTTCGTCGTGAACTGATTGGCCCACTCAAGCTGCAGGTTCCGGAAGAAGTCTCCTTCTTCGAACTTGCTCCGGAAAACTGGGCTGGCATGGGCGGAAAGTCCGGCAAGGACTTGCGTCACTTCACCGAGCGCTACCCCTTTGCCTGCCACGGCCTCTCACTGTCGCTGGGCGGCATTGCGCCGCTGGATGTTGCGCTGCTGCGCAGGATCAAGGCTTTCATGGCAGAGCACGGAATGAGCTTGTACACCGAGCACCTCTCTTGGTGTGCCGACGACAGCCACCTTTACGACCTGCTGCCGATCCCGATGACCGAAGAAGCCGTGAAATGGACCGCAGGCCGCATCAAGCAGGCGCAGGACATTCTTGAAATGCGCATCGGCATCGAAAACGCCTCGTACTACGTCGCCCCCCCTGGCGCCGACATGAGCGAGACCGATTTCATCAGCCACATCATTCGCGAAGCAGACTGCCTGCTCCATCTCGATGTGAACAACATCTACGTGAATAGCCGGAATTTCGGCTTCGACCCGGTCGACTTCATGACCGCGCTGCCGCTCGAACGCACCTGCTACATCCACGTCGCCGGCCACTACGTTGAGCCGGATGGCCTGCTCGTCGACACGCACGGCGCCGAGGTAATCGACCCGGTATGGTCGCTGCTCGAAACCGCCTATCAGCACACAGGTAACGTGCCGACCTGCCTGGAGCGCGATTTCAATATTCCTGATATTTCCCGGTTGACCGCAGAAGTCCGCACCATAACCCATCTGCAGTCCGCAATTCCGGCGACCGAAGCAAAGGCTGCATGATGATCACCCCGGATTTCCAGGATTTCCAGCGCGCCTTCGGGCGGCATATTCGCGACCCGCGACAGACGCCCCGGCCGTCAGGCGTTCCGGCTCGCCGGATGGCTGTTTACAACGAATTGCTTTTCAACAACATCTGCGGCTTTCTCGACAGTTGCTTCCCGGTCAGCCGCAAGACGCTCGGTGAAAAACGCTGGCGCCGCCTGAACCGCAGCTTCTTCCGCGACTGGCCAAGCCACACGCCATGGTTCCGCGAGATACCGCGCGAATTCGTCCGCTACCTGACCGAGGCCGACATCACTCAGCCGCTGCCCATCTGGCTGGCCGAGCTGGCGCATTACGAATGGACAGAGCTGGCGCTAGACATCATGGATGTGGAGCCCCCCGCGCACGACCCGTCCGGCGATCTACTGGCCAATCCGGTCGCCCTCAACCCCGCCCTGCTCAACCTTGCGTACGCTTGGCCGGTGCACCTAATCGGCCCGGATTACCGGCCGCGCAAACCGCAACCGACCTACCTTGCCGTCTATCGTGATGCCGACGACGACGTGCAATTCAGCCAGATCAACGCCGTTACAGGTCGCCTTCTGGCCCTGCTCGCCGCCACACCAACTACCGGCGAAGCCGCCATCCGCCAGATTGCCACGGAACTGCAACATTCCGCCCCCGAACAACTCCTCGCCCACGGCGCCGCCCTGCTCGACGACCTGCGCCGGCAGGGCATCGTGCTTGGCAGTTTGATCAGCGCAGCATAGTTATCCTGCTCGGGGTTTATCAGACAGTCCCCGGCCAAAAGCGGAAGTCCCCTGAAATACCGTACAGCAGTCACCGGAGGCCAGTTTCACATGGCAGTTCTCGCAAAGCTGAACCAGCGAGCGCGTCATCTAAAGGCAGAGACCTTTGCTCTGTACCTTGCCGCACGCGACGCCCGAACACCGTGGCATGCAAAGCTCCTCGTGGCCATCATCGTTGCGTATGCATTCAGCCCCATCGATTTGATCCCGGACTTTATTCCGGTTCTAGGCTATCTGGATGACCTCATTCTGATCCCACTAGGCATTGCCTTGGCTATAAAGTTGGTTCCTGATCATGTTTTGGCAGAGTGCCGAGCACGGGCGCAGGAAACCATCCAGACTGGAAAGCCCGTGAGCAGGATTGCAGGTGCGGTGATTATCGTAATCTGGCTGGTATTGGCGACCATTTGCATCATGTGGGCCTATGAGGCATTCATGGCGCCTGAGTGAGCATGACCGGCAATTCGCTCAACGCGTACGGGTCACAACAACCGTTCACGACGAATTGGCATAGGCCGGTTGAATCCAAGATTGGTCTGCTGCCCCAGCCAAAAAAAGCTAACCTAACGCACCTAAATTGTTGCACGTCCCCCAACGGAAACACCTCGCATCACCTGCTCGCCGGCGTCCGCACCTGCTCCGCGACCAGTTGCCCGAGCACGGCACCGATACGCAGGTCGTCCACCTGCCCGAAATGGTTGAGGCGGACATAACCGTTCCGGTCGATCACGATCAGGCTGGGCGTACCACGCAATCCGTAGGTCTGCATGGTCAGGGGTACGTCGCTGCCCGCTAGCGCGGCATCCACGCCAACCGGAAAAGGGATGCGGTATTCGTGCATGAAGACCCTCAGCGCCTCGGCGCCCATCACGGCGTGGTGCTCGAATACCGTGTGCAGACCAAGGGCCACAAGGTCTTTCCTGTCGAAGGCGTTGTGAATTTTCGTCGCTTGCGGAATCCCGTGTTGCACGCAACCTGGGCAAAGCATCTGAAACGCGTGCAGTACGACGACGCGACCGCGAAGGCTCTTCAGCGTGATTGCATGCTCAGTGTTGATCCATTCGGAAACCTGTAATTCAGGCGCGGTTTCGATGTTCTCGTCCATGGCAACTCCTGACAACAATTTGTGCACACGGCTTTGATCATACGGAATGCCGGGATGGCGAGAAAGAACAACTGGACCAGACGCGCAGATCACGCTTGCGAAAACGGACCAACACTTTGCAGTTGCTGGTGACGACTTAGCCCAATCACTGCCACGGTCGACGAGGACGAGGCCGGTTATCTCTCGACGGGGCTACCTCACTCATAAACCTGCCGCTGGATCACCCATGCGACCAAGGCACAGAAGTGCCAGGTGCTGTCGAGTGAGCACACTTGATGGCACCACGAATCCCTCACCGCGCAATCATTCCCATCTGCTCTGTAAGTTTATTGCAGCGCCGGCGACTAATGGTTACCCAACCACTACGGAGAGTACTCATGAAAACTGTCAAACTCATTGCCGGCCTGGCCCTCGTCGCAGCGGCGAACCTGGCCCCCGCCCTCGACATCCAGCCCTATTCGCCGGAAACGCTGGCTGCCAAACAGAAGGCCGGCGAGGCGGTTGGCCTGCACTTCCATGCCGACTGGTGTCCAACCTGCCGCGCCCAGGAAAAGGTGTTCAACGGCTGGAAGGGTGATGCTACTGTGCCCGGCACACTGCTCGTCGTCGATTACGACAAGGAGCGCGAACTGAAGCGCCAGCTTGGCGTGCGCTCGCAGTCGACTGTGATTGTCTACAAGGGCGCCAAGGAAACCGGGCGGCTGGCCGGTGAGACCGACCCGGCACCATTGCGCGCCGTGCTCGGCAGCGCGAAGTAAGCGCCATGGACATCCCACTCACCCACCTCGGGCTGAGTCTGGTCGCCGGCAGTTTGACGACGCTGTCGCCCTGCGTTTTCCCCATCCTGCCGCTCGTTCTCGGCGGCGCCGTGCAGGCCAACCGGCTGGCGCCGCTGGCCATGGGCGCCGGCATGGCCGTTTCGTTTGCACTGATTGGCATTTTCCTTGGGGCGCTTGGCCCGGCACTCGGCATCGATTCGGACAGCGTGCGGCTGTTCGGCGCCTGGATGCTCATCTCGTTCGGCCTTGTCATGCTGGTGCCAGTGCTTAACAGGCACTTCACGGAATGGATGCTGCCCATTGCTTCGAGCGCGAATGCCGCTTCGGCCAAGCTCGACGGCGGCTCTCTGGGAGGCGCCCTGCTCCTCGGTGGCGTGCTCGGTCTGGTCTGGAGTCCATGCTCCGGCCCGCTGCTCGCCTCGGCGCTTACGCTGGTCGCCAGCGAAGGTGGCGCGCTGCGCGGCGGCATTATTCTCGGCTTGTTCGGGATTGGCGCGGCAATTCCGCTGGTCGCCGTTGCCTACGCGTCGCGCAAGGGATTCAACGCGGCGCGCGGCTGGGTGTTGCAACGAATAGATGGCATCAAGAAAGGCTTCGGCGTGATCATCCTGCTCACCGGCATCGCCATTCTGTCCAGTGCCGACAAATGGCTGGAGGCACAGGTTGTCAATGTGCTGCCGGATGCCTGGGTAAAAGCAACAACATTGTTCTGAGACTGGATGCGTTCAAAAATCCAAGCGCAGGGTCAGCCACTGGCGGCGCTCAACTATCCGGTCGGCAGGATTGTTATAGGCCTTGTACTCGAAATGCGCACCGTTGGCGGACTGGACGATCCACGCCATTTCGCCACTCAGGCCAGCCCAGCGGAAGGGATAAGCCAGCCGGGTATCAATCCGGCGGTACTTCAAGGCCTCTGTATTGATCGACCACTTCATGTTGCTCTGCCAATAGCCGGCTGCCGAAAACTCCAGTCTGTATGGCAGCTTCTGGATCAGCAGCAGCGAAGTGGAGCGGTGCGGCGTGCCGTATTGGGAGAGGGCGTCGATATTGTTCCTCTTCGCGAAGTTGTTGCCGGGGTTCCACAAGGAATTCGAGGTATTTGCCAAGGCGGAGGGCATGAAGTCTGCATTGATGCCAATGAACATCTGGCTCAGAACGATACGGGTTGGCGTGAAGGGCTGCCAGCGCCACTGGTACTCGACCCCGCGCATCCGGACGTCCTGGATGGCGGTCATCGCATCCGGAATCGCATTGTTCCCTTCATCGCGATCAATGACCAGCAGGCGGTTATAGACCTTTTCATGGAATAGCCGCACATCAAGGCTCATGCGCCAGTCGCGCCAATCGCCGAGATAGCCGATTTCCAAGGTATCCATGCGCTCGGAAGGCATATCCGGATCGCCCCGGAACTGGTATTTGGTGCCGTTGTACCAATCGCCCCGGTAGTCGACCGTACTACCCGTCCGATACGCCCGAGAGGTGCCGAAACGCAGCGTATTCTCCGGATCAAGGTGGAAAGACAGGCTCAACCGGGGCGCAACGTTCGTCCCTGCAAAGCGGTCCGCTTCACCCGACAGGCCAAGGTTGCCAGTCAGCCAGCTCGAAGGCTTCCACTCGAGATTCCCAAATAGGCGTGCCACATCCCGGCTGACATCACCCTGACCTGCCAACGTGGTTTGTGCCCGGACGGTGTCCTGACGCCAACTGCCTCCCCAGGCCAGGCGTGCTGTCTCGTGGAGACGGATGTTGTGCTGCACCTCGACTTCATGGCGCGAGCCTTCGGCGCCCCACGGGTCATAGATGTAAGGCGTGGCGCTGGTCGAATTGACGTAGGCCTCCGTCCCCATGTCAACCGAATAGGCATAGCGCAGCTGAAAATCCGAGTCGCTGGACAAGGCCCGGCGCCATTGAAACTGCAAAAAGCTGTTTGACTGCTCGAAGTCCCGGATCGGATTGCCGGGGTCACTCTGCCAGGTGGAGCCGAATACCTGAAGCCGCCCACGTTGCGTCACCGCATCCACGTGGCCGGCACTGACCTGCAGGCTGTCGCGCTCGGTCAGGGCAAAATCGGCCCTGAAATCAAACAGGCGGGAGAAGTATGAGTCAGTCCAGTCGTATCGATCACGCAATCCATCGTCATTTTGCTGGCGATAAGTAAAGCGAAAATCCCCCGCCTCTCCCAGTTTGCCGCCGTTGCGCAGCGAGTAATCGCGCACGTTCTGGTTGCCATAACTGGTCGAGACGGAAAATCCGCGCACCACCGATGGATCCACCGTGATGATATTGATGACGCCGAGAAAGGCATTGGAGCCGTAGGAAACGGCATTCGTGCCGCGAACCACCTCGATGCGCTCGATGTCCTCGATGGCAACCGGAATGAGCGCCCAGTTTGTTCCGTTGCGGAAGGCTGGTGAGTACATCGAGCGGCCATCGACCAACACCTGCAGGCGTGGCGAGAATTCTTCATCGGTCAGCCCGTGATAGGTTACACGTGCCGCTTCGGTCGTATTGGGATAGGTCTGGAAGCCTGGTACCAACCGGAAAACGTCATTCAGATCGCGAATCGGCAGATTGCGGATCATGTCGCGATCAATGACAGTGACCGATGTTGGCGCATCGGCGAGGCGCTGTGGCAGGCGACTGACCGAGGCGACTACCGGCAGGCTGGAGAAATAGGAATGCTCATCAGCCTGCGCGGAGCACGCCATCAGCAGGGCGCCTGCCAAGACGGGCCACAGGCGTTGCGATACGAAGCGAAAAGCTTTTTTCGTCACCACGTTCGACTAGAAACCGGGCTTAATCGGAGAGCCTCCCGGCAAGCGCCGCACAAGGAGAGTCAGGACCAATCCGGGAACTCATCCCGGCTCCCCCAGCCTTATGCGGCCACCTTCTGATTGCGGATGTGAACATCGCGCTGCGGGAATGGTATGACAATACCTTTTTCTTTGAAGACCCGCCAGATGGCAAAATTGACATCTGACACGATGTTGCCCTTGCCTTCTTCCGGATCGTCTATCCAAAAGCCAAGTTCGAGGTTGATGCAGCTGTCGGCAAACTGCGTCAGGAAAACCCTGGGCGCCGGACTCGCCAGCACGCGCGGGTGGTCAACCGCGGCGTCAATCATCAGCCGGCAGGCGAGGTCGAGGTCGGTGTCGTAGGCGACGCCGATCGTCGTCGTCAGCCGCAGCTGGGTGTCGGAGTAGGTCTGGTTCTGCACCGTCGTACCGATCAGCGTCTCGTTGGGCACGATGTACTCGGTACCACCGGGGTGCTTGAGTACCGTGTAGCGCGTCGTGATCTGCGTGACTTCGCCGCTGTCGGTGCCGACCTGGACAATGTTGCCGATGCTGATCGAGCGGTCAAGCAGGATGATGAAGCCGGAAACGTAGTTGCTGGCGATCTTTTGCAGGCCAAAACCAAGGCCGACACCGAGCGCGCCTGTGAACACCGAGAGTGCGGTCATGTCGATTCCGACCAGCGCCAGGCTGGTCAGGATGGCGATCACGGTCAGGCCTGCCTTGGCGACGCGCACGCCAACAATGCGCAGGTTTGCGTCCAGCGTATGAACGCGCATCAGGCGCGCTTCGATGACGCCAGCGATCCACAGCGCGAAGACGACCGTCAGGAAGACGGTCGCGATACCGCGCAGCACGGTCCACAAATCGACATGTTGCTTGCCGATATGGAACTGCACGCTTTCTAGCGCATCGATGACGTAGGGCGCCAGATCGGTAATGTAGAGTGCCAGCCAGCCCCATACGATGGCCGCGATGATGCGTTCCCAGGCGGTCAGCCAGGTTGCCCGCGGGAACGCCTGGCGCAGCACGAAGATGACGCCGCGCACGAGTGCCATCGAGCCGAGCAGCGGCATGGCCAGCTTGAGCAGATTGACGTGAATGAGCGAGCCGAGTGTTGCAATGGCAATACCTGTCAGCAACATGCCGGTCAGCGGGAAAGCGAGGCGGGCGCTGGCATCGGACAAACGGCCCTCGCCTTCGGTGCGCTGTCCGCGCCACCAGTGGGCAATCAGGGCGGCCAGGCCGAGGCAGACGACCAGCGCCACAACTTGCCAGACAAAACCGGGATCGCGAAAATCGGCGACGAGGTCGTTGATCAGGCGCAGGGCCTGGCTTTTTTCGCTCATGCCTTCTTTTCCAGCGCCGCGGCGAAGAAGCCATCGGTGTTGTGCTGGTTGGGCAGCAGACGCAGCAGTTCACCGTCGAAGGCGATGCCTTGCTTGGCGAGAATGGCCGAGGCCGGGACCAGCGTGAAATCAGGACGTTTAGCCAGGAATGCCGTGACGATGTCGTCGTTTTCTGCGGTCAACAGGCTGCAGGTGGCATAAACCAGCCGGCCACCGGGGCGGACCATGGTCGCCGCCGCTTCGAGAATCGACAATTGTTTGACCGTCAGCTCGGAGACCGAAGCTTCATCCTGACGCCATTTGAGGTCGGGATTGCGACGGAGCGTGCCGAGACCGGAACAGGGCGCATCGACCAGCACGCGGTCGGCCTTGCCGGCCAGGCGCTTGATCTTCTGGTCGCGCTCGTGCTCGATGCGGGCCGGATGGACGTTGGACAGGCCGGAACGGGCCAGCCGCGGCTTGAGATTGGCCAGGCGCTTGTCGGAGACATCGTAGGCGTAGAGGCGGCCGGTGTTGCGCATCAGGGCGCCGAGAAGCAGCGTCTTGCCGCCGGCACCGGCGCAGAAATCGACAACCATTTCGCCGCGTTTGGGTTCGAGCAGGAAGCCGAGCAACTGGCTGCCTTCATCCTGGACCTCGACGGCGCCTTCGATGAACAGCGGGTGCTTGGCCAGCGCCGGCTTGTCGCGCAGGCGGACGGCGATGGGCGAGAGCGGGCCGGGCATGGCGGCGATGCCATCTTCAGCCAGCTTGACGAGCACGTCTTCGCGGTTGGCCTTCAGCGTATTGACGCGCAGATCGAGCGGCGCCGGCTGGTTAAGCGCGTGGGCCAGTGCCAGTGTTTCCTCGGCGCCAAACTGGGCTTGGAGACGGTTGTACAGCCAGTCCGGAAGATCGCAACGGACGGCTGGCGGAAAGTCTGCTTCCGGCATGGCCTTGGCGGCAGCCAGCCATTCTTCCTCGCTGGCCTTCAACACCGGGGCCAGTTCGCGCTGGCTCCAGCCGCGCGTTACGGCCAAGGCTACAAGCAAGCGACGACGGTCGGAAAGCTTGCCGGCGCAACGCGCTTCCAGGCTGCGGCCGCGGCGCAACACGGCAAACACCGTCTCGGCAACGAAGGCGCGATCAGCGTGACCGAGTTGGCGATTTTCACGGAAATAGCGCGAAACGACAGCGTCGGCCGGGTAATCGAACCGCAGCAGCAGGCCGAGAACGGCTTCAGCGTGGGCAAACAGGGCGGGTGTGAAGCGGGCTTTCATTTGGATCCAATCTCGGTGGCGACTTGCTCGAAGATGTCGCCTTTTTTATCGGTGTAGCGGATTTTAACCGGCAGGCGGTGGCGGTCGAGCGCGATCCAGATTTCAGTCACGGTATCACCCATGGCACGCAGATGCAGGGTGCGGAAACGGCCTGCCGGGATCTCGATTTCCTCTTCGCCCAGCGAGTCGAGGGCAAAGCGATCATATTTCTTGCCGGTGACGACACCCACCGTCGCGCCCGTATCAGGCTGGCGAAGGTAGGCGAGCTGATAGTTGAGCGACAGGATGTCCTGGGCACCCAGACTGACCGGCTGCGTAGCGCCGCTGCGCGACAAGCGGACTTCTGCGGTCGACCAGTCGAAATCGGCATTTTCGTTGGCATCCTTGCCGTTCTTGCGCGTGCGGTACATCTCGGGTTGCAGGCCGCCGGCGACCAGCTTTCCGCTGCTTTCGTTCTCGAAGACGAGCGGCTTGATGAGCGCAGCCAGTCCGCTCGTCTTGGTCATGCCGCTCAGCCGGTAACGGCCATCCTCGGTGAACTCCCAGGTGTGTTCGGCGGTTCCGACTTGAAAGCCTTGCGTGCCGTAATAGATGGCGAAGCGCATGGTGCCTCTGGCTGGCAGCAGCGGTTTGGCAGCTTCCTGCGCTGGCGCCGCTGCGGTCGACGGCGAATCTGGGGCGATTTCGGAAGACTTGTTCTCGTTTGCCAGCGGGACGGTTTCGGCATTGGCCGAGGCCTGATCTGTTGCCAAGGGAACCGGCTTCGGCGGTTTCGGGCGTGGCTTGGCAAGCGGTTTGGCAAGCTGCTTGGGTTCCGCCGCTGGCGTTACAGCCGGTGGGGGCGGCTGCAACTCGGCGCGCAAGGTCACCGGCTCGTCAGCCCCGCCGAACAACTCGACATCGGTACCGAACAGCGCGGCGGCGTGAATGCCGAGCGAAGCGGCGAGTGCGATGGCAAAGGCGATCGGCATGATCGGCCTAGCGAATCTCGGGCGCGATCAGAACCGGTGGCTCGGCCTGATCGGCGGCCAGTCGGACACAGCCGTTTTCCAGCCGCAGCTTGCCTTCGACAAACCAGCGCACTGCCTGCGGGTAAACAATATGCTCCTGGCGCAAGACGCGAGCCGACAGGCTGGCCTCGTCGTCGCCATCGAGCACCGGCACGGCAGCCTGGATGATGACCGGGCCGTGATCCAGCGTCGGCGTGACGAAATGGACGGTGCAACCGTGGATGCGCACACCTTCTTCAAGCGCCCTCTGGTGGGTGTGCAGACCCGGGAAGGACGGCAGCAACGAGGGATGAATGTTGATCAGCCGCCCTTCGTAGTGACGGACAAAGCCGTCGGACAGGATGCGCATGAAGCCGGCAAGGACGACGAGGTCAGGCTGGAACTCATCGATGCATTGAGCCAACCTGGCGTCGAACGCCTCCCGCCCGGCAAAGGCCGTGTGGTTGATGAAGTGCGTCGTGATGCCTGATTTTGCGGCTGTCTCCAAGCCTTTGGCATCGACCCGGTTGCTGATCACGGCAACAATGTTGACGGGCAGCGTTCCGGCGTCGCGGGCGGCGATCAGCGCCTCCATGTTGCTGCCACGACCGGAAATCAGGATGACGATTCTCTTCATTTCAAAAAACTCACGGGTAAAAAGATGGCGCTGGCCACTGAATGGCTCAGCCGGGAAAAAGTGCGGCCATTGCGGTCGGCGACGACCTTGGCCATGAAATCGAGCAGGCCCATGACGCGGCCGAATTCGCGCTCGAACGAGAGGTTGCGGTTGGCCGGGTCGAGCTCGTTGGAGAGCAGGAACAACTCACCCGCCGCCGTGCGGTCGTGTCCAAGCTTCCAGATGGCGACATCCATGTTGCGCGCGCTGTTGTAGAGCTTCATTTCGTTGAGGCTGTCGAGAATGTAGAACTCCTCCTTGTGCTCGAAGGCAGCATCGACCATGCCGAGCAAGCCGAACATCAGCGCCATGACACGGTCGCCGGAGTACGCCTCGTTGAAGGCCAGCGAAGCCACCGCGCCCTCGCGCAGCCCGGCAAACTCGGGCCAGTTGCGATACGTGCGCTGGCGCAGGCGGTCGACCGCAGCTTCGCGGCTCACCGCGCCCCCTTTCTTCCACTCCTTGGGGTTGCGCTTGTACAGCTTCTCTGCGATCAGCAGAAGGCCGTTGACCACCTCGGCGCGATTGGTGTCGGCGAAGCGGTCAACCTCGGATTTGAGCAGATACTTCGGGTCGACCGTGGATTCCGTCCGGCCCGCCTTGTCCATCTTCGTCGTGCAGGCCGCCAGCGTCAGGAACAGGATGACGGCCAGCCAGCGCATCAGGCTTCCTTGCTTTTCAGGTAGCCCCAACCGATGGGGATGAGCGAGGAAATGATGATGCCAACAATGATCACCGACAGATTTGCCTTGACCCAAGGCAGGTTACCCAGCCAGTAACCCGCAACGCACAAGGAAACCACCCAGCCAACGGCGCCGACCAGATTGAACAGCGTGAAGCGCGCGTAAGTCATAGAGCCGATACCGGCGACAAAGGGGGCGAAGGTACGAAACAGCGGCAGGAAGCGCGAGATGATCAGCGTCTTGCCACCATGTTTTTCATAGAAGGCATGCGTCTTGATCAGGGCATCGCGATTGAAAAAGCGCGAGTTTTCCCACTGAAAAACCTTGGGCCCGAGGTAACGGCCGATTTGATAATTGACCGTATTGCCGAGCACCGCTGCCACAATCAGAACCGCCATCAGGGTAAAAAGATCCATGCCCCCTTCGCCAATGGCCGCCAGCGCACCAGCCACAAACAGCAGCGAATCGCCCGGCAGGAAGGGCGTCACGACAAAACCGGTCTCGGCAAAGACGATGAAGAACAGGATGCCGTAGATCCACAGCCCGTACTGCTGGACCATCACCGCGAGATGCTTGTCGAGGTGAAGAACGATATCGATGAATTGGGTCAGGAATTCCATGCGGGGCGCCAAGCTTAATTTGAGGCCGCATTTTACCTCAGGGTGAATCGCACCGGCTTTTCTAGACAATTTGTCGGCCGTCGAAACACGGGTGTTCGTACTCCACCGGAGACACGCCGTTGACCAGAAAAGCAAGGTGAGAAAATAGCCCGGACCCATACCATCCAAATCGGTACGGGAACGGTTTCGCCAAGCCCCTCCCGCTGGAGGAAATGCGCCTGTTGCCGACGTGCACGCGAAGAACCGGGCAGACAAACCACTCGTGACCATGCCTCGACCGGGGCAATCTGGGATAATCCCGGCATGCCGACCATTGCCCGCCTTCCCGACCTCCTGATCAGCCAGATTGCCGCAGGCGAAGTGGTCGAAAGACCCGCCTCCGTTCTCAAGGAACTCCTCGAGAACAGCCTCGATGCCGGCAGCAAGGCGATTCAGGTCCATCTTGAAGAAGGCGGCGTCAAGCTGATTCGCATCACTGATGACGGTTGCGGGATCGCGAAAGACGAATTGGCGCTGGCCCTGACCCGGCATGCCACCTCGAAGATTTCCAGCCTCGATGATCTCGAGCGCGTCGGCACCCTTGGCTTTCGTGGCGAGGCGCTGGCTTCCGTCGCTTCCGTCGCCCGCCTGAGCATCACCAGCCGCGAACGCGGTGCTGGTCATGCCTGGAAACTGCGTGGCGAGCCAGGCGCCGAGCCTGAACCGGCCGCCCTGATGGCCGGCACCGTCGTTGAAATGCGCGACCTCTATTTCAACACCCCGGCCCGCCGCAAATTTTTGAAATCGGAAAGCACTGAATTCGCCCACTGCGCCGATGCCGTCCGGCGGCTGGCGCTGACCCGGCCGGATGTGGCGATCAGCCTGACCCATAACGGCCGCAACCTGTTCCAGCTCGCCCCCGCCGACGCGCCGCGGCGCATTGCCGACATCCTCGGCGACGACTTCCTCGGTGCCGCCCGAACCGTCGATGCCGGCGCCGGCCCGTTGTCGATCATCGGCTTCGCCATCGACCCGACGCGCGCCACCGACGCCAAGGACGGCCAGTACGTCTTCGTCAACGGCCGTTTCGTGCGTGACAAGATCATCAGCCACGCCCTGCGCGAAGCCTACCGCGACGTGCTGCACAGCAGCCGCCAGCCGGCCGTCTGCCTGTTCGTCAACATCGACCCGGCGCTGGTCGACGTCAACGTCCATCCGGCCAAGACCGAAGTCCGCTTCCGCGACTCGCGCGCCATGCACCAGTTCGTCTTCCACGCCATCCAGCGCACGCTGGCGGCGCCGGTGGAGGCTGAAAGCGCCCCGGCGCTGGTCGAACGAGGCACCGTGAGCGGTGACTACCCGACTTCCACGGTCAACGGTCAAAATAGGCCAAATTTTGAATACGCCCCGCCGCTCCGCCACCAGGGCAGCCTCGGCGTCGCCGAACCGGCTGCCGCAGCCTACCTCGCCTTCGCCCGCGCCGCGCAGGACATCGGCCAGTCACCCGCCCCACGCAGCGAAGCCACCCCGCAATTCCAGCCCGCTGAAAACAGCAGCGATGCCCCGCCGCTCGGCTACGCGCTGGCTCAGCTGCACGGCATCTACATCCTCGCCCAGAACGCCCGCGGCCTGATCCTGATCGACATGCACGCCGCGCACGAGCGCATCCTCTACGAAAAGCTGAAAACCGCGGTTGACAACCGCCAGATCGCCACCCAGGCGCTGCTCATCCCCGCCGTCTTCTCAGCCGACCCGCTCGACATTGCCGCCGTGGAGGAACACGCCGACGCGTTGGCCGACCTCGGCTTCCAGATAGCGCCACTCGGCCCGAATCAGTTGGGCGTGCGCGCCGTTCCCGCCCTGCTCCAATCCGGCGACCCCGCCGCGCTGGCCAAATCGCTGATCGCCGAACTGCGCGAACACGGCATCACCCAGCTTGCCACCGCGCGGCGCAACGAACTGCTCGCCACCATGGCCTGCCACGGCGCTGTCCGCGCCCGCCGTCTGCTCACAGTGCCGGAAATGAACGCCCTGCTCCGACAGATGGAAGAAACCGAACGCGCCGGCCAGTGCAACCACGGCCGCCCGACGTGGACGGAGCTGACGATGGATCAGCTCGACAAGCTGTTCCTGCGCGGGCAATAAGCAAACCTCAGATATCATTCAGCCAGCATTTTCAAACTCAACATGTTCGAGCAAACGCCGGGCACAACCAGAAAACGCATATGGCACGCCAAAAGAAAGAAGAAGGCTCTCAATTCGTCAGGTATTTCGGGCCGCTGCTGGATGCGCTCCGAGGCCTCGGCGGCTCCGGATCACCCGATGAAGTGGTTGAACGCATTGCGTCCGATCTGTCACTTTCCGATGAAATTCAGAATGAATTGCTGCCATCTGGTGAGTTGAGATATCGAAACCAGGTAGCTTGGGCACGTTTCTATCTCGTTCGCGAAGGCCTTCTCGATTCATCCAAGCGAGGCATTTGGAGCCTCACCGAGCGCGGCAGGGCAACGAGCCTATCACCTAGCGAAGCCCGCGAAATTTTCCTGAAACTGGTCAGGAAATTTTCCGAACAGCGGAAAGCTAAAGCTGAAAAACCAGAACCGCTGGAAGAACAAGTTGCTGAAGCCAATGGGGCGGCGTCATCTGATTACCGCTCCGAAATTCTGGAGATACTGCTCAACCTTCACCCTGCTGGTTTTGAACGACTTTCGCAGCGCTTGTTGCGGGAAGCTGGATTTATCCAAGTCGTCGTCACAGGCAGCAGTGGCGACGAAGGCATTGATGGCTACGGAACACTGCAAATCAACCCGCTCGTCTCATTCAAAGTCTTATTTCAGTGCAAACGTTATCGAAAATCAGTATCGCCATCGCATGTTCGTGATTTCCGCGGGGCAATGGCCGGCCGCGCCGACAAAGGCATCATTATTACGACAGGTACATTTACAGCAGAAGCGCGCCGTGAAGCCTCTCGAGATGGAGTGCCTCCGATTGAACTCATTGATGGCGAGAAGTTGGTTGACATGCTTGAGCACCTCGAACTCGGCTTAAAACCCATCACGACGTTCGAAATTGACAGTGGGTTTTTTGCCGAATTTCAAGAGCGATAGCAGGAATAGCCACTCAGCCAACCCACGCAGCAAGCCCTACATCAACGTCGTAGCCCGCTTCTTCATTGACATGCCGGAAAAATGCATCACCCGGCGAACATACTGCTGTGTTTCGGCGTAGGGCGGCACGCCGTTGTAGCGATCAACCGCGCCTTCGCCGGCGTTGTAAGCGGCGGCGACCAGGCGCCAGTCACCTGCGAAGCGCTTTTCCAACCAGCGGATATAGGCCAGCGCGCCCTTGATGTTCTGTTCGGGATCGAATGGTTGGGTAACACCGAAGCGTTCCTGCGTCGCGGGGATCAGCTGCATCAAACCCTGCGCGTTTTTCGGTGAAACAGCCTCCGGATCAAGATTCGACTCCGCCATGGCAATGGCCAGCGCAAATCGCGGATCCATGTTGTATTTTGAAGCGACCTTGCGTATCAGGCCGGCGATGCGCTGCTTGGCCGCTGTCTGCTTGCTCAGGTAGGCATCGACATCGAACGCGAGATCAGCTACTTCGGTGCTCTCCAGACCGGCCGATGCCGGGCACTCTCCTTCAATCCCGGCGTTGCCATGCTTTGGATCGTAGTACTTCAGCGCCTCGTCATTTCCCAGGCTGGCCGCCATGGAGAGATAGGCATTGGCCAAGCCTGGGTTGCGCATGTTTCCGGGGGCGGTTGCCAGCACACGACCGATCCTTGAAAACCCCTCTGGACTGCCCATCGCTGCCGCATCGCAATACAACCTGACGGCCAAAGCCAAGTTCTTGCCAACACCCTTACCCGTCTCAGCTGCACGCCCCTGCTCCAGCGCAGCAACAAGGCGCGGGGCCTCTGCCAACGGCTCGGCGCAGGCCGGCGAGCCTGTTAGGGCGGCGATCAGTAGCAGAAGGATGGCAGAAAACCGGGGCAAATCAACACCTGAACTTTGATGGACTAGGTTCCACATTTTCGGCGCTTCGTCGCGCAAAGCACAGGAAATAGATCACGCATCAGCCGACGCACCGATCAACCGGCTTGCCATTGATGGGCTCAAGAGCCACGCTCATGACCGGGGAAACCATGGCTCGCCGCACGATCAACCGAACCCGCCGAGAAAATGACATACAGATTCGCGGCCAGCCACAAGCGCCATGCCATTTACATGCTTGCATCCCATCTGAAAAGTTCGTAGTCTCCTGCCCAACGCCGATTTGACGGGGCGATGCGCCTTCTGGTTTCCGCCTCTTTTTGGCCTTCGCAATACCCGCCACGTGCAGGCGCACCTCGTTACGATCGGACTGGATACCGTAGTGGTTGAAATACAAAAAAGGAATAACGTGACGTTGCAACCGAAATACGCAACCACTCAACTCTGGTTCTTCGGCACACTGGCGCTCGGCCTGTTCGTCGCCATGGTCTGGCATTCATGGTCGCTTTCGCCGGGAATCCCCGCCCTGCAACTGACCTTCGACGAACGCAGCTTCAAGACGATTCTGGCCCAATGGGGTCCGGATGGCATCGGGCTTTTTCGCCAGCACTTCCTGATCGACTTCCCGGTTTTGCTCAGCTATGGCGCATTTGGCTATCTGCTGGCCCGCGACAGCATCCTTTTTCGTCCACTCGATACATGGACGCGCGTGCTATACGGCTGGGCCATGCCAGCTGCCGCCGCGCTTGACGCCATCGAGAACCTCCTCCATCTCAGACTGATCTCGGAGGCGGCAACGCATGCCCCCGCCCTGTACTTGATCGGCGGGGTCGTCGCCACTGGGAAATGGTTGCTGATTGCCAACTTCATGGCCGGCACGCTCTACCTGCTGGTCGCGAAATGGCGCGAGAACCTGAAAAACTAAGGGCTGACCGCGAGTTCCACGGTCAACCGGGAATATTGGCCAAAATCCAACAGCGGACTTTCCGGGTAGCGGGTTCAGCATGACGCAAAATCGCTACAGTCAGCGCATTGTCGGCCGCCAATTTCGCTGACGCCGGCCTGCCAAGCCCCCATAGCAACATATCGTTACAGCCAAGCATCGGCTGCGACGCCTAAAATACCGCCGATGTTCGCGTACCCTCCCTCGCCAGCCCGGCGCCCAACGCTTGTCGCGTTTGCCGCCTCGCTGCTGGTTCATGCCCTGATTCTGCTGATTCCGCGGCATGAGCCTGACGAGGCATCAAGCCCGCCGCGCATGGAGGCACGCCTGCGCAAGCCGGTGTCGACCGAAACTGCGACTCCGCCCGAGACGCGCCCAAAGCCCTCGAAGTCCAAACCGGAGCGTCCGCGGCTACTGACTACCGACAAGCCGGGCAAAACTGCGGTAGCCAGTGCACCGCGTTGGAGCGCAGCCGAAAAGGCGGACATGAACCGCTTCCTGGACGAACTCGACAGCACTGCCAAGGCTGCCCCCAAACCGACACTCGCCCAGCGCTCGATGGCCATGGCCCGCGAAGAGGCGTGGAAGCAGGCCAGGGAGGAATCCGCCGGGAGCGCCATGCTCGATCTCCGGCCCAATGCCGCACCACCCGACCCGTTCAGCCTTGAACTGTATCTTGAAGGCCTGCTACGGCGCCTCAACAAAAGCGCCGCCTTCGTCAAGAATGACCCACGGGCCAGGGGTGTGCGCACAGCATCGATCGAGTTCAAGGTTAACCCGGACGGCACGATGAAATCGTTCCGGGTGGTCAATGCCGGCGACCAGGCCGATGAGATTGCCTTCGTCAAGGCCGTCGTCGAACGTTCCATTCCGTTCTCGCCTTTCCCGGCTGACCTCGACCGGGCCGCCCGCTCGCTGACAATGCGCATCTGCATTCAGCCCGCCGGCTTTGGCGAAGGCGGCTTCGGCTTCACCCGGGCCAGCGGCAGCCGGGGTTGCTGACACTCACTTGGTCTGATTCACTGCATCCTCAGCCCAACCAAGCGCCTCGATCGAAGCCGACTCGATGGCTTCGAGCGCGTAGCCAAGCTCCTCCGCCAAGCGCGCCACATTCTGGACATGGCCCTTCTCGACAGCAATGCTCAGCATCAGGTGACGCGCCAGCGGGCCGCTGCTGTTGAGCAGGGCTTCAGTGAGGACCGGCAGCAGGTTGAGCTTGCCTACGACCGCGCTCATGGGCAGGCCGAGCAGGCTGTCGAGCAGGGAAAGCAAGCCGAGCAGGAAGAACTCGTCACACTCCAGTTTGCTGTGTTTCTCCTGCCCAAGGAGCTCGAGGAAACGCCCGCGCGCGAGCGCAAGCTCAAGCAGAACTTCATCGCGCGGCGAAGCGCTACCGGAGCGGAACATACCGATTGAAAGCCAGCGATAGAGCTGCTCCCGGCCAAGGACCATGATCGCCTGATCGACACTCACCACCGGCTGCGACAGGCCGACCATCGGCGAATTGGCCATGGCCATCACCTTGATGACGACGCCCGGGTCGCGCTTTGCTATCTGGGCAATATCAACCAGATCCGCATCCTTGCGCAGCTGGTTGAGCATGTCGATCAGCACCAGCTGGCTCTGCCCGATTTCCTTGACCTGCTGCTCCTCGTCCGGTTCAGTGGCAAACGTGCCAAGACAATAGGCAATGCCATTGGAGACGCAATACCGGTACTCCGGCCAGCGTCGAACCTTCTCGACGATCAACTCGAGACCGGGCTTTTCCTGGCGCAGGCTGCGCAGCAGAACCTCCAGACTGGACAAGGATTGGGCCGAGAAATCGAGCAGCAGATAGTCGGCGTGCGCCAGGATGGTTTGGCGGTGACTCACGATATCACCAGACGCCAGCGCTATCCGGGCACCGGCGCCGTGAATGGAACGCGCAGCCTCGTTCCACGGCTCGGACGCCCGCTCACCATCCGGAAGCTGGAGCAAAAAAGTCGTCATTGGACCGACCAGCGGCCTGTAGTCGTACCGCATCCAATCCTCATGAGTCAGCGGAATCAGCGCCAGGCGCCGTTCGGCAAAGGCAGCAACGTCGTTTGCAGTGAGAATTTCGAGCGTAGACAATCCGTCTGCGAGCTGTTCGGATTCCGGCCGGCGCGCCGAAAAACGGTACCCGCCAATGCGCGTACGTCCGTCGATGATCTCGTCACGTTGCAGGATGACGGGAGGCGAAATTCGCACAGGAACCGTCGTTACGTGGGCTACAGCCGTAGGCGGCTGGCTTTCACGGGAAGGCCGCTCGCAAGTGACTGGTGCTGACTTGGCGCCCCCCAAGCCGAGTGCACGCTTGATGAAACCGAACATGAAACTCACCCCGGAAGAAAAAATGTCGGCAAACTGGCCAGCATCGGCCGGACGAGCAGCACATTTGCAAAGATATTATATTCGCCAAATCACAGACAACTCCGAAACCGCTGGCGATTGCTGCTGAAATATCGTCAAGGACAACCTTGGGACCGACCCACGCGAACAGCAAGCATTTCCTGTCGCATCAACTGATCTCCCAACCGAAATAAGCCTGCTTTCAAGAACCCCATCTCGCTGTGGGCGATGCCAATTTTCCGGAAAAAAGACCCCATCCCAACAACGAACTTGATATTCGGCAAGCTACGCTGCACGATAGAAAAAGAATAACCTTCGCATAGCCAAGGGAGCCACCATGACGACAGAAAACCCGCTCGTACCTGCCAACGAAACACCCGTCACCAACGTTGCCGGATGGGATCCCGAGGACGCACTGGCATCACTGAACGAGCAGCTCCAGGGCTCCGTTGCCAACCTGATGCAACAGAATGTTCGCGAGGTGGAGTCAGCTGTCCGTAAATCAGACGCCATCTATACTTCCGCCACACGCCTTGCCAGCCCAGACGAACTGTTGCTGCTGGGGATATTCAACCGCCTGACGCGCGTATACCTCCCGCTGACCCGAGTCCTGGTCTATCAAGTGGAGGGGCGCTTTCCGAAAGCTCGCCAGGAAATCGCGAAGGGTCTCGCCGCAATTGACGATGCGCTGCATGTCATCAACGACTACGCTCAGTCCCCCGAAGCTATCGAAGAGATCATAGATGCCTTCAAGCCGACCGTTTCGGTCATTTCCATCCTCTTTCGCGGGCTCGACGCCTTTATTCAGGCCGACATCGTTGGCTATCAGGGCAACATCGCCGGCTATGTCAAGCTGCTTCAGGATGCCGTCGCGCGATACCGCGAAGTTGATCAGTTGCCGCCCAGTGCAAATCCAAACTTCATCGCCCTGGCCAATATGTGCACCAGTCAGGCTGATCGTCTGGAAACGCGAGCTGAAGTATTTTCCTCGCTTCCCAAACAGGAGCGACCAGCCCCAACTGGCGACAAGATATTCATCGTTCACGGACACGACGAGGCGAAATGGCGAGAATTGCGTGACCTGCTGAAAGATCGCCTCAATCTGAAGACCGTGATTCTGAAAGAAGAACCCGGTGCTGGCGAAACGCTGATCCGCAAGTTTGAAGAACACGCCGCCAATTGCTGCTATGCCTTCGTGCTCCTCACACCGGACGACTTTGTTGAAAAAGATGGCACCAGCTATTTTCAGGCAAGACCCAACGTTCTTTTCGAACTCGGCTGGTTCTACGGTGCTTTCGGGCGAAATCGGGTATGCATCATCAAGAACGTCAAGACAGCCATTCCCTCGGATCTTGGCGGCATCCTGAGTATCGATTTCAACGACCAGGTAGCGGAAGGTTTTACCAAGATTCAGGACGAACTGCAGCGCGCCGGTATCGTCTGACCAGATCCTCCCGGCCTGCGTGGTAGCATTCGCCGCGATGAATTCACCCCGCCTGCCGCCTGCCATCCTGATCATGGGCCCGACCGCGTCGGGCAAGACGGCGGCTGCCATGGCGCTGGCCGACCGTTTTCCGGTCGAGCTGATCAGCGTTGATTCGGCCCAGGTTTTTCGAGACATGGATGTCGGCACCGCCAAGCCGGACCGCGCCACGCTGGCCCGCTACCCGCACCGCCTGATCGACATCATCTCGCCGGAAGAAAGCTATTCGGCGGCGAAATTCCGCACCGATGCGCTGGCCGCGATGGCCGACATCACGGCGGCCGGCAAGGTGCCGGTACTGGTTGGCGGCACGATGCTCTATTTCCGCGCCCTGCTGCACGGTCTGGCCGATCTGCCACAGGCTGATGCAGCCCTGCGTGCCGAAATCGATGCCGAGGCGGCAGCCGAAGGCTGGCCGGCCATGCACGCGAAATTGGCCCTTCTGGACCCGTCGACCGCAGCACGGCTGCACACGACCGACAGCCAGCGCCTGCAACGCGCACTTGAGATCTGCCGGCTCACCGGACGCCCGATGTCCGAATTGCTGGCCGAAAGCGAAAAGCAGAAACCGCCCTACGACCTGCTGTCGATTGGCCTGCTTCCGTCCGATCGCGCCGTGCTGCACGAACGCATCGCGCGCCGTTTCGACGAGATGCTGCTCGCGGGGCTGGACGACGAAGTGCGCCTGCTGCGCCAGAAATATGCGCTGCACGCCAACCTGCCGTCGATGCGCTGCGTTGGTTACAGGCAGACCTGGGAAATGCAGGACGGGATGATCCCGCTCAAGGAGCTGCGCGATCGCGGCATTTTCGCGACCCGCCAGCTTGCCAAGCGCCAGATCACCTGGCTGACGAACTCGTTCGAAGCGGAAAACTTCGACTGCCTGGACCCGTCGTTGGCCGAGCAGATTTCGGCTCGCACAGAAAGCTTCCTCAGGAGGACTTGAGCAGCACCTTCAGATCGTCTGCCAGCCTTTCCAGTTGGCCGACGATTTCCAATGATGCATCCTGCGTTCCGACAACGCGGTTCATGAACAGGTTGGCCATACTGCTGAGCTGCTCTTCCTGCGCCTCCATCAGCCCGAGATGAATGTACGCCTTGGTCAGCGCCTCCTGAAACTCGATCATCACCTGCGTCAGCTCGAAGCAGTTGCGCCGGTAGTTGTTCTGCACGCCGTCCAGCGTTGAATAAAGCCGCGGCAAGGCCATTTCGATCCCGGCACGCCGCTGCGCAGCCAGCATTTCTGCCTCGATCGCCTTGAGGCGGGCATCGGCGCCTTCGGCGAGCAGTGCGCCATTGTCGCGGATGCGGCCGCAACGCTCGGCATCGTCGAGCGGCAGATTGTTCACCATCAGCGTGACGCGGCCATAGTTAAAGACACAGCGCGTCTTGAACTGGAAAATCCGGCCACTCTCCCGCACATGATTCAGCACCGAAACTTCCAGCGGCACGTCATGCCCATTCTCGCTCAACGACAAGACCTCATCGCCAAGACGCATCTGAACAGCCGCTTTCAGGTCATATTGCCCCATGGCGTCGATCACCGCGGAAGCAAGCTCGGTCATGCTGTTGCAGGCGAATGACTTGCTCATGAACTGCAACACGACGCCCAGCTCACCCATGCTGACCATGGCCGCCATGGCCGTCCGTTGTGCATAGCCTGCCTGTTCGCGGAGCGCCTTTTTTTCTTCGAGAATTCTGCGGGCAGCCTTCAGCTTGCCGTCCAGCTCGGCAGACGAAAACGGCTTCTGGATAAAATCGTCGCCCCCCGCTTCATAGCAGCGCAGCCGTGTTTCGCTATCGTCATTGGCCGAGGCGAAAAGTACGGGGATATCCCGCGTTTCCCAATCCCCCTTGAGCTCCCGGCAGAGGGCATAACCATCCATGACCGGCATCGATACGTCGAGCAGGATGAGATCCGGCTTCACGTCCGCCACGCGCATCAGGCAGGCATCCCCGGAAACAAACGTTTCCAGATCGCAGCTCCCGTCAAGCATTTCGGCCAGCACATCGAGAATGAGCTGATCATCATCGACGGCAAAAACGCGCAGGCTTGCTTCCATTCCTCAACTCCCGGACTCAATTTTCTACAGTTTGTCGTTTTTGCCGAATCCAGGCAAGCTTTGAATCAGGTGGGGGAGGCCTGTTTTTTTGCTGCCAGCAGCGAATACACCGTCGGCACAACGAACAGCGTGAGGAAAGTGCCCAACAGCAAGCCGCCGACGATGACCCAGCCGATCTGCTGCCGCGATTCCGCCCCCGCCCCGGTAGCCAGGGCCAGCGGCACGGCGCCGAGAACCATCGCGCCGGTGGTCATCAGAATCGGGCGCAAACGCAGCGTTGCGGATTCGATGACTGCCGCTGTGCGTTCGATACCCTTTTCCTGCAACTGATTGGCAAATTCAACAATCAGGATGCCGTGCTTGGTGATCAGGCCGACCAGCGTGACGAGACCGATCTGGCTGTAGACGTTGAGCGTACCGCCGGCCAGCCAGAGTGCGAGCAAGGCACCGGCCATCGACAACGGCACCGTCAGCATGATGATGAAAGGATCGCGGAAGCTTTCGAACTGGGCGGCCAGCACGAGGTAGATGAAGGCCAGCGCGAGGCCGAAAGTGAAGGCCAGCGATGACGACGACTGTCGGAACTCGCGTGACTGGCCGTTGTAGTCGGCGGCGTAGCCGGGCTTGAGTGTCTGGTTGGCAACCCCGTCGAGGAAAGTCAGCGCCTCGCCCAGCGTGTAGCCCGGTGCCAGATTGGCGGTGATCGTCACGGCGCGACGCTGGCCGAAGTGGTTGAGCTCGCGCGGGCTGATCGTCTCGCGCACATCGACCAGATTTTCGAGCGAAATCATGCTGCCATCGCGGCCGCGCACATAGATGTCACGAATGTCGTCGGGGTTGCGCCGTTCGGCTTCAGCGACCTGGACGATCACGTCGTACTGCTCGCCGTCGCGCTTGAAGCGCGTGACCTGGCGGCCACCGAGGAAGGTTTCCAGCGCCCGGCCGATGGTTTCGACCGGCACGCCCATGTCGGCTGCCTTGTCGCGGCGAACGTCGACCGACAGTTCCGGCTTGTTGAGCTTGAGATCGGTATCGACGTTGTTCAGCGAGGGGTTCTTGGCCACTTCGGCGAGAATCTGGCCGGTCACCTTCTGCAGCTCCGCGTACGGCGCGGACGTGACGATGACGAAATTGACCGGCCGTTCGCGCGGGCTCTGGCCGAGCGACGGCGGCGTGATCGGGAAGGCCATGACACCGGGTATGCCGGCAAATTTCGGGAACAGCTCCTTGGCGATTTCCGGCGAACGGCGCGTGCGATCATTCCAGTCGGTCAGGCCAAGAATCGAAATACCCTGGCTGACCGTCGGGTTGCCGGCAACGACGAAATAGCGCTCGGCATCCTTGGTCTGGCTGTAGATGCCCTCGATCTGGCGCGCATATTTCTCGGTGTAGTCGAGCGTTGCACCCTCAGGGCCGAGGAACATGCCGAAAATGATGCCGCGGTCCTCAACCGGCGCCAGTTCGGACTTGAGCTCCTTGAGCAGGACGCCGCAGGAGGCCGCGACAACGACAAAGCCGACAAACACGATCCAGCGATGATCGAGTGCTGCGGTCAACACACTTTTATAGCCGGAATTGAGCCGGTTCAGGAAGCCTTCGACGAACATGAAGGCCTTGCCATGCTTCTCCTCGTGCTTGAGCAGCACCGAGCACATCATCGGCGACAGCGTGAGGGCGACGAAGCCGGAAACCAGCACGGCACCGGCCAGGGTCAATGCAAACTCGATGAACAGCTTGCCGGTGCGGCCGGTCATGAAGGCGACGGGCGCATACACCGCCGCCAGGGTCAGCGTCATGGCCACCACCGCGAAGCCGATCTCCTTCGATCCCTGCAGCGCCGCCTGCATGCGCGGCATGCCTTCCTCGATGTGGCGGTAAATGTTCTCCAGCACGACGATGGCGTCGTCGACAACGAGGCCGATGGCCAGCACGAGCGCGAGCAGCGTCAGCGTGTTGATCGTGAAACCCAGCGCCAACATGATGCCGAAGGCGCCGACGAGGGACACCGGGATGGTCACCAGCGGTATCAGCGTCGCCCGCAGGTTGCGCAGGAAGAAAAAAATGATCGCCAGCACGAGCAGAATCGCCTCGGCTATGGTCTTGAACACCGATTCGATCGAACGGTCGATGAATACCGACGAGTCGTAGGACAGGTTCGCGCTCATGCCTTCCGGCAACTCGCTGGTGATTTTGGGCAACTCGGCGCGCATGGCCTTCGACAATTCAAGCGGATTGGCTGTCGCCTGCTTGATGATGCCGAGCGCCACTGCCGAACGCCCCTTGAAACGCACGGCGCTGCGCTCTTCGGCGGCACCGAGGGCAACCCGGCCAAGGTCGCTGATGCGTACCGGATAGCCATTGACGGTCTTGACGACGACCGCACCGAATTCCTCGGTTGTCTTGAGGTCGGTATTGGCCACCACCGAAAATTCGCGTTCACGGCTTTCGATACGGCCGGCCGGCACCTCGACGTTCTGCTTGCGCAGCGCATCCTCGACATCGGCCGGCGTCAGCTGATAAGCCGCCAGCCGCTGCTTGTCGAGCCAGATACGCATGGCGAACTTGCGGTCGCCGAAGACGCGCACATCGGCGGCGCCGGGCAAGGTCTGCAGGCGCGGCTTGACGATGCGGGTGGCGACGTCGGTCACCTCCAGCGCCGAATGCTTGTCGGAAGAAAAAGCGATCCAGATCACCGGGTTGGCATCGGCCTCAACCTTGGCGATGACCGGCTCGTCGACCGCCAGCGGCAGTTTGTTGCGCACGCGGGAAACCCGGTCACGCACATCGGAAGCCGCCGAATCCGGCGCCCGTTCGAGCTTGAAGCGCACTGAAATCTGGCTGCTCTCGGCCCGCGAAATGGAAGTGATCACTTCCACCCCTTCGATGCCGGCCAGCGAATCCTCGAGCGGCTTGGTCACCTGCGACTCGATGATCTCCGCCGAAGCGCCGCGATAGTTCGTGTTGACCGTGACCACCGGCTCGTCGATCTTCGGATACTCGCGCACCGGCAGCCGGGTGTAGGAGACGATGCCGAGCAGCATGAGGACGAGCGACAACACCGTCGCGAAGACCGGCCGCTTGATGCAGATGTCGGAAATCTTCATTTCCCGGCAGCCGTCCCGGTCGCACCCGCTGGCTGGGCCGGCGGCGCTGCCGGAGCGCCATCACCGACGGGACGCACTGCAGCGCCGTCGCGCAGCTTCAACTGCCCGGCCGTGACCACGAGATCACCGTCAGCCAACCCGTCCACGACCTCGACCTGCGCGGCACGACGCACGCCGAGGCTGATCTTGACCAAGCTGGCCTTGCCGTCGACCACCTTGAAGACCGCTGGCCGACCGCCTGGAACGATGGCCTGCTCGGGCACCATGAGCACACCCTTGCGCTCGCCGAAAAGCAGCCGAACGCGAACGAACATGCCGGGGCGCAGCTTGCCTTTCGCGTTGTCGAGTCGGGCGCGGGCCGCAATCGAGCGACCGTTCTGGTCGACCATCGGGTCGACGGCATCGAGCACGGCCTTGAGGCGATCGCTGGGCAGTGCATCGGAAACCACCTCAACGCTCTGCCCCTTGCCGAGTCGGCCGAGATAATTTTCCGGCAACCGGAAATCGACACGCAGGGTGGCAACATCCTCGATATTGATCAGATCCTGGCCATCCTTGAGGTAATCGCCGACGCTCACGTTGCGCAGGCCAACCATGCCCGTGAACGGCGCCTTGATGCGCATCTTTGCAGCCTTGGCCTCAGCCAGTCGAACGGCAGCCTCCTGCACCTTGAGCGTGGCTGACGACGCATCGAGTGCCTGCTGACTCAGGAACTTCTTGCCAACCAGTTCGACGTTCCGCGCGTAGCTGCTCTTGGCCAGCGCCAGATTGGCCCGGGCCTGCTGCAATTCGGCATCCTGGATCGCCGCGTCGAAAACGACGAGAACCGAGCCCTTGGCGACAATGGTGCCATCCTTGAAACCAATCGAGGCTATACGTCCGGATGTTTCCGGGCGCAGGATAACGGACTCGTTCGACTTCAGCGTGCCGACAGCAGCGACATCATCGGCAAAGTCGCTGGCTGCCACCCGGGCTACTTCAACCGCCGTCGGAAAGCCGGCTGGCCCACCACCTGCTGCCTGCTTGGCCGGCGCCCCGTTCGGCACGACAGGCCCCGCCGCCGGAGTACGGTTCACGGTGTAGGCGTAATAGCCAAGGCCGGCCATGCCGGCCAGCGCGATGGCAATGATTCCGAAGCGGGTATTTTTATTCATGGTAACCGGGACAGTTCCGAACTGACCGGGCGGTCAGCAACGTGAATGATTGTAACCAAGAGCCGCAAGCGGCAGAAGCAAAATCAGGCGATGCTCAGTCGCCAGCGAAGGGCAGCAATTCGGGGAGTTTGACCGGTTCGCCTTGCACGGCAACCGGCTGCGCCAGCGCGCACGTTGCGCATTCGGAAACTGGCTCGAAAGCCGCACGACAAGCCTCGGCGCCACGACCCTCGCTGCCGCGCAACGGTGCAACCTGAACCATGATCACCCCGGCGCGAATCATGTTGAGATATTCCGCGACGCCGCGCGAAAGATCGATGATGCGCTTGCGGTGCTTGGGGTGCATCCGGTCATTGACTTTGACGATGGCGCACCGTCCGTTGTCCACACGGCGGACGGCAACCATGGCGCCAAGCGGAAAACGGTTGCTGGCTGCGGTGAACAACCTGACGTCGAAAATCTCGCCCGTCGAAGTTCTGCGTCCCTGAAATCCGTGACCGTAGAAGCTGGCGTGACCACGCAAACCCGGCACGTTTTCCTCGATAAAATCTGCTGCCCCGAATTCCGGAGCTGGCGAAATCCTGCGCGGTGCTTTTTTGACCGCATGCCGCGCATTTACCTGCTTGGCTTGGCGCCCATTGTCCGCAGCCAAAACGGGCAATGAGCCATTCAGCAAGAGCAGGCCGCAGGCAATTGCCGCGACCTGCAACATCCATTTAGACCACAAGGGTCTGCGCTTCGTCACCGGCACGCGCCCGGATCTTGCCGATGCGATAAACCGCCTCGCCCTGCGCCCTCAGTTCAGCCATCGCAGCATCGGCATCGGCCGCCGCAACCACGATGACCAGACCAATGCCGCAGTTGAAGACACGGTGCATTTCGTTTTCGGCGACATTGCCTTCGGCCTGCATCCAGTCGAACAGCTTGGGACGCGGCCAGGCGGCCTTTTCCAGTTCGGCGACGGTGTTTTCCGGCAGCACGCGCGGCACGTTCTCGAGCAGGCCGCCACCGGTGATGTGGGCCATGCCCTTGATCGTGACCTTTTCCATCGTTGCCAGCACCTGCTTGACGTAGATGCGGGTCGGTGCCATGACGACATCGGCCAAAGTCCGCTCGCCATCAAATTTAGCGTTCATGTCAGGATTGGAACGCTCGATGATCTTGCGGACCAGCGAGTAGCCGTTGGAGTGCGCACCAGAGGAAGCCAGGCCGAGCACCACATCGCCCGGGGCAATCGAGGCCTTGCCGTCGATGGCCTTGGATTTTTCAACGACACCGACGGCGAAGCCGGCCAGATCGTATTCTCCCGCAGGGTACATGCCCGGCATTTCGGCGGTTTCGCCACCGATCAGCGCGCAGCCGGCCAGTTCGCAGCCCTTGGCGATGCCGCCGACGACGGCTGCAGCCGTATCGACGTCGAGCTTGCCGCAGGCGAAGTAGTCGAGGAAGAACAGCGATTCGGCGCCAAGCACGAGAATGTCATTGACGCTCATCGCAACCAGATCCTGCCCCACGGTGTCGTGACGATTCAGATCGAAAGCCAGACGCAGCTTTGTGCCGACGCCGTCGGTACCGGACACCAGCACCGGCTCCTTGTAGCGCTTCGGCACTTCGAACAGCGCGCCGAAACCGCCAATGCCGCCGAGCACGCCTTCGCGCAGGGTCTTCTTGGCCAGGGGCTTGATACGTTCGACGAGGGCATCGCCCGCATCGATATCGACGCCGGCATCACGGTAGGAGAGGGAGGTGTTCTGGGTCATGGTCAATTTGGCGCCAAGGGGCAGCAAACGCTGCTGGAAAAAACGAGGATTTTACCCGAAACCGCCCTTACCCCCTAACCCACCGGGCATCCAAACGAATTCGCTCACCGCCCATGGCATTGGGATGAATTAATATGGGGAACCACCGAAACCATTGGAATGCAGTCCTCCCCATGACCGCAAAGCTGAACCTACGTCAAACCATCGTCGACTTCCTGAAAACCCGCCCGGAAGAACGCTTCACCGCACGACAAATCGCATTGTGGATGTTTGAGAACCTGCGCGAAGCGTGCGAGGTAAAACGGCAAAACAGCCAGCAGGATTTGAGCGAGGACACGACTTTCCTCTATCAACTGGTCGCAGAAATTGGCGCCAATCGACCGGAAGTCCAGAAACGCTGGCCACAGGTTCGCACTACCGAAGGCCGTCCCCGTCAGTATTACTGGACCGCTGTCAGTGAGGCCGCAGAAATTGTCGAGGCGGAGAAACCGGCCGCGCCCAATGCAGGAAAACTTACCGAGCATGATCTCTATCCGTTGTTGTGCCTCTACCTCCACAGTGAGTGGGGGCTTTACCCAAAACGAATCGATGAAAAACGTTCCTCCAACCGGAACGGCCCCAACGGAAACAAATGGCTTTTCCCTGATCTCGTTGCCTTGGAAGACCTTGGTGCAAGTTGGGATCGGGAAATTCGCGCCTGTGTACAGCAGGTTGCAGCTCAACGAGCTCGTTTGTGGTCATTCGAGGTCAAGCTATTGATCAATCGGGCCAATGTTCGTGAAGTCTGGTTCCAGGCTGTGTCGAATTCATCGTGGGCCAATCTCGGTTATCTGGTCGCCGGAGAGATTCAGGAATCAGCAATGAAGGAACTGCATTTACTTGCCGCCTCCTACGGTATCGGCCTGATACGCTTGAACGCGGCAGACCCAAGCGAAAGCGAAATTCTCATTCCGGCTCGCGAGCGATCAGATATCGATTGGGACGCCTGCAATCGTCTGGCAATGGAAAACAGCGATTTTCAGAACTTCATCAGTTGGGTCAGGCAATTTCACCAGACCGACAACGCCCGCGTAGGTAACTGGGATTTGCCCGAAGTGGCCGATTAGGAGCTTCCCACGGTCAACCGGAAAAATTGGCCAAATTTCAAATCGCGCACCACGCCCGAAACGACCGCCAGCCCCTCTGCTAAAATCGCCGGTTCGAATTTCCGGCGCCAGCGGCGCTGTTCCGTGGAGAAAACGCAATGTACCAGTCCCCCCTCATTCAAGATCTGCACGATCGCGGCCTGATCGCCCAGATCACCGACGCTGCGGCGCTCGACAAGCTACTGACTGAGGAATCGGTAACGCTCTATTGCGGCTTCGACCCGACGGCGGACAGCCTGCACCTCGGCCACTTGGTGCCGGTGCTCATCCTCAAGCGCTTTCAGGAAGCCGGCCACAAGCCCATCGCGCTGGTCGGCGGCGCTACCGGCATGATCGGCGACCCGAGCTTCAAGGCCACCGAGCGCAAGCTCAATACGCCGGACGTGATCGCCACCTGGGTCGACAAGATTCGCGCCCAGGTTGCTCCCTTCCTCAAGTTCGACGGCGCCAATGCGGCCATCATGGCCAACAATTACGACTGGTTCGGCGGCATGAACTGCCTCGAATTCATGCGCGACATCGGGAAGCATTTCTCGGTCAATGCCATGATCAAGAAGGAATCCGTGCAGCAGCGGCTAACCCGCGAAGACCAGGGCATTTCCTACACCGAATTCTCCTACAGCCTGCTCCAGGGCTACGACTTCGCCGAACTCAACAAGCGCTACGGCTGCGTGCTGCAGATCGGTGGTTCCGACCAGTGGGGCAACATCGTCGCCGGCACCGACCTGACGCGCCGCCTGCATCAGAAACACGTCTTCGGCCTGACCCTGCCGCTGATCACCAAGGCCGACGGCACCAAGTTCGGCAAGACCGAATCGGGCGCCATCTGGCTCGACCCGAAGAAGACCTCACCGTACGCGTTCTACCAGTTCTGGCTGAACACCAGCGACGCCGACGTCTACAAGTTCATGAATTTCTTCACCTTCCTGCCGGTCGCCCGCATCGCCGAGATCGAAGCGACCGACAAGGCCAGCGGCACCAAGCCCGAGGCCCAGCGCATCCTAGCCGAAGAAGCCACCCGGCTGGTGCACGGCGAAGTTGCCTTGATGGCCGCCCGCCGCATCACCGACAGCCTATTCCACGGTCAACTGGAAAATCTGACTGAAAACGACCTCGAACAACTGGCCCAGGACGGCATGCCCGGCGTGCAACTCGACAAAGCCAACGCCAGCCTGATCGACGCCCTCGTCGCCGCCAATCTGGCCAAATCAAAGTCGGAAGCCCGCACGTTCATCCAGGGCGGCAGCGTCGCCATCAACGGCGCCAAGGCCGATGCACTCGATCATCAAATCGCCGACGACGAGCGGATGTACGGCCGCTTTACCATCCTGCGTCGCGGCAAGAAGAATTACGGCCTGATCAGCTGGCAATAAGGCCTGAGTTTTGTACGTGCGGTGTACATAAGTGTTTCAGCGCGTTAGAACCCTCAACCTCTCGCCTCTCGTGTCGTTAACTCACTTGCGGAAGCCGTTTTCCGCACAGAGTCAGCCGAGGAGAAGCGCCATGTCCTACTTGAACCAAGCTCAGATACGTTCCCTTGCCGGCACCGCAGCGTCCGCCGCAGCTTATCTGGACACCTGCGATAACGGCGCCCAGTTCGCCCGGCTCGATCCCGCCTACTACCAGGCATGCGCCCGTGTGCTGACCACCATCTTTGCCGTCGTCGATGTGCGGGACGCCTTCCCCGACTTGCTGAGCCAGTCTCCATCGGCCCGCAACACGCTCGAATGTCTGCAGATGGAACGCCAGATTCGCAGCAGTTGCGCCGGCTACTACCCGCAACTGGCGGTCATCCTGCAACGCGCCGCCGTCTAGGCGCCAGAACCACTGCCTCCGGTTCGGGCCCGCCAGGCCTGAGCCGAAACGGTAACCTCGCCCGAAATGGGCGAGCGCATCGGGAGCAATGCTAGAATTTCGCCCCCGTTTCCTTTCCATCTCCCGATGCGCCAGCTGATTCTCGATTTGCTGCCCGATAGTTCGCCCACGCTCGATAACTTCGTGGCCGGCGGCAATGCTGAAACGCTGGCCCTGTTCACCGAATGGCTTGCCGGGACGCGCGCCGACACCTCGTTCTGCCTGTGGGGCGAAGCCGGCTCGGGATGCTCGCATTTGCTCCAGGCGAGTGGCTTTGCCTATGTCGATGCAGCGCTCGATCCATCCCTGAAAAGTGCTCCGACGGCCGATCAACTGGCCGTCGATCACGTTGAAAGCCTAGACGAAACCGGCCAGATCGCCCTCTTCAACCATTTCAACCGCCTGAAAATGGCCTCCGGCATGCTGTTGACCGCAGCAGCGCAGCCACCGGCGCACCTGATGTTGCGCGAAGACCTGCGCACCCGCCTTGGCTCCGGCCTCATCTGCCGCCTGCAACCCCTATCCGATGCCGAAAAGGCCGAAGCGCTGGCCACCCAAGGCAAAGAGCGCGCCCTCAAGCTGACGCCGGAAATCATCGATTACCTGATGCGCCATGCCCCGCGCGACATGCGAACGCTTAGCGCCATCATCGTCGCCATCGACCAATACACGCTGGAACAGAAGCGCGCAGTCTCCCTGCCGCTGCTACGCGAACTGCTCAATTAGGAAGCCGATCATGAACCTCGCCCTCTTCGACCTCGACAACACCCTGCTCACCGGCGACTCCGATTTTGAATGGGCCCAATTCCTGATCAGCAAGGGCGTCGTCGACCGCGAGTTGCAGGAAGCGAAGAACATCCAGTTCTACGAGCAATACAAAGCCGGCACGCTCGACATCCACGAGTTTCTGAACTTCCAGCTCGCCCCGCTGACCCGTCATTCACGCGCCGAACTCGACGCCTGGCACCGTGAATACATGGCTCGCCACATTCTGCCCATCATCGGCCAGCAAGCACGTACGCTGGTCAAGCAGCACCTGGATGCCGGCGACCTCTGTGCCATCGTCACCGCCACCAACAGCTTCGTCACCGGCGCCATCTGCCGCGAATTCGGCATTCCGCACCTGATCGGCACCATTCCTGCGGTCGACCTGCAAAACGGGGCATTTTCCGGCGGCCCGCGCGGCACGCCCTCCTTCCGCGACGGCAAGATCGAGCGCGTCGAAAACTGGCTGGAATCGCTCGGCCTGTGGTGGGGCAGCTTTGATGACAGTTTTTTCTACAGCGACTCGCACAACGACCTGCCGCTCATGTGCAAGGTCAAGACACCGGTAGCCGTCGACCCGGACGAAACGCTGCGCGCCCATGCCGGTGAAATGGGCTGGAAAATCATCACTTTGCGGTAGAATCCGCCTTTTCCCGCAGCGTCCAGAACGCTCATAGAACGGTAATACGTGATCCGCAAATTCATTTCCCGCGTTTTCAGCGGCAAAAAGCCAAAAGCCGGCAAGCATGAACCGGCCGTCATCCCCGTCTCCAGCCACGGCATCACCCGCGACCGCATCAGCATCGGCAGCCGGCGCGTCTGCGAAACGCTGCAGGGCCATGGTTTCAAGGCCTACGTCGTTGGCGGCGCCGTGCGTGACCTGCTGATTGGTGCCGATCCCAAGGATTTCGACATCGCCACCGACGCGACGCCGGAAGAAGTCCGCCGATCCTTCCGCCGCTCGCGCATCATCGGCCGCCGCTTCCAGATCGTGCACGTCATGATGGGCCAGGAAACGCTGGAAGTGACCACCTTCCGCGGCATGCTCGACGAGAAAACCAAGACCGACGAACACGGCCGAGTGCTGCACGACAACGTCTTCGGCAGCCATGCCGACGACGCCGCCCGCCGCGATTTCACGGCCAATGCGCTGTACTACGACCCGGCCACCGAAGCGATCATCGACTATCACCACGGTGTCGGCGACCTCAAGCAAAAAACCCTGCGCATGATCGGCGAGCCACGCGCTCGCTACCGTGAAGACCCGGTGCGCATGCTGCGCGCCGTTCGTCTGGCCGCCAAGCTCGGTCTGATGATCGACCCGGAAGCGAAGAAACCGATCCGTGAAATGGCCGACCTGCTCGAAAACGTGCCGGCCGCCCGCCTCTTCGACGAAATGCTCAAGCTGCTGACCTCCGGGCATTCGGTCAAATGCATCACCCAGCTGCGCGACGAGGGCCTGCACCACGGCCTGTTGCCGTTGCTCGACGTCATTCTCGAACAGCCGATGGGCGAGAAATTCGTCATGCTCTCGCTGAAAAACACTGACGACCGTATCCGCCAGGAAAAAGGTGTCTCGCCCGGCTTCCTGTTCGCCACCCTGCTCTGGCACGAAGTGCTGGCTCACTGGGAAAAGCTCAAGGCCAAGGGCGAGCCGAAGATTCCGGCGCTCTACCAGGCGATGGACACGGTCATCGACGTGCAGGGCGAAAAGCTCGCCATCACGCGCCGTATCGCCGGCGACATCAAGGACATCTGGGCCCTGCAACCGCGCTTCGATGCGCGCTCCGGCAAGCGTCCCTACGCCCTGCTCGAACAGCCACGTTTCCGCGCCGGTTACGACTTTCTGGTGCTGCGCGCCGAATCCGGCGAAATCGATATGGAATTGGCAGACTGGTGGACACGCTTCCAGAAAGTCGATGGCGAAGAGCGCGCCGAAATGCTGCAGCCGGAACAGGCTGGCGAAAAGAAGCGTCGCCGGCGCAGGAAGAAGCCCGCAGGCGAAAGCACAGCCACCGGCTCGCCCGAATGAACACCGCCTACGTTGCGCTGGGCGCCAACCTCGGCGACCCGGCGGCTACAGTGCTCGCCGCTTTTGCAGCACTGGCGAACCTGCCGGAAAGCCGCATCGTCCATAGCTCTTCGCTCTACCGCACGGCGCCGGTCGGCATTACCGAACAACCGGAGTTCGTCAATG
Source organism: Dechloromonas sp. (assembly GCA_016790815.1). GTDB lineage: Bacteria > Pseudomonadota > Gammaproteobacteria > Burkholderiales > Rhodocyclaceae > Azonexus. The sequence continues at coordinate 85,530 of JAEUOG010000010.1, forward strand.
CCGTGGCCGAACTCGAAACCACGCTGGCACCGGAAGTACTGCTCGACGCGTTGTTCGACATCGAAGAACGCTTTGGCCGCATTCGTACCGAAAAGAACGGCCCGCGCACCCTCGACCTCGATCTGCTCCTCTTCAACGACCAGTTCATCGAACTGCCACGCCTGAGCCTGCCGCATCCGCGACTTCACCTGCGCGCCTTTGTGTTGCAACCGCTGGCTGAAATCGCCCCGAGCCTCTCCATCCCCGGTCGCGGCACCGTCGCCGCCTGGCTGCCGGCCGTCGCCAATCAGGGCATCGTGAAGCTGTGACCGTTCTCGGCCTGCACATCCCCGTGCTCTGGCAGACGGTGACGCTGCTGGCCTTGTCGAACGTCTTCATGACTTTCGCCTGGTACGCGCATCTCAAGAACCTCAACGACAAGCCGTGGTGGATCGCCGCACTGATCTCGTGGGGCATTGCCCTGTTTGAATACCTGCTGCAGGTACCGGCCAACCGCATCGGAAATACGGAGCTCGACCTCGGCCAACTCAAGATATTGCAGGAAGTGATCACCCTCACCGTCTTCGTGCCATTTGCCATTTTCTACATGAATCAGCCGCTCAAGCTTGACTATTTGTGGGCTGCTCTGTGTATCCTAGGCGCCGTCTATTTCGTTTTCAGGACTTGAATGTCTGCCCAAACCATTACCCGCCGCCTGACCCAATCAGACCTCGCCAAACTCTACGCGGCCGGCGAGAAGGTCGTCATGTTCACCGCCTACGATGCCAGCTTCGCCCGTCTGCTCGACGGTGCCGGCGTTGAGTGTCTGCTGATCGGCGACTCGCTGGGCAACGTCATCCAGGGCCACGACACGACGCTGCCGGTCACAGTGGCTGATATCGCCTACCACACGGCGGCCGTCAAACGGGGCTGCGACCGCTGCTTCATCATCGCCGACATGCCTTTCGGCAGCTATCAGGAGTCACCGGAACAGGCTTTCCGCAACGCCGTGACGTTGATGGCGGCCGGCGCCCAGATGGTCAAGCTCGAAGGCGGCCTGGAAATGGCAAAAACCGTCAAATTCCTCGTTGACCGCGGCATTCCCGTCTGCGGCCACGTTGGCCTGACGCCACAGTCTGTTCATGTGCTCGGCGGCTATAAGGTGCAGGGCAAGGGCGAAGCTGCCGCGCAGAAACTCAAGGACGACGCGCTGGCGCTGCAAAATGCCGGTGCGACGATGATCGTACTCGAAGCCATCCCCGCCGTGCTGGCCGCTGAAGTCACGGCCAGCCTGCACATCATCACCATCGGCATCGGCGCCGGCAAGGACTGCTCCGGCCAGGTGCTGGTCGTGCACGACGCCTTCGACATTCCGCCCGGCAAGAAAGCCAAGTTCGTCAAGAATTTCATGGACGGCGCCAGCAGCATCCACGACGCCGCCTGCCGTGCTGTCTCTGCCATCAAGGATGGCAGCTACCCCGGCCCAGAACACACCTATTCCGCTTAAAGCCATGCAAATCATTTCTGCCATCGCCGACCTGCGTTCGGCGCTCAAGGGGCGCGGCCGCGTCGTTTTCGTGCCGACGATGGGTAACCTGCACGCCGGCCACATCAGCCTGATGGAACAGGCACGAGCCCATGGCGATACGGTCGTTGCCTCAATCTTCGTCAATCGCCTGCAATTCGGGCCAAACGACGATTTCGACAAGTACCCGCGCACTTTTCAGGCTGACTGCGACAAGCTGGCCGCCGCTGGTGTGGATGTACTGTTCGCGCCAACGGAAATAGACCTTTACCCGGAACCACAGGAATACACGGTCGAGCCGCCGGCCATCCAGAACATTCTGGATGGCGAGTTCCGCCCCGGCCATTTCCGTGGCGTTGCCACCGTCGTCCTCAAGCTGTTCAACTGCGTGCAGCCGCAGGCTGCCGTATTCGGCAAGAAGGACTACCAGCAGCTCATGGTCATCCGCAACATGACGCGTCAGATGGCGCTGCCCATCGAGATTATCGGTGGCGAGACGGTGCGCGCCGAAGACGGTCTGGCCCTCTCATCGCGCAACGGCTATCTGAGCGCGACAGAACGCGCCGAAGCGCCACGCCTGTACCGACTTCTCAACGAAATCCGCAATGCCGTTCGCGCCGGCAAAACAAACTACGGCGATCTTGAAAACAGGGCTGTTTCCGAGTTGACCGCAGCAGGCTGGAAAACGGACTATGTTGCGGTGCGACAACAGTCTGACCTGTCCCCGCCAAAAGGCGTAGATGCCCCACTGGTGGTGCTTGCCGCGAGTCGCCTCGGAACCACGCGACTGATTGACAACCTCGAGATTTGACGCAGCGGAAATATCCATAATTACTGGCGTTGACAGTGGTGTCATTGTCGTTACAATGCGCTTCCCCCAACTATCTGGATGAGTGAAACCATGCAGAGAACGATGCTGAAATCCAAGTTGCACCGCGTGACCGCAACCCACGCCGACCTGCACTACGAGGGTTCCTGCGCCATTGATGAAGATCTGCTCGAAGCAGCCAACATCAAGGAATACGAACAGATTGACATCTGGAACGTCAACAATGGCGAGCGTTTCACCACCTACGCCATCCGTGCCGAACGCGGCTCAGGCGTCATCTCGGTCAACGGCTCCGCTGCCCGCCGTGCCGCACCGGGTGACATTCTGATCATCGCCACCTTTGCGGTGTATAACGAAGTGGAACTGGCCCGTCACGAGCCGGACCTGATCTACGTTGATTCTCAGAACCGCATCACGCGTCGCGGCCACAAGATTCCAGTGCAAGCAGCCGCCTGACCCCCCAGTTTTTTGATATTCCTCAAAACCCGCCGCTCGGCGGGTTTTTCTTTTGTGTAAAATGCCCTACAAAATATTACTAAAGTAATGGAGACAAACCATGGGCGTCGTTTTCGCCAAAACCCCGAAGGGGCATGACGAAATCGCCACGAAGGCTGGCGGGCTTTCGCCGCGCGTTCGCAGGGTGCTGATTTTCGTGGACGGAAAACGGACGGTCGACGATCTGCGCAGCGTGCTGGTTTCCGATGACCTGCAGCACACTTTGGGCATGCTCGAGGAGGCCGGTTACATCGAACTTTCAAGCCTCATCGACACCTCCGGAAAAGCCGTGGCTCCTCAGCCACCGCTACCTTCGATCACGGCCTTCGGCGAGTTGCCGACCGACCACGATCCGGTTCGCCTGCAGAAAGCCCGCAACTTCATGAACAACACGTTGAACGCCTTCGTCGGCGCGCTCGGTAACAGCTCCCTACTCGACCGCATCGAAAAGGCAAGCAGCCATCTTGAGCTGCGTGCCATGTACGACGAGTGGTATCACGCCATCGTGATGTCACGCGAAGGCCGACGGGAAGCCGAGAGCCTGCGCGCCAAACTGCTGGCCGTCATCTGATGCTAACGGGGCCATGAATGGCACCGCAAAAAATCAACTTTCCTGAGTATCGGCTGTGACCTTCGCCTTGCGCGGACGCGACGGACCCTTGGCCTTGGCCGACTTGGCCTTGCCCTCGGCGCCAAGCTCCGAGCTCGCAACAACGACCACGGGCGACTCGACAGCTTGAACAGAAGATTCTTTCGCAGCCTCAGTCTTGCGCGGACGGCGAGAACTGCGACGTGGCTTGTTTTCAGATGGCGCCTCCGAAGCGGCTTCGCTCACCCCTGGCTCCGGTTGGCTGTCAGCCACCGGGCTGACCGATGTCGCCTCGGACACCGGACCAAGTTGCTCGCCCACCGTGCGCTCCCGACTATTGCGCAAGCGACGGCCGCCGCGTCGGCGGGGGTTTCCGGCCGCTTCCGGTTCGACTACCGGTGATTCCATTTTGGATTCATTTTCCAAGTTGACCGTGGAACCCGCCGTCGTCTCGATCGTTGACGCTGCCTGCTCCACCGACGGTTCGCCAGCCAGTTCGTTGTCACTTAAGGCCGGACGCGCCTGTCCGCGGAAAACGAAGGCGCCCTTGTCATCGCGCCCGAAGCCAAGCAAGCCGCGGCTGGCAGCCTCTTCCAGCAGATTGCCGAAGGTCCGGAAACCGTAATAGCTTTCGTTGAAGCCCGGATTACGGCGCTTGACGACCTCCTTGAGTACGGACGCCCAGATGCGCTCGCTTTCGCCACGATCGGCCATGAGGTCGACAAAGGTGGACGCGACAATATCGATCGCCTTGGTCTTGCGCTCCTCCTGCTTCTGATTGCGTTTGGCCTCTTCCTCCGGCGAGCGCTTGGGCGCCTCGCGGTCGCGCCGCGCATTGCCACGGCCTTCGCGGTCTCGGACGAGGTCGTCGTAGTAGATGAACTCGTCGCAGTTGGTGACAAGCAGGTCGGAACACGATTGCTTGACGCCAACACCGATCACTTTTTTGGCGTTCTCACGCAGCTTTGAGACTAGCGGCGAGAAATCCGAGTCGCCGCTGATGATCACGAAGGTGTCGACGTGGGCCTTGGTGTAGCAGAGGTCGAGGGCATCGACGACCATGCGGATGTCGGCCGAGTTCTTGCCGGACTGGCGGACGTGCGGGATCTCGATGAGTTCGAAATTGGCTTCGTGCATCGCCGACTTGAAGGCCTTGTAACGATCCCAGTCGCAATAGGCTTTCTTGACGACGATGTTGCCCTTGGCAAGCAGGCGCTCGAGCACGGGCCGAATGTCGAATTTTTCGTACTGGGCATCGCGGACGCCGAGAGCGACGTTCTCGAAGTCGCAGAAGAGCGCCATGCTGGCGTTGTCGCTGGATGAGGCCATGAAATGCTTTCAACGTGAGGAAGCGAGAGTATACAGCCGACACCGCGATCCCCGATGCCTCAAGTAATTCGGCTTTTTTAGCCGGCATCAAAGATTGTGCATGCCCCCCCAACCTACCATCCGTCGGCCAAACAATTTCCGAAAGGGGGAAAACAATGAGTGGCGCTTTCACCAAATCGATGGCGCGGAACATTTTTTACGGGGGGACCGTCTTCTTCTTCCTGTTGTTCCTTGCGCTGTCATTCGACACACTCTCACAACTACCCAAACGTGACATGCGGGCCAATATGACGCCGCAGATCGCCGAGGGCAAGAAGCTATGGGAAGTCAATAACTGTATCGGTTGCCACACCCTGATGGGTGAAGGTGCATACTTCGCACCGGAACTGGGTAACGTCATCGTTCGCTACGGCGACGAAGGCGTCAAGGCATTCATCCAGAGCCGTCCGAAAGAAGGTATACCAGGTCGCCGCAGCATGCCTCAATTCAACTTCACCGACGAGCAACTGGATGCCATCGTGGCCTTCCTGAAGCACGTCAATTCGATCAACGATGCTAACTGGCCGCCCAACGACCAAGGCTGATCGAGAGGAGAACTGATCATGCAATACAAATCCCAAGCGGTTGCAAAACCCTACTTCATCGCGGCAATCGGCCTGTTTGTCGGTCAGATCCTGTTCGGCCTGATTCTTGGCCTGCAGTATGTACTCGGCGACTTCCTGTTCCCCGAAATTCCTTTCAACGTGGCCCGCATGGTCCACACCAACCTGCTCATCGTGTGGCTGCTGTTTGGCTTCATGGGTGGCGCGTACTTCCTGATCCCGGAGGAATCCGAAACTGAACTGTTCAGCCCTAAACTGGCGCTGCTCATGTTCTGGATCTTCCTGGTCGCGGGTGCCGCCACGATCGTCGGCTATCTCGCGGTTCCTTACGCCACGTTGGCCGAACTGACCGGCAACAACCTCGTCGAAACCATGGGCCGCGAGTTCCTCGAACAGCCGCTGCCAACCAAACTGGGTATCGTCGTCGTTGCCCTGGTATTCCTGTTCAACATCACCATGACGGTGCTGAAGGGCAAGAAGACTGCCATTTCGCTGGTGCTGCTGATTGGTCTGTGGGGCCTCGCCGTCTTCTTCCTGTTCTCTTTCTACAACCCGGCGAACGTCGTTCTCGACAAGTTCTTCTGGTGGTGGACTGTGCACCTCTGGGTTGAAGGCGTATGGGAACTGATCCTCGGCTCCTTCCTCGCCTTCGTGCTGATCAAGACGACCGGCGTCGACCGTGAAGTGATCGAAAAGTGGCTGTACGTCATCGTCACCCTGACGCTGATCTCGGGCATTATCGGTACGGGTCACCACTACTTCTGGATCGGTACGCCGGAATACTGGCAGTGGTGGGGTTCCATCTTCTC